>JAKAJU010000014.1 GCA_021813655.1 Chloroflexota bacterium | reverse complement strand
CCCGGGATGAAGGGGAACGACGGGGGCCAGAAGCCCGGGTAGTCACCACGGATGAGGTGCGCGTCGGTCCCGCAGATCGAGACGGCGCGGACCCGGGCGAGGACCTCGTTCGGTCCGGGGACGGGGACCGGGACCTCGCGGATCTCGAACCGGTTCGGCTCGAGGACGACGAGGGCCTGCATCGTGTCGGGCACCGGTTCCTCCTTCAGACGACAGCCACCGGGTCGACCATCGACCCGGTGGCACCCTTGATCTTCACGGGGAGTGCGACGAAGAGGAACTCGTAGATGCGCTGGCGCGCGAGCTCCTCCATGTCGAGGCTCTCCATCACGTACACGCCGTTCTCGATGAGCAGCGCGGTATGGACCGGCTGTGGGTTGCCTGTCGGGCCCGGATCGGGCGCGGGCTGGACCTCGTACGTCTCGGTGTCCGTCCCGGACGCGACGATCCCGCGCTCGAGCATCCAGCGGGCTGCCGAGATGTCCGGGCCTGGCGTCTTGTGGGCGGCCATCTTCTCGACGTCCGGATAGAGGCCCGCGTAGCCGGTCCGGATGACGACCACGTCCCACTTCCCCACCGTCACGCCCTCGGCGGCGCAGATGGCCTCCATCTCGGCGGCGTCGATCGGCGACCCTTTGGGGAGGCACTCGACGCCGCGGTGGCCGGCCGCGTCGATGAGGACGCCGCGCGTGAAGAACGGGGGCATCGTGGACGCGTCGAGATGGACAGGCCCGAAATCGGTGAGGTGCGCGTCGGCGTTCCCGCCGCCGTACCAGTGCATGTCCTCGCCGACCGTCATGTGGGCGAGGGCGTCCATGTGCGCGCCCGAGTGGGATGTGCCCATGACGTACTCGGCCATGTAGCCGAGGAACGCGTCGTTGACCGGCCCCCACGGCTGGGCGCCCGCCACGCGGATCCCTCGGGGCGTCCGGTAGTTGAGGACCTGGAAGGGCGGATGCCCCGGGAAGAGGGGCATCCCGGGATACCGCGTCGCCGCGAGCGAGATCATCCGGCCCTCGCGGACGAGCGTGGCGGCGCGGACGATCTGCTCGGGCGGCAGCTGGCCGATCGGCCCGATGTCGGGCGGGGGTGTCATCGCGCGGTGACCTCCGCGTTCTTGCGGTCGCGTTCGCGCAGGGCACGCCACACGACCTCGGGTGTCAGGGGCAGATCGCGGAGGTCCGCGCCGGTCGCGTCCCGGACCGCCGCACCCACCGCGGAGGCGACGCAGAGGAGTGCCCCCTCGCTCATCCCCTTCGCGCCATACGGCCCGGGGCCGTCCGCGTTCTCGACGATCGCGCTCTCCATGTGGAGCGGGAGGTCCATGCTCGTCGGGATCCGGTAGTCGATCGCGCCGAGGTTCCGGATGCGTCCCCTGTCGTCGTAGATGTAGTGCTCCATCAGGGTGTGGCCGAGCCCCTGGATGGCCGCGCCCTCGTCCTGCATCCGGACCTGGAGCGGGTTCAGTGCCTTGCCGACGTCCGAGACGGTGACGTGCTTCACGATCGTGATGTCGCCCGTCTCCTCGTCCACCTCGGCCTCGACCGCCGTGCAGTTGAACTCGAAGAAGGCGGCGCTGCCCGAGAGCGGATGGTCCGGCTCGGCGTCCTTGCGCGCCATCCCGTTGCCGATGACCTCGCCGCCCATCCGACCGAGCCCGGGCTTGAGGACCTCGAGGACGCTCAGCTCGCGGTCGGGCAGGCGGACGACGCCACCCTCCGCCGTGATCGACGCCTCGTGGATCCCGTGGACCCTGGCCGCCATCGCCCGCAGCTTCGCCTGCACGTCGCGGCAGGCCGACAGGACGGCGTTGCCCATGAGGACCGTCGAGCGGCTCGCCGAGGTCTGCTGGTCGTACGGCACGATGCTCGTGTCGCCCATGACGACCGCGATCCGCTCGAGCGGGACGCCGAGCTCGGTCGCCGCGATCTGGGCGAAGACCGTGCGCGCGCCCTGGCCCATGTCGGACGTGCCGGCGAGGACGATCACGCTCCCGTCGGAGAGCAGGCGGACCGTCGAGTACGAGAGGCCCGTCGTCGGCCCGGACTTGATCCCGAGGGCGATCCCGCGGCCGCGACCGGGCGGGAGCGGGCTCCCCCAGCCGATCATCTCGGCAGCCTTCCGCACGGACTGGTCCCACTCCCCGTCGCACCGTGTGTCCACCGGGTTGAGCGTGTCGCCGGTGCGGGCGACGTTCTTCAGGCGGATCTCGAGCCGGTCCATCCCGATGGCGCGGGCTGCCGCGTCGAGGTTCGACTCGACGGCCCAGTTCACCTGCGGGTTGCCGAAGCCGCGGAACGCCGTCGCCGGCGTCGTGTGCGTGAGGATGCTCCGCGAGAGGATCCGGACAGCAGGGATCCGGTACGGGCCCGCGGCGGGGTAGCTCCCCTTCGCGACGACCCGGTCGGCGATGTCGGCGTACGCGCCGATGTTGTAGTCGGCGTCAACCTCGACGAACGCGAGCGACCCGTCGGACATGACGCCGGTCCGCACGTGGACCTGCGTGGTCGTGCGCCGGACGGCCTTGAACGTCTCCTCGAGCGTGAGGACGAGCCGGCATGGCCGGCCGGTCCGCAGCGCCAGGAACGCGACGAGCGGCTCGTACTTCGCGTGCTGCTTGCCGCCGAACCCGCCGCCGGGGTCCGGGGCGTAGACGCGCACCTTCGCGAGTGGCATCCCGAGGACCCCGGCGAGGATGCGCTGGAGCCAGTTGGGGTGCTGGATCGTGCTCCACACCGAGATCCCGTCGCCATCGGGAGCCGCGATGTACGCGTGTGTCTCGATCGCGAAGTGGGTGACCATCGGGAACGTGTAGTCGCCCTCTACCACGACGTCGGCCGGGGTCGCGTCCACGTCGCCCCAGCCGAAGCGGTGCTCTCGGAGGACGTTCGTCCCCGCCAGCGGGTCGTTCGGCCGGATCGACGGATCCTGGACGAGATCCGCGCCGGGCGCGAGGGCGTCCGCGATCGTGACGATCGGGGTGAGCTCCTCGTACGCGACCTTCACGAGCCGCGCGGCCTCCTCGGCCGCGTCCTTCGATTCGGCCGCGACGGCGGCCACCGGCTCGCCGTGGTACTTCGTCTCGCCATCGGCGAGGACGGGGCGGTCGATGAACTGGGGACCGAACCGCGGGACCGGCTGCGGGAGGTCCGCGGCGGTCAGGACCGCGTGGACGCCCGGCACCGCGAGGGCGGCGGTGGAGTCGATCGAGAGGATCCGGGCCCGGGCCACGTCGAGCGTGACGAGCTTCACCTCGAGGGCATCGGGCAGCTTGATGTCCGCGACGTACTGCTGGCTGCCCGTGACCCGGCCGATCCCACCGACGCGGTTCGGGGAGGTGCCGATGCGATCGCGGCTCATCGCTCGACCCCTTCGGCCGTCGCGAGGATCGCCTCGAAGATCTGCTCGTAGCAGCCGCACCGGCAGAGGTTGCCGGCAATCCCCTCCTCCACCTCGGCGCGCGAGGGGTGGGGGTTCTCCGCGAGGAGCGCATGGGCCGACATGATCTGGCCGGGGATGCAGAAGCCGCACTGGACGCCGCCCTTGTCGAGGAAGGCCGCCTGCAGCGGGCTCAGACGGCCATCGGCGGCGAGACCCTCCACGGTGAGGACGTCGGCTCCGTCGGCCTCGATGGCGAGCATGAGGCACGAGTCGACGGAGCGGCCGTCGACGATGACGGTGCACGCACCGCACTCGCCGACGAGGCAGCACTCCTTCGTGCCGGTGAGGTCGAGGTCCTCGCGGAGGACCTCGAGCAGGGTGTGGTTGGGCGCCACGTCGACGGTGCGGGGGCGCCCGTTGACGTTGAGGCTGATGGGGACCGTCCGTGTCATCTCGTCACCCCCGGGCCATCCGGTCGAGCGCCGTCGCGATGGCGCGCGCGCCGAGCACGCGGAGCATCGCGAGCCGGTACTCGGGGCTCGCCCGCATCGATCGCGGCGACGGGCTCGCACCCGCGAAGACCGTCTCGAGGACCGCGGCCTTCGCCTCGGCGGGAGCGACCGGGTCTGCCAGGATCCCGCTCTCGTCGACGACGAGCACCGGTCGTGGGCCCACGCTCCCGTACGCGATCCGCGTCCTGCCCGTCGCGTCGACGGCGCACGACAGCGTCACCGACGCGAGGTCGTGCCCTCGCCGCCGCGTCCGCCGCGTGTGGGCCGCTCCGATCGGGCCGTCCGGGAACGGGAGCTCGACGGCCGTCACGATCTCGCCGGGCGCGAGCGTCGTGACCCCGGACCGGACGAAGAAGTCGTCGATCGGGATCCGTCGGAGGCCGCCCGGGCCGGCGGCGACGACCGTCGCGTCGTACACGAGGAGCGGCGTAGCGGTGTCGGCCGCCGGCGACGCGTTGCAGATGTTCCCGGCGAGCGTCGCACGGTTGCGGATCTGGACGGAGCCCACGACGGACGCCGCCTCGGCGAGCGCGGTGAAGCGTCGCCTGACGCGCGCATCGGCGGCGATGTCGGTCATGACGGTGCTTGCCCCGATGACGAGGCGCCCGTCCTCCTCGCGGATCCCGCCGCACAGCTCGGGGATCCGCTTCACGTCGATGACGACTGCCGGCCGAGCCGACCCGTCACGGAGACGGATGATCAGGTCCGTGCCGCCCGCGAGCAGGCGCGCGTCGGGCCCGTGCGCCTCGAGCAGTGCGAGCGCCTCTGCGAGAGTCGCCGGTCGTTCGTACGCGAACGCGTACATCGGGTGAGGCCTCCGGCTCAGAGGATCCGATCGACCTCGTCCAGGAGGACCTGGGGGGTCGCCGCACGGATGAAGAAGAAGGGACGCGCACAGAACCTGTCGACGAAGACCGCCCGCTTCCGACGCAGCTCGTCGTCGTCCACCATCGGCATGACGTGGCCGGGCGCGAGCAGCTCGTTCGTGAGGAAGTAGTTCTGCAGCGAGTGGAGGAACTGGAACTGGCGCTCGAACGGGATGAGCTCGTTCGTCGCCGGGTCGAAGTTGCCGTCGATCGCCGGGACGATGACGAGGTCGATGTTCGGCTGGCCCGTGTAGAAGCCCCACGTGGGCATCTCGCCCCAGAACTTCTCGACGCCCTTGTTCGGGGCAGCCTTGTCGGAGCGCTCCGTCCCCTCGGTCCGCTTGCGGAGGAACGTGTCCACCGAGCCCATGACGGCACGGCCGTCCTCGCTGATGACGGTCGTCTCCGACGCGACCTGGAGCGCGCCGCGACGACCGGCCTCGATGAGGCCCATCGACTTGCCGTGGTTCGACTCGCCGCCCAGGAAGAGCATGGTCTTGCCGCGGTAGTTGACGGCTGCGCTGTGGGACGGGTGAAGTCCGACCTGCTCCATCCGGAGCGCGAGGACGGCGACGACGACCTTCTGGATCGGGCCGGCCGGCCAGGCGCCGGTGAAGCGGACGGTCCGGCCGTCGTACGCGACGGCCTTCTCGCCGTCCTGGTCCCACACGATGTCGGGTGCCGCGAGTGTCACCTCGGGCGAGATCCGGACGTCCGCGAGCCGGTAGTTGAGGAAGTTCAGGTCGTCGAGGACGTGCTCGCGGGGCTCGCCCCCGTAGACGTCGACGCGCAGGCGAGCGGCGCCACAGGACATCTCCTCGGTGAGTCGCAGCGGTCCGGTCATGGTCTCCTTCCGTGGCGCGGCCCGGGTGGGCTCGGGTCGCGCGCGTTCATTCCGATGCGCATGGCGCGCTGCCTGTTCGGGAGCGCCGCGGTGAGGGCGACTGTCTACGGATAATCTAATCGATAATCGATGACGCTGTGACAGCTTCTGCGACCGCGCGCGCCCGATGGCCGGCGTGCGGGAGATGCCGCGGGTCAGGCTGAGCCGACCTCGACGGGGCTGTCGTGCGGGGCCGGGGCGTCGATGGTCGGTGCGACCGACGACCCGACTCCCGCTCCGTCGTCGCCGTTCGGCGACGAGACGTCGAGCCACAGGTTCCCGAGCATCGATCCGGCCACCTCGAAGTGGCGATCCAGGGCCGCCGCGGCGAGGACGGCGTCCCCGTCGCGAAGCGCGTCGAGGACCGGATCGTGGAGGCCCGCGATCCGCTCGCGGTCCACGCCGGGGATCACGAGCGTGATGTACGTGCGGGAGAACGGCTCGAGATGGCGCCAGACGCGCGCGAGCGTGGCATTGGCGGCGATCTCGATGACGCGGCCGTGGAAGGCCGCGTCGGCGGTCGCCTCGGCGTACGAGTCGCCCTCGCGCGCCGCGCGCCGCATCTCGCGGATGTAGCCTTCGAGCTCCGCGACGTCCGCGTCGGTCACCCGCGGGACGGCGAGCCGTGCACCGAGCTTCTCGAGCTCGGTGCGGACGGCGAACGCCTCCATGAGCTGGCCGGTCGACGGGCGCCGCACGCGGGCGCCGCGGAACGCGTTGATCTCGATCACCCCGATCGCCTCGAGGCCGCGCAGCGCCTCGCGGACGGGCGCCTGGCTGACGCCGTACTCCCTCGCCACCCGGGTCTCGACGATGCGGGACCCGGGGGCATACCGACCCTCGAGGATCGCCTGCAGGAGGCGATCCTTCACCTGATCGGCGAGGACGCTGCGCGGGATCTCGGACTCGCGGGGCATGTGTGGGTCTTCTCTCCCCTCGTGGGGCTGGCTAGAGGATGATGACGACGCCGTCCTTGGGGTGCGACGCGTCGACGCGGATGCGGTCGCCGGTCTTGATGGTCGACGTGGCCACGGACGTGCCCACGACCGCCGGGATGCCGTACTCGCGGGCGAGGACCGCCGGGTGGGACACCGTCCCGCCGGCATCCGTGACGACCGCGATGATCTTCCCGTACAGGACCTGCCACGCCGGGTTGGTCATCTCGCAGACGAGGATCTCGCCCGGCTGCAGGCTGTCGAACTCGTCCACCGACATGACGACGCGCGCCACGCCCTCGACGACGCCGGGCGAGCCCGTGATGCCGGTCACCTTGCCGTGCTCGCGCTCCTGCGACCGGTAGAACTTGTCCGGGAAGCCCCAGAGGTTGAGGTACGGGAAGGCGAGCTGGGTCTTCGTGACCGTGCCGACCCACGCGAGCGGCCTGACCGTCTCTGCGGCGGCCCACTTCGCGCGTGCCGCCGCCACGATCGCGCGCCCGGTCGTGGCGTCCGGGGCCCCGATGAACTCGCGGAGGACGTTGTAGCGGAAGAAGATGACATCGTCCGGCCGGTCGAGATAGCCCTGCGCCACGAGCTTCTCGCCGAGGGCGATGAGGACGAGGCGGACATGCGCGTTCGCGCCCTGGTCGATGTAGAAGTGGTGGTCCGGGGTGAGCGGCGCCATCTTGAGGTTGATCTCGTTGGCGGCGCGCATCTCCTCGAGCGCCTCGCCTGAGAGCCCCTGGAGGACCTCTGTCGCCGCGGCGTCGATGTCGGCCTTGAGGGCCGCGACCTTCGACGGGTAGTCGTAGTCGTCGCTGTACTGGTCGCGGACGAGCTGGATGACGGGGTTCATGTCCTCCCGGAAGCTCGGGAAGATGAACTCGTGGCTCCAGACGGCGTGCCAGCCGAACTCCTTCTGGTACGGGACCACCCGCTCGCCGATGAAGCGGCGGCCGCGCTCCGAGGCCTCGAGGGCCGGGACGATCTCGGCAGCGGTCGGCTTGTCGAACGCGGCGCGGAGGGTCGGGTCGCTCTTGATCTCCTCCTTCATCTCCCAGAGGGCCCGGATCTTGTCCCAGTTCCGGTCGCTCGCGGAGCTCTGGAGGCGGCCGAGGAGCGCCTCGTCGACCTTGCCGTGGGTCTTCTCCATGGCCGCCCGGAGGTTGAGCGTCGCGCTCAGCTGCGCGAAGTTCAGCATCCAGTGGATCTTCCAGTGGCGGTCGTGCATGTCGATGGCGTCCTCGAGGAGGACCGCCACGTCGGCGAGGCTCAGCTCGTCCTTCCTGTCCAGCATCCCCTCGATGTAGTCGAAGTTCCGCTGCATCTCCGGGACGAACCGGGTGCGCCACCAGTGGGTGAAGTTGTGGCCGTAGACGGGGAGGACCGCGCCGAGGTAGGCGCCGATCTTCCCCTCGTACTCGGTGTCCTCGGGGACGATCGGGTTCGTGCGGTAGTTGTATTCCTGCGTCTCGACGACGAGCCCCTTCTCGGCCGGGATCGCCGCCGTGTACAGGTAGCCGTTGATGTTCTTGTAGATCCAGTCCGTCGCGAACGGTGTGCCGAACCGGCGGAACATGTGATCACACGAGAGCCACCAGCCGCCGATGTCCTCGTACATCGGGCTGAGCGGCTTCGGGCAGTGCAGATCGTCGTAGACCCAGAAGAGGAGCTTCTCAGTCTCGGACGTCCACTCGATCGGGAAGGACGCATCCCCGAGGAACTGGCCGAGGACTTCTTCCTTGAGCGGCACGTGTCGCCTCCTGTGCGTTGCTCGTGGCCTGCGCGGCCGTCAGGCCGCCGCGCCCCCGATCCTCTTGAAGCGCTTCATGTTCTCGGTGATCGCGATCTCGGTGGGCAGGCGCTCCATGCTCGACGCGCCGAAGAAGCCCGCGACCCCCTCGGTCCGCGTGAGGACGTACTCGGCGTCCTCCGGCTCGGCGACCGGTCCGCCGTGGCAGAGGACGATGACGTCCGGCTTCACCGAGACGGCCGCGTCGCGGATCGCCTGGATCCGCTTCACGGAATCGTCGAGGGTGAGGGCGGTGGTCGCGCCGATCGCTCCCTTCGTCGTCAGGCCCATGTGCGCGACGACGACGTCCGCGCCGGCCTTCGCCATCGCCCTGGCCTGGTCGGTGTCGAAGACGTATGGGCTGCACAGCAGACCGGCGTTGTGGGCGTCGCGGATCATGTCGACCTCGAGCCCGTAGCCCATCCCGGTCTCCTCGAGGTTCTGCCGGAACTGGCCGTCGCAGAGCCCGACCGTCGGGAAGTTCTGGACGCCGGAGAATCCGACGCGCTTGACCTCCTCGAGGAAGACGGGCATCAGGCGGAACGGGTCGGTCCCGCAGACGCCCGCGAGGACGGGGGTCTCCTTCACGATCGGGAGGACCTCGCCGGCCATCTCCATCACGATCGCGTTCGCGTCGCCGTACGGCATGCATCCGGCGAGCGACCCGCGGCCGGCCATCCGGTAGCGGCCCGAGTTGTAGATGATGATGAGGTCGGCCCCGCCGGCCTCGGCGCACTTCGCCGACAGGCCCGTCCCGGCCCCGGCGCCGATGACGACGCCACCGTCGGCGATCGTCTTCCGCAGGCGCGCCAGCGCCTCCTGACCGTTCACGCGTTCCCTCCTGTGACCCGATCTACCGATCCGCCACCCACGCGCGATAGAGAGCGTCGAGGCGCTCCGCCATCGCCGTCGCGAACGCCGGATCGTTGATGTCCGTGTCGACCTCGACGAGCTCGACGCCCGGCCGCAGCCCGGCGCGCAGCTCGCCCATGAGCGCCGCGTCCGCCTCGGCGTCGTAGAACGGCTTGTCCGCGACGTCGATCATCGACACGCCTCGGAGGGGGACGAAGACCGTGAGCGGTCCCTTCGCGGCGTTGAGCTTGCGCGCGATGATCCGCCCCAGCTCCGCGCACTCGTCCTTCGTGGTGCGCATGAGCGTGACGGTCGCGTTGTGCACGTAGAGGTTCCGGTCCTTGAACGGGGCCGGGACAGTGTCGAGCGGCCCGAAGTTCACCATGTCGAGCGCACCGAGCGACACGACCTGCGGGATCCCCAGGGAGCCGGCCATCTCGAGCCGGTCGGGTCCGGCGGACAGCACCCCGCCCACGAGCTCGTCGGCGAGCTCGGTGGTCGTGATGTCGAGGGCGGCCGTGATGAAGCCGGCCTCCATGAGCGCTTCCATCGAGCGCCCTCCGGCGCCGGTCGCGTGGAAGACGAGGACCTCGTACCCGTGGGCCTCGAGCCACTCGCGGGCGGTGGTCACGCAGGGCGTGGTGACACCGAACATCGTCGCGCCTACGAGCGGCTTCTTCTCGATGCGCGAGACGAAGCTCTCGGTCGCCTTCGCCATCCCCGCGATCCCGGCCGCAGCATTCGTGAGGATCTTCTCCGAGAGCCCGTTGATCCCGGCGATGTCGACGACCGAGTACATCATCGCGATGTCGGAGGTGCCGACGTACGGCCGTGTGTCGCCCGATGCCATGGTGGAGACGAGGAGCTTGGGGACCCCCACCGGGAGACCCTGCATCGCGGCCGAGATCAGCGACGAGCCGCCGGAACCGCCGATCCCCAGGATGCCGTGGAGCCGGCCCTCCTCGTAGAGCCGCCGGATCACAGTCACCGCGCCGCGGGTCATCGCCGCGACGGCCGGTCCGCGATCCCCCGCCGCGGCCAGCGCCGCCCGGTCCTCGCCCGCGGCCATCGCGACCTCGTCGGCCGTGACATCACCGGGCGATCTCTCGCTCATCACGCCCGCGTCCACGAGGATCACGTCGCACCCGGCGTCGCGGACCCGGTCCTGGAGGAACGCATACTCCGGACCCTTCGTGTCCAAGGTCCCGAGCAGCACGACGCTGGCCATGCGAACCCTCCTATGACGAGGCCGGGACGGCCTCCGTGCGGGCGCTGCTCACGCCCAGGAAGCGGCGCTGCGACGCCTCGTCGGCGAGCAGCTCCGCGGACGTCGTCTCGACGGCGATCAGGCCCGTGACCATGATCGCGATGCGGCCCGAGACCGAGGTCGCGACGCCGAGGTTCTGCTCGACGAGGAGCAGCCCCACCCCTTCCTTCGCGACGTTCCTGAGAGTCTCGATGAGGTTCTCCACCACGATCGGCGCGAGGCCCTCGGACGGCTCGTCCATGACGAGCAGGTGCGGTCGGAGCAGGAGCGCGCGCGCGATCGCGAGCATCTGCTGCTCGCCGCCCGAGAGCTGCGTCGCGCCGTGCTTCTTGCGGGCCGCGAGGGACGGGAAGAGCTCGTAGATCCTCTTGATCGTCCACCCGTCGCTGCCACGCTTCGCGACCATGCGGAGGTGCTCCTCGACGGAGAGGGACGCGAAGACGCGCCGGCCCTGCGGCACGTAGCCCACGCCGGCCCGGGCGATCTCGTGCGGCTTGCGCCCGACGAGCTCGACGCCCGCGAGCTTCACGGATCCCGTCGACGCGACGAGGCCGGTGATCGCGTTGCACAGCGTGGTCTTGCCCATCCCGTTGCGGCCGATGAGCGAGAGCGGCTCGGTGCCCACCTCGAGGTTCACGCCCTGGAGGATGTGGCTCTGGCCGTAGCGGACGTTGAGGTCGGCGATGGCCAGGACGGGCTCAGCCATGGTGCGTACCCACGTGATGGCCGAGGTAGATGTCCTGGACGGTCGTGTTCGCCTGGATCTCGTCCGGGGACCCTTCGACCACGATGGCCCCTTCCTGCATCACCGTCACCCTGTCGGCGGCCGCGAGCGCCACGTCCATGTCGTGCTCGACGAGGATCACGGTGACGTCGCGCGGCAGGCTTCGCAGGAGGTCGATCAGGAGCGTCCTCTCACCGCGCGAGAGGCCTGCGGCGGGCTCATCGAGCATGAGGAGCCGTGGATTGCCCGCGAGCGCCATGCCGACCTCGAGCTGTCGCTGCTGGCCATGGGACAGGGACCCGACCGACCGGTCGTAGACCTCCCCGAGGTGGACCGTCTCGGCGATCTCCCTGCCGCGGACGAGGGCCGGATCAGCCGCGCGCGGGCGGAGCATGCTGAAGCGTCCGCCGCGGACGCCGCGACCGGCGAGGTAGAGGCTGTCGGCGACCGTCAGTCCCATGAAGAGCTGCGAGTTCTGGTACGTCCGGGTGAGGCCCAGGCGCGTCCGCAGGTGGGGCTGGAGGTGCGTCACCTCCGTGCCATACAGGTGGATCGTCCCGGACGTCGGGGGGAAGTCGCCGGCGACGACGTTGAACAGCGTCGTCTTCCCGGCGCCGTTGGGGCCGAGGATGGCGCGACGCTCGCCGGGTGCCACCGCCATGGTGACATCCCGGAGAGCCTGAAGGGCGCCGAAGCGCCGTCCCACGCCCTGCAGCTGCAGGGCGGGGACGAGCGCCTCGGACGCCGATCCTACGGTCACGGGCAGCTCGGGAAGTCCCGGCTGACCGGCTGGGCGAGGTACGGGCTGTCAGCGGGCAGGCCAAGCGTCTGGTTGACGTTGTCCGCCTTGCTGATGACGACGGCGGCGAGCTTGCCGTCCGCGCCCTTCTGGATCTCGGAGACGTAGTTCGGACCGATCGCCTGGCGGTTCTGGTCGAGCGCGATGTGGCCGGTCGGGCCGTCGAACGCGACCTTCGCGAGCGCCTGCATGAACGCCTGCTGGCCGTTGCTCAGGTCGCCGTTGACGGCGGCGAGGCCCTTGAGGACCCCGACCGTCTCGTTGTAGTAGCTGAGGGCGAAGAGACCCGGGTAGGGCAGGCCATCCGGGAACTGCTCGTGGTACGCCTTCACGTACTCGTTCCAGGCCGGCTCGTTCGCTGTGTCCGAGGTCGGGCTCGCGGTGATCGTCCCGACCAGCTGGTCCTGGAACGCGCCCGTGGTCCCGAGCACCGTCTGGTCGACGGTGATCGACCCGCCGATGAACTTGGCCTTGCCGCCCGCCTGGGCGTACTGCGTGAAGAAGTTGATCGCGTCCGAGCCGCCGAGGGCGACGTAGATCGCGTCGACGCCCGACGTCGGGATGTTCGAGACGACGGAGCTGTAGTCCTTGGTGCCGAGCGGGACCCAGTTCTTCTGGATCACGTGGCCGCCCGCCGCGCAGAACTCGTACATGAAGCCGCCGACCTGCGTGTACGGGAACGAGTAGTCCTCGGCCACGGTGACGACGTTGTGGTAGTTCTTGGTCTTGTACGCGTACGACCCCAGGCCGGCCTGCCACTGGGCGCCGTCCGTGGAGAAGCGGAAGAAGTTGGGGGCCGGGTCGCGGAACGTGGTGTCCTGCGCCGCGGACGACCCGTTGACGAACGTCTTGTCCGGCACGGTCTTCGCGTAGTCCTTGATCGCGAGACCCTCGTCACCCGAGAGCGGGCCGATGAGGATGTCGACGTTGTCCTGCTCGATGAGCTTCTTGGCCTTCTCGAGCGCGACGGCCGGCGTGGCGTCCGAGCCTTCCTTCGTGAGGGTGATCTCGCAGTCGCCGAGCCACCAGCCCTTCTTGTCGGCTCGCGTCGCGAACGTGTTGAGCGCCTGCTCGATCCCGCGGAACGAATCCTGGCCGGGGACCGCGAACGGGCCCTCGAGCGTCGCGAGGCCGCCGAGGCTGATCGTGTGGCCGGAGCACGAGGCTGCTGCCGCACTCTCGGCCGGCGCCGCGGTCCCCGCGGCGGCGCTTCCGGCCGGAGCGGTGGTCGCGTTCCCGCTGCTACACGCCGCCGCGAGGATCGCGGCGGCGGCTGAAAGGATCACGAGCTTCTTCGTCGTCGTGAACGTCATCAGTCCTCCTCCTGGTGAGCGGTCTCATGCCCGATGCCGAGACCCGGCTCGACTCCTCCTATCACGTCCCCAGCAAGGCCCTCCGTGCTACCTGCTGATGCCCATGGAATCAGGGTCCCTCTGGTCGATCGGATCGATCGGAGGCGCCGCGATCGCGTCCATGGGGTTCTCGACAGGGACATCGGCGGCTGCCGCCGCGACTGGTGCCCCGACGGATGAGAACCTGCGTCTGGCGGCCCGCCAGCCGCGATCCACGAGGCCGGTGAGGCCGTGGGGCGCGACGATGACGATCACCACGAAGGCAAGGCCGATGAGCGTGTTGAACCGCTCGTCGAAGCTGAAGCCGAACAGCGTCACGCTGCTCGCGAAGATGTCGAGGATGAGGAAGGCGACGGCGCCGACGAACGCCCCGATCGGATACCCGAGCCCGCCGACGACCGCGATGATGAGGACGTCGATCGTGCGCGAGAGATCGACCACGCCCGGCGAGATGTTGCCGCGGTACCAGACACCGAGGACGCCCGACAGGCCGGCGACGAATCCGCCGATCGCGAAGATGGCGACGCGGTGGAGCGAGACCCGGTACCCGAGCGCGCGCATCCGGCGTGGGTTGTCGCGGATGCCCTGGAACGTCAGGCCGAGCTGCGTCCGCACGAGGTAGCGAAGCCCGACGTAGGCCAGGCCCGCGACCACGAGGCACAGGTAGTAGAAGGCGATCGGGTTCTGGCGCGGCTGTCCGGTGGGGCCGACGATCCCGGCGAACCCGATGTGGCCGCCGAGGAACTGGTAGTTCTGCAGCACGACGTAGAAGAAGCCCACGGCGATCGCGAGCGTCAGCATGAGGAAGTAGATCCCCGACGAGCGCGACGCGATGGCGCCGACGAGCGCGCCCGCGAGCGTCGCAAGGACGAGGGCGATGACCGCCGACGGGATCGACGGCAGCCCCAGCCCGATCGTCCCGCCGGTGGCGGTCGTGCTCGGCAGCAGGTTCATGAGGGCCACCATGTAGGCCGCGAACCCGGCGAGCGCCGCCTGGGCGAGCGAGACCATCCCGCCGTAGCCCGACATGAAGATGAGGCTGAGGGCGACGATCCCGAGGATGAGCGACTGGGAGCCGATCGAGAGCGTCCAGTACCGCGCCTGGTTCGCGTTGAACAGGAGCGGGAGGACGAGCGGGTAGAGGATCAGCAGTGCGATCCCGGCGAGCGGCAGGCCCCAGCGGCGGGCCGCCTTCCCGCCCGCCGCGGCCGCGGTGCCGCTCACGCCGGCCGCCCCATGATGCCCTGCGGGCGGACCGCGAGGACGGCAGCCATGATGACGAACGTGATGAAGATCGAGTAGGTCGGGGCGTAGAAGAGGCCGATCTGCTCGGCGAGGCCGATGATGAGCGCGCCGATCGCCGCACCGCCAAGGCTGCCCATCCCGCCGACGATGACCACGACGAGGGACGAGAGCAGGTACCGGCCGTCTTCGCCCGGCGAGATCGAGAGAGCCGTCGCCCCGACGACCCCCGAGAGACCGGCGAGGCCGGCGCCGAGGGCGAACACGAAGAGGAAGACGCGCGAGACGTTCACCCCGAGCGCGGAGAGCATGTCGCGGTCGTCGATGCCGGCGCGGATGTACATGCCGACACGGGTCCGGTTGAGGATGAGCCACAGAGCTCCGCCGAGCGCGGCTGCGATGACGATCATGAACAGGCGGTACGCGCTGTACTGGCCACCGACGACGAACGGCAGCGAGATCGATCCCGCAACGAAGTCCGGCGGCGGGATCTGGTACGTGATGCCGCCGTAGTGGGCGAGGAGGAGGTCCGCGATGATGATCGAGAGGCCGATCGTCACGAGCGCCTGGCGGAGGTCCTGGCCCGCCATCCACGAGAGCAGGCCCAGGTGGATGGCGATCCCGATCAGTGCGACGGCGACGAAGCCGGCCAGGAGCCCGATCCACCAGCTGCCGGTGATCGTCACCACGCTGACCCCCACGTACGCCCCGAGGACGTACAGCGAGCCGTGCGCCATGTTCGTCGTGCGCAGGAGGCCGAAGATCAGCGTGAACCCGCTCGCGACGATGAAGTAGAGCGCGGCGAGCGTCACGCCGTTGAGGCAGACCGTCAGGAAGTCGGTCATCTCCTTCGACAATGGACCACCTCTCGCCAGGGCTGCGCTTCGGCAGCGTCAGGGTGCGGGAAGAGACGCTCGATAATCGATTGTGCACGATAGGGACCGGTGGCATGGCGAGTCAAGTGCCGTTCTGCTGGTCGGCCCCTACTCGATCCGGGCGTTCGCCCGATCGCGGTGGTCGGCCGCCGGCTCCTCCCAGAGGCAAGCCTCCCCTTCCTCCCGATGCCGTGGTCGCGCCGCGCTTCCGGTCCGCGAGGGCGCTTGCCCCCGACGGCATCGATAATCGATGATACGCAGAGGACATGGCCTGCATCGGACATGGCCTGCACCCACGCGGCGCAGAGGATGGAGAGGCCCGATGACTGACCCGAAGACGCGCTTCATCTCGCCCGACGACGTCGAGACCCAGGTCTTCGACTGGGGGACGATCAAGTGGCAGAGCGAGGTGCGGGTCACCGGGGCCACGAGCTCCACCGGCGGCCTCGTGATCCTCGATCCCGGCAAGGGCCACGCGCGCCACGACCACCCGGGCTCGGACGAGATCCTCTACTTCGTCTCGGGCGAAGGCGACCAGATGATCGAGGACGAGGACGGGAACCCGATGGAGCGCCACATGAAGCCGGGCGACATGGCGTACATCCCCAAGGGCACATTCCACTCGACGATCAACACGACCTGGGAGCCGCTCCGCATCCTCGCCATCTACACCCCCGGCGGCCCCGAGGCGTTCCTGCGTGGGCTGCCGGACTGCGTGATCGTCCCGCCCGGCAAGCTGCCGACCCGCTGAGGAGAGAACGATGACCATCGCCGCGGTGGAGAGCCCGCTTCTGCGGATGACCCTCGAGACCCCCACCGGATACTGGAACGACTCGTGTGCGGTGGATGAGCTCACGTACGCCGTCGAGCGCGGCGCGACGGGCGCGACCTCGAACCCCAGCATCGTGGGCGAGGTCATGAAGAAGGAGTCGGCCCACTGGGTGCCGCGCGTCCACGAGCTCGCTGCAGAGAACCCGACGTGGAGCGAGGTCGAGCTGACCTGGGCGATCATCGAGGAGATGGCCGTCCGCGGGGCGTCCGTCCTCGAGCCCGTCTTCGTGGCGAACGGCGGCCGCTGCGGGCGCCTCTCGCTCCAGACGAACCCCGCCAACCACCGCGACCCCGCCCGCATGGTCGAGCAGGGCGTCCGGTTCGCGGGCCTCGCCCCGAACATCCAGGTCAAGTTCCCGGTGACCGCCGCGGGCCTCGCGGCGATCGAGGAGGCCACGTTCCGCGGGGTGAACATCAACGCGACGGTGAGCTTCACCGTTCCGCAGGCGCTCGCCGCGGCCGAGGCCGTCGAGCGCGGCCTGGCCCGGCGGTCGGCGGCCGGCGAGGACGTCTCCTCGATGGCGCCGATCGTCACGATCATGATCGGCCGGCTCGACGACTGGATGAAGGTCGTCATCGAGCGCGACGCCCTCTCGGTCCATCCGGACGCGCCCAACTGGGCGGGCATCGCCGCGTTCAAGCGCGCATACGGGATCTTCCAGGAGCGCGGCTACCGGTCTCGCCTGCTCGCGGCGGCGTACCGCCATCGCCTCCACTGGACGGAGATCGTCGGCGGCGCCGTCTCGATGACGCTGCCCTACCCCTGGCAGGTCCGGTTCAACAAGAGCGGCATCGCGCCGGTCCCGCGGATGGACGTCCCCGTGGATCAGGCGCTGATCGACGATCTCCTGGCCCGCGTTCCCGACTTCCAGCGCGCCTACGAGCCCGACGGGATGACGCCGGACGAGTTCGAGTCCTTCGGCGCGTCCGCGCGCACGCTGCGCGCCTTCGTGAAGTCGTATCACGATCTGCAGGCGACGATCCGCGACATCACCCTGCCCGACCCGGACGTCAAGGCCCGCTGAGGTCGAACGGGCGCCGCGACGACGCCCTCGAGCCAGGAGGTACCGGTGTCCATCGACGCTCCGACCGCGCCCGCGGTCCTGCCCGTCCTCTCCCACTACA
>JAKAJU010000124.1 GCA_021813655.1 Chloroflexota bacterium | reverse complement strand
CGGCGACCGCACCGAGGTCCACGCCGCGGGCTCCGCGATCTTCGTCCGCCGCCGCGACGACATCCCCGTCTACGACGCCGTCTTCGACGCGTTCTGGCGGCGCCGGGCGCGGGCCGCCAGGCCCGGATCCGCCCGTGAGCCCGAAGCGCCCGCGGTTCCGGAGGTGGTCGAGCCCGAGCCGGGCTCGGCATCGAGCGATTCCGGGGCCGAGCAGGCGACGCCCACCGGCGAGCTCCTCCCGCCCGAGGAGGGAGGCGCCGCTGGCGTCGACACGCGGTTGATCGCGCCGGACGCCTACAGCCGCGGCGAGGTGATCCGTCACCGGGCGTTCGAGCGGATGACGCCGGCGGAGCTTCGGGAGGCGGAGCGCCTGATCGACATGCTCGCGCTCCGGCTGGAGACGCGCCGGACGCGGCGCCGCGAGCTGCACCATCACGGCCGTACGCTCGCGCCGCGGATCATGCTGCGCCGGAACCTCGCCACGGGCGGGGACCTCGTCGACTGGGTCTGGCAGCGGCCGGTCCGGCGGCCGCGATCGATCGTGGTGCTGTGCGACATCAGCGGCTCGATGGAGCGGCAGTCGCGCCTGCTCCTCCGGTTCGTCCAGGCGCTCTCGAACGCGCCGGTGCGCACCGAGGCCTTCGTCTTCGGGACCCGGCTCACCCGCGTGACCCGGCTCCTGCGCGACCGCGATCGTGACCGCGCCCTCGGCCGCGTGGCCGACGCCGTGGTCGACTGGTCGGGCGGGACGCGCATCGGCGACGCGTTCCGCGAGTTCAACCGGCGATGGGCGCGTCGCGTCCTGCGCACGTCCGGCATCGTGATCGTCGTCTCCGACGGCTGGGACCGGGGAGACGTGGCGGAGGTGGGCGTCGAGACGGCGCGCCTGGCCCGCAACTGCCACCGGCTCATCTGGCTGAATCCGCTCGCGGGTGCTGAGGGGTATCGTCCCCTCGCGGGCGGGATGGCGGCGGCCTACCCGCACATCGACGACTTCGTCGCCGCCGGCACGGTCGCGAGCCTGGAGCAGCTCGGGGAGCTTCTCGGCGGGCTGCGCGACCAGAGGCATGCGCCGGGCGACCTGCTGGGCGGACGTCCCGGCGTCCCGCGGACGTGGCGCACGCCCGTGGCGTCCTGAAACGGAGAGGGCCGATCGATGAAGGAGCTCGTCGAGACCCTGGCCGCGTGGCGGGCCGAGGGCGCGGACGTGGGACGCGCCGTCGTGGTCCGCACGTTCGGGTCCGCGCCCCGCCCCGAGGGCGCCGTCCTTCTCACGACGGCCGACGGGCGGCTCGCAGGGTCGGTCAGCGGGGGGTGCGTGGAGGGAGCGGCGTACGAGCGGATCGAGGAGGCCCGCGCCACCGGCCACGCGCTCGTCATCCGCTACGGAATCAGCGACGAGCAGGCGTGGGACGTGGGCCTCGCGTGCGGCGGGACGATCGACGTCCTCGTCGAGCCGTTCGTCCGCCCGGAGGTCGAGGACGCGGCGCGCGCGGTCGCAACGGACGGCCCGGCCAGTGCTGCCTCGGGCGAGCGTGCCGGTCGGGCGGTGATCATCCCGCTGCCGTCGGACTCCCCGGGGCCGGAGTTCGGGCCGCACCCTCCGGGGACCGGCGAAGCGCCGGCGCCGGCGCTCATCGTGCACGACGACGGTCGCCTCGAGGGGAGCCTGGGCGACACGGATGCGGACGCGGCGCTCGTGAGCGCGGCACGCGACGCCCTCCTGCTCGGCACGTCGGGGACGGTCGTGATCGCGGGGCGGCAGCTTTTCGTCGAGGCATACCCATCCCGGCCACGGCTCGTCGTCGTCGGCGCGGTGCAGGTCGCGATCCCGCTCGTGCGGTTCGCGCGCGAGCTGGGCTACGAGACGGTCGTGGTGGACGGCCGGCCGGCCTTCGCGACCCGCGAGCGCTTCCCCGACGTGGACCACCTGGTCGTCGGCTGGCCGGACGAGGTCGCCGAGACGATCGGGCTCGGCCCGACGGACGCGGTCGCGGTGCTCACCCACGACGTGAAGTTCGACGAGCCGGCGATCGTCGAGGCCCTCCGCCGCGGTTGCCGGTACGTGGGAGCCGTGGGCTCGCGACGAACGCAGGCGGATCGGCGACGGCGGCTGCGGGAGGCGGGCGTGCCCGACGCGGACCTCGCGCGGCTCCGCGGCCCCATCGGCCTCGACCTCGGCGGGCGCGCACCGGCCGAGACCGCGCTCGCGATCATGGCCGAGGTCGTGGCCGCGCGCTACGGCGGAAGCGGATGCGCCCGCGGCCGCCGATGAGATGGTCCTCGTGGACCCGGTGTGCGGCATGACCGTGGAGCGCGAGCGTGCACGGCACATCGCCGAGCGCGACGGCATCATCTACGCGTTCTGCTGCGTCGGCTGTCGCTCTCGCTTCATGAAGGAGCCGACCACGTACATCCCGGCGATGATCTGACCCGGCCGGCGCGGAGGAGATGGATGAAGTTCACCGGGACGCTCGTCATCCGGGCCGGGCGGGACGCCGTCTGGGCGTTCGTCACGGACCCCACCAAGGTGGGCGCGTGCGGGCCGGGAGTCGAGACGATCGAGGTCGTCGACGCCACGCACTTCCGCGCACGCGCGAAGGTGGGCGTCGGGTTCATCACGGCGAAGTTCGTCGTGGACATGGAGATGGCCGAGCTCGACCCGCCCTCGCGCGCGGTCGTCAAGGCGCACGGCCAGGCGCCCGGCAGCGCGGTCGACGCGGCGGCGACCATGCGCCTGGGCGAGGCCGCGGACGGCGACACGACCATGGACTGGGAGGCCGACGTCAACATCTCGGGGACGCTCGCGAGCGTGGGCGCGCGCCTGATCGAGGGGACGGCGAACAAGATGATCGGCCAGACCTTCGACTGCATCCGGACGAAGCTCGAGAGCTGACGGAGGACGGGCGGACGGCCCCGGGCGGCGGGGCAGGCCGTCGTGCTCCTCAGATGCCGGTGAGCGCCGTCCCCGTCTCTGTCGCGACGAGCGAGAAGCCGGGCTTGATCGTCCCTTCGATCAGGCGCAGCCGGTCCTCGAAATGCGCGAACGCGCTCTTCACCGCATTGATCTGGAGCCAGCGGATGTCGTCGAGCCCCAGCTCGAACGCGTGCGCGACGGCGAGGAGCTCGTCCGAGAGCGTCACGTGGCTCATCAGCCGGTTGTCGGTGTTCACCGTGACGCGGAAGCGGAGGCGGCGCAGGAGCCCGAACGGATGCTCCTCCACCGACGGCGTCGCGCCCGTGTGGACGTTGGACGTCGGGCACATCTCGAGCGGGACACGCCGGTCCCGGACGTACGCCGCGAGCCGGCCCAGCTCGGCCGTCCCGTCCGGGTTGACGGTGATGTCGTCGACGATGCGGACCCCGTGACCGAGCCGCTCCGCGCCGCACCACTGGAGGGCTTCCCAGATCGACGGGAGGCCGAAGCTCTCGCCCGCGTGGATCGTGATGTGGAAGTTCTCGCGGGCGATGAAGTGGAACGCGTCCAGGTGGCGGCTCGGCGGGAACCCGGCCTCGGCCCCGGCGATGTCGAATCCCACCACGCCGGCGTCGCGCCATCGGACCGCGAGCTCCGCGATCTCGAGCGAGCGGGCGGCCGTCCGCATGGCGGTGACGATCGTCCGGACATCGATGCGGCGACCGGCCCCGGCGGCGCGCTCGGACCCGCGCCGGAATCCCTCGAGCGTGGAGTCCACCACCTCATCGAGCGTGAGGCCGCGCTCGGTGTGGAGCTCGGGCGCGAACCGCACCTCCGCGTAGACGATCCCGTCGGCGGCGAGGTCCTCGGCGCACTCGGCCGCGACGCGCTCGAGCGCGTCGCGCGTCTGCATGACGCCGACGGTGTGCGCGAAGGTCTCGAGGTAGAGCTCGAGGCTCTTGCGGTCGGCGCCGCGCGTGAACCAGCGGCCCAGCTCAGCGGGATCGGAGGTGGGCAGCCCGCGGTAGCCGGTCTCGGCGGCGAGGTCCGCCACCGTCGCCGGCCGAAGACCGCCGTCGAGGTGGTCGTGGAGCACGACTTTGGGGACCCGTCGGATCGTCTCGATCGGAAGCATCGCCCGCAATGATGCCCTTCGCGGGGCCGGGAGGGAAGGGCGGGTAGGCTCGTCCGACTACCCCTCTCAGCCCGCCGCGCGCACCTCCGCGAGACGTCGCGCGAGGAATCCCCTCTCTGCCTCGTTCGCTGTGAGTGCGAGCGCGCGCTCGTACGCGACCGCCGCCTCCTGCCGTCGGCCGACGCGGCGGAGCAGGTCCGCGCGGGCGGCGTGGTAGAGGTGGTAGTCGGCGAGCGCGCCCTCCGTCCCCAGCGCCTCCACGAGGACGAGCCCGGCATCCGGGCCGTCCGCCATCGCGACCGCGACCGCGCGGTTCCGCGCGGTCGTGACGATCCACGCGCCGGGGCGCACGGGGACGCCATCGCGCGGCCACCGCTCGATCGCGGTGACGAACGCGTCCTGCAGTGCCTCCTCCGCGAGGTCGAGGTCGCCGAGCACCCGGACGAGTGTCGCGAGAGCCCGGCCCGATTCCTCGCGGAAGGTCCGCTCGACGACGTCGGTGGTCAGCTGGCGGCTCCCGGCAGTGGCATCGGGATGATCGGGCGGACCTCGACCGATCCGAGGCGCGCGCCGGGGATCGCGGCCGCTGCTGCGAGCGCCGCGTCGAGATCGTCGCACTCGACCATGTAGAAGCCCCCGAGGGCCTCCTTCGTCTCCGCGAAGGGGCCATCGGTGACGAGGGTCTTCCCGTCGCGGACGCGGACGGTCGTGGCCGCGGCGATCGGCTCGAGCGCCTCGCCGGCGCGGAGGATCCCCTGTGTCGCGATGGTCCGCGTGTACGCGTTGTACTCGTCGGCCATCGCGTCGAACGCCTCGGGCGACGCGGGAAGCGTCGTCTCGTCCTGGTAGATGAGCAGCAGGTACTTCGCCATCGATGTCGCTCCTCCGATCGGGGTCGTTCTGCCCCGCCTGTGACCACGACGAACGGCGGCCGTCGGATTCGACAGGAGCACCTGCGCCCGGAACCGCGCCGACGGGGCCGGGTCCTCACGATCCGTCCGGCGCAGCTCCCGCGTACACGGCGACGCCGAGCTGCTCGCGCAGGCCCAGGTCATCGCGGTGATTCCAGATCTCGACGACCTTCCCCTTCCGGATCGCGAAGAAGTTGGCGCCCGAGTACACGACGGTCCGGCCCGTCGGCGCGATACCGCCCCACATGCCCGTGTGGGTGCCGGCCATCGTCCAGCGCGCCGCCACGTGGTCGTCGTCGGCGACGAGGACGTCCACGGTCAGCTCGAGGTCCGGGAATGCGCGCCGGAAGTCTGCCGCGATCCGGGCCTGGCCCCGTCCGCCGGCTGGCGCCGCGGCCTGCCGCAGGTCGTGGCGGACGTAGTCGTCTGCGAAGATCTCGTTCGCGACCTCCACGTTCCCCCGGTTCCAGACCTCGTCGTAGAACCGGAGGACGAGGTCGCGGTTCTCCCGTGCCGCCACGACACACCTCCGACCGTGCCGCCCGACGGTCGGGCGGAGAGCGCCATGGTGGCGGGCGTCGGCCGGACGCGCAAGGACGGGCCCACGCGGGCCGGGCGTCGTCCCTGGTCGTCGCCCATCGCTGGGCTCCTCTTCGCATCGCCCGTATCCTTCCCGGCATGGCGACCCCGCACGTCGACCTCCAGGTCGGTGAGCGCACCGTCCGCGTCTCGAACCCGGAGAAGATCTACTTCCCGGACACTGCCGGTGGGCCTGTCACCAAGCTCGAGGTCGTCCGGTACTACCTGGCCGTCGCCGACGGCGCCCTTCGCGGCGCAGGCGGGCGCCCGATGGCCCTGAAGCGGTACCCGGATGGCGCGGCGGGGGACTTCTTCTTCCAGAAGCGTGCGCCCGCGTCACGCCCCGACTGGATCCGCACCGTCGAGCTCGCATTCCCGTCCGGCCGGACCGCGCATGAGGTCGTCGTCGACGACGCCGCCGGGCTCGCGTGGGTCGCGAACCTCGGCTGCCTCGATCTCAACCCGCATCCCGTCCGGGTGTCCGACCTGGACCACCCCGACGAGCTGCGCGTGGACCTCGACCCTGTGCCCGGCGTCGGCTGGGACGACATCCGTCGCGTCGCGCTCGTCGTCCGCCAGGCGCTCGCCGACGCGGGTCTCGTCGGCTGGCCGAAGACCTCCGGATCGCGCGGCCTCCACGTCAACGTGCGGATCGAGCCCCGCTGGACCTTCCCGGAGGTGCGTCGGGCCGCGCTCGCCCTCGCCCGGGACGTGGAGCGCCGCGTTCCCGACCTCGCCACCTCCAAGTGGTGGAAGGAGGAGCGCCACGGCGTCTTCATCGACTACAACCAGAACGCGAAGGACCGGACCGTCGCCTCGGCCTTTTCGGTCCGCCCGCTGCCGGACGCCCGGGTCTCGACGCCTCTGACGTGGGACGAGGTTCCCGCCGTGGACCCGGCGGCGTTCACGATCCGGACGGTCCCGGAGCGGTTCGCGCGGATCGGCGACCCTCACGCGGGCATCGACGACGCCGCGGGCTCTCTCGACGCGCTGCTCGACCTCTCGGCGAAGCACGAGCTGGAGGGCCTGGGCGACGCTCCTTGGCCACCCCAGTACGCGAAGACCGCGGACGAGCCGCCACGGGTCCAGCCGTCGAAACGGCGGACGCCGACCAAGCCGCTCATCGAGATCGCGCGGGCGGCGGCGCGCGACGACGCCCTTGCCGGTCTCGCGCGATGGCGCGACCGGCACGCGGACGTGTGGCCCTTCATCCAGCCTGCGGACGTGCTCGTCGACGCGATGCGCGGGCGGTACACGACCTGGACCCGCATCCGCCTCAACCTGGAGCACGTGCCGCCGGAGATGCGGCCGGGCCAGGAGGCTCTCGACCCGGACTACTCGCCGTGGGAGTCGAACGGCTGAGCAGGTTGCCCTCGGGCGCGCGCGAAGGTGCTACCCGCGGCGACCTCCGGCTCTGGTGCTCGGATCGCGCCGGATGCGACGATCGAGTTCGTGGCCGGAGGCTCTGACGCGCGGCACACACCCAGGCCGCCGAGACTGCGCCGAGACGCCGGCAGGAGCGGCCACAGGATCGCGGTCCAGGGAGAAGCGAAGGATGGGCGGACGCGACGGGAGCGACCAGGTCGTCGTCGCCCTCGTGGCTCTCCTGATTCTCGCGGCCTGCGCGCCGGCATCGACGTCCACGGAGCGGTCGGCCGCTGCGCCGCGGGCATCGACGCAGACGCCGTCATTCCCGACGGTAGCGGTGAGCCCCGCGTCGTCCAGCGCCGCACCCACGAGACCCGTCACGCTTGCCGGCCTGATCGCGCCGGGCGCGACGATCGAGTTCGTGGCGGCGGGCCTGACCCTTGCCGAAGGTCCGTTGTGGCTGCCGGACGGGCGCCTCATCGTGAGCGATGTGCCCGGCGACGTCGTCATGGTGATCGACGCAGCCGGACGGATGGGCGACTTCCGGCGACCGAGCCACCACGCCAACGGCCATGCGCTCGGCGCCGATCGTTCCGTGGTCCAGGCAGAGCAGGGCGACGCGACGACCCCCGGCAGGATCACGCGGCTGGCTCGCGCGGGCCCGGACGCGGTCCTGGCCGACGGCTTCCAGGGCAGGCGCTTCAACAGCCCGAACGACCTGGCCGTGAAGAGCGACGGCACCATCTGGTTCACCGATCCGGACTACGGCCTAGCGGGACCATCCGCGATCGGCTTCAACGGTGTCTATCGACTCGACCCGCGGACCGGAGCCGTCACGCTGCTGACCAGGGCGCTCGGCGAGCCCAACGGGATCGCGTTCTCGCCGGACGAGAAGACGCTCTACGTGAGCGACAGCGAAGGTGCCGGGGTCGTGGAAGGAGCTGGGGTCGTGACGGCCTTCCCCGTGAACGGGGACGGCACGATCGGTCCCGGCAAGCCGTTCGGCCGCGGCTGTGACGGGATCGGCGTCGACGAAATGGGCGATGTCTGGGCGTCATCGTGCGGCCGCGAGATCGTCGTCACCGATCCGCGCGGGCTCGAGATCGGCTCGATCGAGTTCTCGGGCGACACGACCAACCTCGCCTGGGGCGCCCAGGACGGCAAGACCCTGTTCGTGACCACCACCGGGGGCAGCGTCTGGCGCCTGCGGCTGACCGTCGGAGAGACGCCCTGATCGATCGGGCGGATCCGATCGCGGCGAGGCCGACACGCCCGCTCGAGTCCCCCAGAGCAGCCCGGCGAGCGGGCGGCGGGGTTCCATCGTCACGATCACCGGTACGGCGCTCGCGGACGCCCGGAGCGTGACCTTCAACGGCGTGGTTGGCATCCCCGCCGGAGCGACGACCGGACCCGTTCGGGTGACGACCCCGTTCGCGAGCGGCCAGAGCACACGGGCCTACTCCGTCCTGACCTGAGTCGCGACGCCCCGGCCAGCGATGACCCGCGCAGGGCTCGCCGCTCTCCGGGCGGCATGGTCGCCGCGGCAGGGTGAACGGCAGTCGCTTCACGACCGACGCCTCTGACCATCGGTCGCAGGCCCGGTCCATCCTGTCGCCGGAGCCGGAGGCCGTGAGCCCCTCTGCTGGGATACCAGCCACATGACATCGCCGTCCCGCCACGGGGCGAGCGCGGAGTAGGGATGCATGCCTGACCAGAAGACCCACAAGGTCGCCGTCGTCGCGATCGGCGGCAACTCGCTGATCAAGAACGCTGAACACCAGAGCGTCGAGGATCAGTACGACGCCGCCAGGGAGACGACCCGGCATATCGCCGACATGATCGAGGCCGGATGGGAGGTGGCGATCGGCCACGGCAACGGGCCGCAGGTGGGCTTCATCCTGCGCCGATCGGAGATCGCCGCCAGGGTCGAGGGCATGCACGAGGTCCCGCTCGACGTCTGCGGCGCGGACAGCCAGGGCGCGATCGGATACGCGCTGCAGCAGAACCTCCAGAACTGGCTGTTCCAGCGCGGGATCCACAAGGACGTGGCGACGGTCGTGACGCAGGTGCTCGTGGATCGCGACGACCCCGCGTTCCAGAAGCCCAGCAAGCCCATCGGGGGCTTCATGGACGAGGGCGAGGCCCGGCGTCGCGAGACCGCGATGGGTTGGTCCGTGGTCGAGGACGCCGGCCGCGGCTGGCGGCGTGTGGTGGCTTCTCCGCTCCCGAAGGAGGTCGTGGAGCTGGACACCGTCAGGGCGCTGGTCAACGCCGGGGTGGTCGTGATCACGGTCGGCGGGGGCGGCATCCCGGTGATCGACACCGGCAACGGCGTGTACGCCGGCACGGCTGCCGTCATCGACAAGGACTACGCCAGCAGCCTGCTCGCCCAGAGCATCGGCGCCGACCTGTTCCTGATCTCGACGGCCGTGGAGAAGGTCGCGCTCAACTACGGCAAGCCCGAGCAGCGATGGCTCGACCGCATCACCGTCTCCGAGGCGAAGCGGTACCTCGAAGAGGGCACGCACTTCGCCAAGGGCTCGATGGCGCCCAAGATCCAGGCGATCATCTGGTACCTCGAGGCCGGCGGCAAGCACGCGATCATCACGACCCCCGAGAACATCGGCCGTGCGCTGCGCGGCGACACGGGGACGCACATCGTGCGCGACCGGGCTCGACGCCGGTGACCGCGGCCACCTCGGCGCGTTGTCGCGAAGCCCGGGCGACTCCGCCGCCCGGGCCTCGCCCCTATGGCGCGGGCGGCGTCGCTGCGGGTGGGTAGTCCGTCGGAGGCAACGTCGCACCCATGGACGGGCCGGGGGTCGCCGACGGCCCCGGCATCCCCGACGGCGACGGGCTCGGCGCCGGCGCGGGCGGGTCGATGACGTCGAGCAGCGCCTCCGCCACCCGGTCGGGATCCCAGCGGTCCTGGTTCGTCACGACCGCCACGCACACGCCGAGCTCAGGCACGTAGCGGAGCGTGCTGCGGAAGCCCGCCAGCCGCCCGGAGTGGCCGACCGTCATCCGGTCGCCGATGAGGCGGCGGCCCACCCCGAGCCCGTAGTCCGACGCTGCGCCGGGTGCCGCTGTCCCGTCGAACGCGAGCATCGACGCGAGCGAATCGGGCCGGAGGGCCGTCCCGCCGTACAGCGCGAGCCCCCACCGGGCCAGGTCACGCGCGCTCCCCGCGAGTGCGCCTGCCGCACCGGCGGCCGATGCGACCGACGTGAACGGCATCACCCGCGTCCCGTCGGTCCAGGGGATGGGCTTCGCCGTCCGCGACAACGACGCGAAGTCTTATCCCTTCGCGACCGGGGCGCGCGAGGTCTCGGCGACCTGCGTGTAGAGCGAGGTGAGGCCGAGCGGCTCGAGCAGGCGGGTCCGCATGAGGGTCGCGAGCGGTGCGCCGCCTGCCTTCTCGGCGATCAGGCCGAGGAGGAGGTAGTTGGTGTTCGAATACGACCACCCGTCACCGGCGATGAAGAGCGGCTTCTTCACGTACGCGAGCACGTCGTCCGGCGACCAGGCGCGCTTCTTCGACGCGCGGAGCCGCGCGTCGAGGGGCAGGCTGTTGAAGTAGTCGTAGATCCCGCTCGTCTGCGCGAGGAGCATCCGAACGGTCACGAGCTGGCGGCGCGCGGGGGTGGTCCCGAGGAATATCCTCCCGGCGTACTCCGGGAGCCATCGGATGACCGGGTCGTCGAGCCCGATCGCGCCGTCCTCCACGAGCTTGAGGATCAGGGCGGCGGTGAACGTCTTCGTGACGCTCCCGAAGGCGAAGGCGGTCTCCGTCCTGACGCCGATCTTCGCCTTCACGTCGGTCACGCCCGCATGGCCGGTCCAGATCGACCCGTCCGCGTACGCGATGGCGACCGAGAGGCCGGGGATCCCGTAGCGCCACCGCACGCTCGCCATGGCGGCCGCGAGCGCCTTCGACTCCGCGACGGTCGGGGGCGCGAGTGGCGCGGCGGGGACGCCGCCGAGCGCTGGCGCCTCGAGCGGACCCGGCGTGCCCGCCCCCGGCACGGACGAGACGGGAGCGGCCGCCGAGCCGGACGCGGGACCGGGAGGGGCGCCGGCGCACGACGCCAGCATGAGCGCACCGAGCGCGGCGGCCAGCGCGGTCGCGACGGCCGAGCGCGCGGGACGCGGACGCGGACGGACGCCGCGACCGGGCGCAGCGATGAGCCTCGCGAAGCGCAGCGGCCTCACCGCTGGCTCCCCCCTGCCCCGAGGATGTCATCGAGCTCGTGCGGCGGCGTCTCCTCGAGCTGGTCGTACCGGCAGTCCGCCGGGGTCCGGTCCGGTCGCCAGCGCAGCAGCGTGGTCGCGTGGCGGAATCGCGGGCCCTGCAGATGATCGTAGCCCACCTCCGCGACCCGGTCCGGCGCGATCGGCTCCCAGTCGAGCGAGCGGCCGCGGCTCCAGCGGCTCTGGGCGCCCGGGTAGCGGACGGGCTCCCCGGCCTCGTCTCGTGGGATCCACGGGTGGGGCGCGTCGGGCGCAAGGCGAAGAGGTGTCAGCTCGGCGGCCAGCTCGACCCGTCGCTCGCGGCTGAACCCCGACGCGACGCCGACGTGGTGAAGGTCGCCCGCGGCGTCGTGGAGTCCGAGGAGAAGCGACCCGACCATCGTGCCCGGGCCGTCCTTGTGCCAGCGGAAGCCGCCGACGACGCAGTCCGCGGTCCGCGCGTGCTTCACCTTCGTCATCGCGCGCCGGCCCGGCTCGTAGGTGCCGTCGAGCCGCTTCGCGACGATCCCGTCGAGCCCAGCTCCCTCGAACCGTCGGAACCAGTCGGCGGCGGTCGCCGGATCCGTCGTCGCGGGCGTGACGTGGATCGGCGCCACCGCGTGGGCGAGGGCGGCCTCGAGCCGCTCGCGGCGCACGGAGAGTGGCCGGCCGCGGAGGTCGGCGTCCCCATCGGCGAGGAGGTCCCACGCGACGAACGACGCCGGGGTCGCGGCAGCGAGCATCGCGACGCGCGACGCGGCCGGGTGGATCCGCTGGAGGAGCGCGTCGAAGTCGAGCCCGGTCGGGGCGCCCGGGGCCGGCCGGCGCGCGATGACGATCTCCCCATCCACGACGCAGCGGGCGGGGAGGCTCGCGCGGAGGGGCGCCGCGAGCTCCGGGAAGTAGCGATCGAGCGGCTTGCGGTCGCGGCTCTGGATGAGGAGCGCGTCGCCGTCACGGAAGACGATCGCCCGGAAGCCGTCCCATTTGGGCTCATAGAGCCAGCCGGGCCCGTCGGGGATCTCGGGCGAGGACGCCGCCAGCATCGGGTCGAGCGGCGGTGTGAACGGGAGCGACACTCACGCGATGGTACCGCGGGTGCGCGGAGGACCGCCGTCGACGCGCCGTCGAACATGCGCGGGCTCGCGGGCACAGAGCCCGCCGTGCCTCGGCATCGCGGCGGCGACCGGCGCCGCGACCGCGCCTCCGAGTGCCCGGGCCGGGTCTCCGCGGCGCGCCGGTCAGACGGGCCGGTACGAGACGTATTCCGGGTACCAGATGGCCGCGTCCACCGCTGCCTCGAGCTGGTCGTCCCGGTAGCCGCGACCCGAGCCCGCCTCGCGGGCATACCGCGCCACCTCGATCGCGATCGCCCGGGAGACCTTCCGCAGGTCGCCGACGGAAGGATAGAGGGACCCCGTCGCGAGCCGGTCGTCGGAGACGTGCGCGGCGAGAGTCCGGGCCGCAACGAGGAAGAGCTCGTCGGTGACCTCGCGGGTCTCCGAGACGATCGCGCCGAGCCCCAGGCCCGGGAAGATGAAGACGTTGTTGGCCTGGCCGATGACACGCGTGGCGCCGCCGACGTCGATCGGCGCGAACGGGCTCCCGGTCGCGATGAGTGCGCGTCCCTCGGTCCAGGCGAGGATGTCCGCGGGCGCCGCCTCGGTCTTGTCCGTCGGATTCGAGAGGGGCATGACAACGGGCACGGCCGTGTGCTCGGCCATCGCCCGGATCATCTCCTCGGTGAATGCGCCGGGCTGGCCGCTCGTGCCGATGAGGAATCCCGGTCGGACCGCCCTGACGATCGTGGCGAGATCGACGGCGGGGCCGTCGAGGCCGAGCGCGGCGGCGTCCTCCGGGCCCAGCGCGACCTCGACCTTGTCCGCGTCGAGCCCGTCGCGGTCTTTCCGGACGAGCCCGTGCGAATCGGCGAGCAAAATCGCCCGTCGGATCTCATCCTCGGACGCTCCGTCGGCGCGAAGGGCGGCGCGGAGCGTCCGCGCGATCCCGATCCCGGCTGCGCCCGCCCCGAGGAGAACGAACCGCTGCGCCGAGAGAGGCTCCTTCTTGAGGCGGCAGGCGGCGATGATGCCGGAGGTGACCACCGCGCCCGTGCCCTGGATGTCGTCGTTGAAGCTCGCGATGCGCCGGCGATAACGGTCAAGCAGCCGGATCGCGTTGTGCTGCTTGAAGTCCTCCCACTGGAGGACCGTGTGGGGGTAGACCTCGAGGACGGCCTCAACGAACTCCTCGACGAGGTCGTCGTACGCCTGGCCGCGAAGGCGCGGGTGACGCCAGCCGAGGTAGAACGGGTCGTCGCGGAGGGCCTGGTTGTCCGTGCCCACGTCGAGGGAGACCGGGAGCGTGTATGCCGGGTAGATCCCCGCCCCCGCCGTGTAGAGGGTGAGCTTGCCGACGGGGATCGGCATCCCTCCGCACCCCTGGTCGCCGAGGCCGAGGATCCGTTCGTTGTCCGTGACGACGATGAGCCGGATGTCGTCGCGGGTGGCGTTGCGGAGGACGTCGGCGACGCGACCGGCGTCGGCCGGCGTGACCCAGATGCCACGGGCGTAGCGGAGGATGTGGCTGAAGCGCTGGCATGCGAGCCCGACCGTCGGCGTGTAGACGATCGGCATGAACTCCTCGAGATTCTCGATCAGGACCCGGTAGAAGAGCGTCTCGTTCCGGTCCTGGAGCGCGGCGAGTCCGATGTAGCGCTCGAGCGGGTCCGACTTGCGCCGCACGTGCTCGAGCTCGAGGGCCACCTGCGCCTCGATGTCGAGGACCTGCGGCGGGAGGAGTCCCACGAGCCCCAGCGATGCACGCTCGTCCGCGGAGAAGGCGGAGTCCTTGTTGAGCAGCTCGTCGGAGAGCAGGTCCGCCCCGCGAAGGCCGACGGGTGCGGACTGGCCGGAACGGACGGCGGCATGCGCCTCCCTGAGCGGGCTCATCGATCGACGCCTCCAGGTGTGCGCGCGGATGCGCCCGTGCTGCGGGCATGAAGGAGGCGGCCCTCGGGCAGCTGGTGCCCGGGGGCCGCTTGAGCCGACTCGCTCAATGCGCGATGACGACGGTAGCGGACGTGTGGGTCGCGATGTGCTCCGACACGCTCCCCTGGAGCGCCCGGCCGATCGCCGACAGGCCGCGCGATCCGACGACGATCGTATCGAAGCCGCCTTCGGCCGCGATGTGCTCGATCGTCCTGGCCGGGTCGCCGGAGGGCTCCATGAGGTCGGCCTCGATGCCCTTCTCGCGAAGGAGGCGGCCGGCCTCGGCAAGCTCGTGCGCGTGGACGGGTGCGTCGTCCCAGGGATCGGGGCCGCCGGCACGGCCGCCGGTGTGGACCGGGATCACGCTCACGACGCTGACGCTCGCGCCGAACGTGAGCGCGAGCTCGGCGGCGGTGTCGAGCGCGTGCCGCGCGGGCTCCCCGCCGTCGTACGCAAGGAGGATCTTCTTCATCTCCGCTCGACTCCCTTCGCCGGCGCGGCCCCAGCGGTCCGCGCCCGGCACTCGCAAGCGTCGCTCCCCCGGGAGGCGGATGTCTGCGGCGATTCCGCCCGGTCGCCGGTGACCGACGGCCCGGCGGGGTGCGGGCGGGTCGGCATGGCGGAGCCGGCAGGTCGGCACCCCCCGTCGGGACCCTGCGGTCGCGCCGCGGGCGTCGCGGGCGCCCGCCGGCGCGCGCGCCCGACCAGGTCGCCGGGACGGAGGCCGGCGAAACGGTCGAGCCCGCCCCGGGACGGGGCGGGCTCGACGCGATGGGCGCGCGGTTGGAGGGAGGCGGTCAGGCCTCCTCGGCCGGTGTCTCGGCCGCGGGTGCGGCCTCGCCCTCGACGGCCTCGGCCTCCACGGTCGGGGCCTCGATCTCGACGCGCGGCGGCTGGACCCGGGCGACCATCTCGTCCGGATCGGTCAGAAGCGTCACGTCCGCCGGGATCGGGATGTCCCGGACATGGATCTGCGTCTCGAAGTCGATGAGCGAGTCGATCGGCACCTCGAAGCGCTCGGGCAGGTGGGCCGGCAGGGCCTTCACCTTGAGCGTCTCGACCGCATGGAGGAGGGTCCCGCCGTGGTCGCGGACCGCGGGCGCCTCGCCCACGGTCACGACCGGGATGTCCATCGTGATCTCCTCGGTCATCCGCACGAGGAAGAGCTCGGCGTGGAGCATCTCGCGGGTGACCGGGCTGATCTGGACGTCGTGGACGAGGACCGGATGGGACTTCTTGCCGTCGACCGACAGCTCCACGAGGGTGGAGCCGGCGATCCGGCGCCGGAGGAGCTCGAACTCGTGCCTGTCGACCGTCACGGGGATCGAGTCCTTCCCGTGACCGAAGACGACGGCGGGAAGGCGTCCCGCCCGGCGGAGATGGGCGACCTTCTTCCCGAGGACCTCGCGCGTCTCGGCGGCGAGCGTGGGGCGGGAGCTGCTCACGGTGCGACCTCTGTGGTGCGTGCCCGCGCGCGTCGCCGCGGGATCGGGTGCGGCGGCGTCGCTTCGTGCGCGTGCGCATGGCGCGCACGCACCCGGCGTGCGGGACGGGGCCATACGGTACCACACGGCGTCACCGGGCCATGGCCGCGGCGTTCGGACGTATCATCCCGGCGAGATGGCTGCCACGATCCTCATCGTCGAAGACGAGTACGCGGTCGCGCGCGGCGTGCAGTACGCGCTCCAGCAGGAGGGGTACGAGGTCCAGCTCGCGCGGTCGGGCGAGGAAGGCCTGGAGCTCGCGACGAACCAGGCGCCCGATCTGATCGTGCTCGACGTCCGGCTGCCTGGCATCGACGGCTTCGAGACGCTGCGGCGGATCCGCGCGGCGGGCTCCAAGGCGCCGATCCTCATCCTCACCGCCCGCGACGACGAGGTGGACAAGGTCATCGGCCTCGAGCTCGGCGCCGACGACTACCTGACGAAGCCCTTCAGCCTCCGCGAGCTCATGAGCCGGATCAAGGCATTGCTGCGGCGCGCGTACGGCGACCTCGCCGACGCCGCCGGCGGGCGCGTGATCCGCCATCGGGACCTGCTCATCGACCTCGAGCGGCGGCGCGTCCAGCGCGGGCACCGCCGCGTCGGGCTCACGGCGACCGAGTTCGAGATCCTGCGCCACCTCGCGAGCCGCCCGGGCCGCGTCTTCTCGCGCCGCGAGCTCCTGGAGCTCATCCGCGACTACGAGGCGCTCGACCAGGACGAGAAGACGATCAACGTCCACATCAGCCACCTGCGCGAGAAGATCGAGGACGACCCGTCCAGCCCGACGTTCGTCATGACCGTCCGGGGTGCCGGCTACGCGTTCGCGGAGCGCTGATACGAGCAGCGAGGGACAGGCAGCCGCCGGGGACGGCGCGCCGTCCGGGACCGCTCCCGCCGCACCCGCCGAGGTCCGATCGACCGCGGGGCTGCGCCTGCCGCGCCCGATCGGCCGGCTCTTCCCGCGGACGTTCCAGGGCCGCCTCACGCTCGGGTTCGTCGGCGTCGTCGCCCTCACGCTCATCGTCGTCGGGATCCTCGTCGTCAACCGCCTCGACGCGTTCTTCCAGCAGCAGGAGGAGGAGAGCCTCCTCTCACGGACGCAGTCGGTCGCCCGGACGGTGGGCATCCTCGCCGGCAACGAGTCGTCGACCGGGCGGATCGTCCTCGCCGACGGCCGCGTGGACCCCAACGTGGATCGGCTGCTGGGCAGCCCGTCGTTCCTCTCCGCGATCGCGAACCAGTTCGCGCTCGCCGACGTGCGCGTCCTCGTCGGCACGATCGAGCGCGACCAGGCGGACACGCCGTCGTTCGCGGAGATCCCCGGCGCGGCCTACATGGGACAGCTGACCGCGAAGCCGGAGGCCGGCCAGGCGCGCGAGTCGCTCTCCCAGGTCGCCTACTACGAGCCGAACGACGGGTTCTTCCCCGAGGCGGCCATCCAGGTGACGCTCGCGGGCCCATACACGCTCCGGGCGAGCACGATCGGCGCGATCACCGGCCTGCTCGTCATCGGTGCCCTCGTGGGCCTCGCGGTGGCGATCATCGTGGCGGCGTACCTCGCCCGCAGGTTCACGACGCCGCTGCGCCGCCTCACCATCGCGTCGCGGGAGATGGCGGCCGGCGAGATGGCCCAGCGCATGCCGACCGCGCTCGCCGAGACCGGGTCCGTGGAAGTGGCCGAGCTCACGCGGCAGTTCAACGCGATGGCCGTCCGGATCACCGAGAGCATGGAGATCATCCGGCGCGACCGCGACCGGAGCCGCGACTTCCTCGCCGACGTGAGTCACGAGCTGCGAACGCCGATCTCGGCGCTGCGCACGTTCAACGACCTAGATCGGA
>JAKAJU010000116.1 GCA_021813655.1 Chloroflexota bacterium | reverse complement strand
TCGCCCGACCGACCGTCACATCGCCGACCCACACGGCCTGACCGGAGTCATTCATGCCTCGCCCCGCTCACCGCACCCTCACCAGCCCGCTCGCTCGTCGCGGGCGATTGGTTCACGGACTCTGAGCGGGACGCGCCATCCGCGCGAACGAGAGGGGCCCGGGCCGGCCGGCCCGGGCCTCTCCTTTATCTCACTCTCGCCGCGGCCAGCGTCAGCCGGCCTCGCCGGCGGGACCGCCGGGTGCACCTCCGCCCGCCGCGGCAGGCTCTGCCGGGACGGGCTCTGCCGGGGCGGGCGCTGCCAGGCCGGGCGCAGCCCCGACGGGCCGCGGCGGGTTCGGCGGCGCGGCGAGGATCGCGCGCATCGTCACCTCGTCGACTTGTTCGACGTGCGTCAGGTAGGAGCGGTTGACGAGGATCGTCGTCGGCTCTTCCGGACCGACGCGCTGCCCGCCTCCGATCGTCGCGATCGCCCCGGTGAAGGCGACGAAGAGGTCGGTGCTGTGCTCGAGCAGCGAGGAGGTGTCGAGGCCCGGATACAGATGGACGGTCCCGGCGACCTGGAACGGCGCCAGGTCGACGAGGACCTCGAACGTCTCCTTGGACCGCCGGCGGGCGGCACTCTCCTCGGGCGTGCGGGCCGGCATGGTCTCCGGGTGCGCGAAGACGATGAGCAGATCGAAGGGGTCGATCGTGCGGAGGCCCGGCACCGGCTCGAAACCCGCGGATCCGTCGATCGGCGCCCATTCGGGCGTCATGATCCCGAGTGGATCCCGGCGGTTGAGCGCGTCGAGCAGGCGGCCTTCCACCGCTACCCGGCCGCGGATCCGCCAGTCTTCCGTGCAGGCATCGACGGGGACCCCGGACGGCTTCGGCGCCTGTGGCGGCGCCGCGGGAGGCGCCGCCGGCTTCTTCCGGAAGATGTCGAAGAGGGGCACCGGCTCAGTCCTCCTCCGCGCCACCCGTCCTCTCGCGGATGACGTCCACGACCGTCGCGTCCGCGAGGGTCGTCGTGTCGCCGAGCGAGCGGCCCTCCGCGATGTCGCGGAGCAGGCGTCGCATGATCTTGCCCGACCGGGTCTTGGGCAGGTCGGGCGTGAAGAGCAGGTACCGCGGTCGCGCGATCGGGCCGATGACGTAGGCGACATGCTCACGGAGCTGGACCGCGAGCGCGTCGGACGGCTCCTGGCCAGCCTTGAGGATGACGAAGGCGAAGATCGCCTGGCCGGAGATGTCGTCGGTCTTTCCCACGACCGCCGCCTCGGCGACGGAGGGATGGTCGACGAGCGCGGACTCGACCTCGATCGTGCTGATCCGGTGGCCGGCCACGTTCATGACGTCGTCGACGCGGCCGAGGAGCCAGAAGTAGCCCTCCTGGTCGCGCTTCGCACCGTCGCCCGCGAAGTACATCCCCGGGAACCGGCTCCAGTACGTCTGGCGGTAGCGCTCGGGATCGCCGTGGATGCCGCGGAGCATCGACGGCCACGGCCGCTTGATGACCAGGTAGCCGCCGGCCCCGTTCGGGACGGACGCGCCGGTCGCATCGACGACGTCCGCCGAGATCCCCGGCAGCGGGAACGTGGCAGATCCCGGCTTCGTCGTCGTGACGCCCGGCAGCGGGCTGATGAGGATCGATCCGGTCTCCGTCTGCCACCACGTGTCCACGATCGGTGCGCTGCGGCCGCCGATGTGCTCGTGGTACCAGAGCCAGGCCTCCGGGTTGATCGGCTCGCCGACGGACCCGAGCAGGCGCAGCGAGCTCAGATCGTGCTTCGCCGGATAGGCGGGCCCCTGCTTCATGAAGGCGCGGATCGCGGTCGGCGCCGTGTAGAGGATCGTGACCTTGTACTGCTCGACGATCTCCCACCAGCGATCCCAGTCGGGCGTGTCGGGTGCACCCTCGTACATGACGCCGGTCGTCGCGTTCGCGAGCGGGCCGTAGACGATGTAGGAGTGGCCGGTGACCCAGCCGATGTCCGCGGCGCACCAGTAGACGTCGTCCGGCTTCACGTCGAAGACGGCCTGATGCGTCCATGCCGACCCCAGGAGGTAGCCGGCGCTCGTGTGGACGATCCCCTTCGGCTTGGCCGTGGTGCCCGACGTGTAGAGCAGGTAGAGCATCTGCTCGGACTCGACGGGCACGGGGTCGCACTCGGCGCTCTGCCGGCCGACGAACTCGCCCCACCAGTGGTCGCGGCCCTCGACCATGTGGCAGCCGTCGTGGAGGCGGTTGACGACGAGCGTGTGGGCGATCGACGGCGTCGAGACGATGGCCTCGTCGGCGTGGTGCTTGAGGCCAACCTTCCGGCCGCGGCGCCAACCGCCGTCCGCCGTGATCAGGACCTTGGCCTGGGCGTCGTTGATCCGATCCGACAGCGCCTCGGCCGAGAAGCCGCCGAAGATGACCGTGTGCGCCGCCCCGAGCTTCGCGCAGGCGAGCATCGAGATCGGCAGCTCCGGCACCATCGGCAGGTAGATCGCGACGCGATCGCCCTTCCCGACCCCGAGCTCCCGCAGCGCGTTCGCGGCCTTGTTCACCTCGCGCTGGAGGTCTCCGAACGTGATCGTCCGCGTGTCGCCGGGCTCGCCGATCCAGTGATACGCGACCTTGTCCCCGAGGCCTCGCTCCACGTGCCTGTCCACGCAGTTGTAGGTGACGTTGAGCTCGCCGCCGACGAACCACTTCGCGAACGGCAGGTCCCAGTCGAGCACCTTCCCGAAGGGCGTGAACCAGGAGATGAGCTCGTGAGCGCGCGCGGCCCAGAAGGCATCCGGGTCGCGCTCCGCCTCCGCGTAGAGGTCGGCCGTCGCGTTCGCCTGGGCGACGAATGCGGCGTTCGGCTCGAAGGCTCGGCTCTCGAGCAGGAGCCCCTCGATCTCGGGGCGATCCGGGATGTGCTCGTCGACGCTCACGGGCGCCCTCCTCGGTTCCCAGGGCCGTGCCGCCCGCGACCGTCGCGCGGCGTGCGGGCAGTCTACAGCGGGCTCAACGCGGGGACGAGGGGTCGCGCAGGCGCGGCGAGAAGGGGTCGCGCTGGCCCGGTGCCGAAGGCGTCAGGGCGTGGTGCCGTGGCGCCGGAACCGCAGCCGGCGGGTCCGGCGCGGCCCGGTCAGCGGCGGTCCGCGGACGTCCGCGGATCGGAGCCCGTACCGCGGCGGTCCGCGCCGAGCGGCGCCGGCTCGGCGTCCGCCGGCGCCTTCCGGCCGCTCGCGTGGACGACCGGCGCCTTCGCGGGAGCGGTGGCCGGTCTCCCGGCGGCGCCGGCTGCGTACGTCTGCCCGGACGCCCCCGTGGCGCCATGCGCCGCACCCGGATGCCCGAGGACGGCGTCGTGCCGGCGGGCGAGAGGGATCTC
>JAKAJU010000082.1 GCA_021813655.1 Chloroflexota bacterium | reverse complement strand
GGCCTCTCCCGTGGCTCCCGCCGGCCCCGACGTGGCGCCGGCCCCGATCGACCGGCCTCCCGCGCACCCGCACGGCTCCGACGCGGCGCCGGGCCCGGTCGGCAGGCCTCAGGCTGGCCCCTCCCGTGGCTCCCTCCCGCGGCCCCTCCCGCGGCCCCGGTCGGCAGGCTGGCCTCTCCCGTGGCTCCCGCCGGCTCCGACGCGGCGCCGGCCCCGACGCGGCCCCGACCGGCTCCGACGCGGCGCCGGCCCCGATCGACCGGCCTCCCGCGGCCCCGGACGGTTCCGACGCGGCACCGGCCCCGGTCGGGCCTGGCCCTACGCGGCCTCTCCCTCCCGCCGGCGCTCGATCCACTTCTTGACGATGAAGAGCGCGACGGCGTTGAGCAGGACGATGATGACGACGACGACCATCGCCTGCCTGCGGAAGATGCCGTCGTCGAGCTTCGCCTGCGCGATCGCGGCCGCCTTGGCGGCCTTGTCCTCGGCGTCCTTCGCCGACGCGTCCACCAGCGTGAGCTTCGTCGTGTGCACGGCGGCCTGGGCCTTGATGAGGCTCGTCTTCGCGTCGGCGAGGGTCACGTCGGCGTCGCTCACGATCATCCCCAGGCCGGCCGCCTGGTCGATGCGTGCCTGGGCGTCGTCGTAGGCGGACTGGGCCGTCGTGAGCGAATCGTGGATCGCCTGCGCCTGGGCGTAGATGTCGGAATCCGGATGGTGGCAGGTGTCACAGCGACGGTCGGCGGCGTCCTTGAACCGCCCCGTCTCGATGCGGAGGGTCTTGCTCTCGAGGTTGTGGCACGTGCTGCACTGGTAGTCAGGCGGGGTCGGGTGGAAGAACAGCGCTGAGGACGGCTGCGAGACATCATGCGTCCCGTGGCAGGTCCAGCACCTGGGCGCCGCGGCCCCGAGCTCCGCGTGGCGGCTCTGCTTGTAGAGGTCCTCGGTCGCGGTGTGGCAGCTGCCGCAGACGTTGACGACCGTGGTGTCGGTCGGCGGCTTCGCGTCGTGTGAGCCGTGGCACGACGCGCACGAGGGCGCGCGGACGTCCTTGTCGGTGAGCAGCGCCTTCCCGTGGACGCTCTCCTTGTAGATGTCGTACTGGTCGGTCGGGATCCCGTACGGTGCCATCTTCGCCTGGTCGGAATGGCAGGTCGCGCAGAGGTCGGGCACGTTGAACGAGTAGACCTTCGCCGTCGGGTCGGACGTCTTCTTCACGTCATGCGAGCCGTGGCAGTCGATGCAGATCGCGACCTGCGTGTCCTGGGCCTTCAGGAGCTGCTGGCCGTGGACGCTCGTCCAGTACTTCGCGAACTCATCGGTCGGGAGCCCGAACGGCTTCATGATGTTGGGGTCGGAGTGGCAGCTTCCGCAGACCTTGATCGTCTCGATCCGGTCGGGCCTGCCGATGAACCCCGCCTGGCGGTCCATCGCGATCCCCATCCGGTCGGACGTCGGATCGCCACCGTGGCAGTCGGCGCAGCCGATGCCGTTCTGCCCGTGGACGCTCGCCTTCCACTCGTCGGTGATCCGCTCCTGCCGGATGCTCACCGACGCGTGGCAGTCGGCGCACGTGTTGGACTGCCCGTCGGACGGGTGTGCGATGGGCGCCATGGGCGTGGGCCCCGGGACGAGCGACGCCGGTGCCACCGTCGGCGCGATGAGCTCGAACGGGAGGACGACGGGCACGGGTGTGGGCGTCGCCTGGGCCGACGCGGCCGGGGAGCCCGACGGGGCGGGGGAGGCCGCAGCGCCCGCGCCAGCGTCCGATGGCGAGGGGTCCTGCGCGCTCGCGACGCCGGCGACGACGAGCGAGCCCACGAGGCACGCGACGATGAAGAAGGCCCGTGCCCACAGGGGCACTCCCGGCCGGCCCGCGGGGTCGGTCCGCCTCGCGCGTCCGGGTCGGCTCATGCGGCCGTGCCGGCTCATACGCCCGCCCCCGGCGGGGGCGGGAAGAAGTTGAGCCCCACGCCGGTGAAGTAGATGCCGACCAGGAGGACGACCGTCGCGAACACGACGACCCGCTTCCGGCGGCGCATGAGCACCGCGGGGCCCCGCTCCAGGAACGGCCAGATGGCGATGAGCGCGAGGCCGATGATCGGCAGCATGATCCCGATCAGCCGCGGGACCACCTTCAGGAACTCATAGACCGCGAGGAAGTACCACTCCGGCTTGGTCCCCTCGGGCGTTTCGAGCGGGTTCGCCTTGGCCTCGATGCTCGCCGGGAAGAGCGAGGCGAGGACGACGAGGATCGCGAAGATGAAGTACCAGGCGATGAGCTCGTCGAGGACGTAGTCGGGGAAGAACCGCCGGGTGGGCCCGGTGGGCGGGCCGGGCATCGGGTCGATCTTCTTCGGGTTCGCCAGGCCCAGCTGGTGCACGAGCGTCAGGTGGACCGCCATGAGGACCACGAGCGCGATCGGCAGCACGAGGACGTGGATGCCGAAGAACCGGCTCATCGTGGCCGCCGTCACGTCGGCGCCCCCGCGGAGGAGCAGCAGGAGCTGGTCGCCGACGATCGGGACGGCGCCGGCGATGTCCGTGCCCACGACCGTCGCCCAGTACGCGCGCTGGTCCCACGGCAGCAGGTATCCGGTGAACCCGAAGACGAGCGTCACCCCCAGGAGGCAGACGCCGAAGATCCATGTGAGCTCGCGCGGCCGCTTGAACGCCGCCTGGAAGAACACGCGGAGCAGATGCAGGGCGACGAACAGGATCATCAGGTTCGCCGCCCAATGGTGGACGCTCCGGATGAGCCACCCGAAGTTGATGTCGTTCATGATCGAGATGACGCTGTCGTACGCCACCTCGGGCGAGGGCTTGTAGTAGAGCGCGAGAAGCGTGCCCGTGGCCGCCTGGATCACGAACAGGAAGAGCGCGATCCCCCCGAAGTAGAGGGTCTGGGCCTCCGCGGGGATGCGGACGTGGAGGAGCGCGGCCGCCAGCTCGCGGAAGCCGGTCCGCGACTCGACCCACTCGGCCGGGTCCTTCACCAGGGAGGCGGGGGAGGCGTGCTCGGCGTCGACGGTCATGTCACGTCCTCACGCGCTCGCCACGAGGTAGATGGTGTCGCTCTCGACCGACACGTTCACCGGCGGGAGCGGTGCGGGTGGCGGGCCGGATATGACCGCGCCCGTCTGCGGGTTGAACTTCCCGGCATGGCACGGACACGCGATGACCGAGTTCTGGTCGTCGTACGCGACGATGCACCCGAGGTGCGTGCAGATCGCGGAAAAGGCCTTCACCCCCTGATCGGTGTTCACCACGATGACGGGCTTGCTGCCCATCGCGACGACCTTGCCCGTGCCGGGCGGGATGTCCGCCGTGGTGCCGGCCGTCACCTTGCCGCCGCCGCCGGTCGAGCTCTCCTTGGGCGGCACCAGGAACGCGACGACCGGAGCCGCGATGAGCGCGAGGGAGGACACGACGGAGAACCCGAGCAGGTACGTGATGAACCTGCGTCGCGTCGAGGCGGGCCCGGCCGGCGCGGGTGGTGCGGCCTGTGCAGGGGGCACGGGCGTCGGGAGCGTCGCCATTGGCGCGGGGGACTCGGCCCTTGGCGCGGGGGACTCGGCCCCGGGCGCGGGCGCCGACGCCGGTGCGGGAGCACCGACGAGCGTCGCCTCGAAGGCGTCGCCGATCGGAGTCTCCCCTCCCGCAGGTCCTCCCTGACCCTGCTCCATGTCGCCGCTCCGCATACCCGTCATCGCGCGAGGGAACGCGTGATGGGGCGAAGCGTGGGCCTGCGCCTGCGTGCTGGGAATAGCCCGACTGGTACAGCGCGGATACAGACGCGCCCTACTCAGCCGTCATGGTTGGCGCGATCAGGCGGGGTCAGTGGCCAGTCACGCGGGCCGCCCGCGCCCCTCACGCGGGGCCGCCCGCGCCCCAGGCCGAGCGGGCCAGCGTCCCGGGCGGCGGGTCAGATCGGCTCGGGCTTCCGGCCCATCCCCTGGCGGACGACGTACGCCGCGGCCTGGATCCGGTTCTCGAGGTGCAGCTTCTCGAGGGCGTTGTGGACGTGGTTCTTCACGGTGCCCTCGGTGATCGACAGCCGGACGCCGATCTCCTTGTTCGAGAGCCCGTCGGCGACGAGCTGGAGGATCTCGACCTCGCGCCTGGTGAGCGCGGGCCCCTCCGGTGTCGCGCTGCCCGGCGATCGGAACGGGCCGGATGCCGCGCCGCCGCTCGCGCCCCAGCCGCGCAGCGCGGCGAGGACGCGCCCCGCGATCGCCGGGGAGAGGGGCGTCTCGTTGCGCATGACCGACCGGAGCATGTCGTAGAGCTGCTCGGGTCGGAGATCCTTGAGCAGGTAGCCGTGCGCCCCGTAGCGGATCGCGTCGAAGAGGTCGTCCTCGTCCTCCGAGACGGTGAGCATCACGACCTTCGTCGCCGGGACCTGCTCGCGGATGAGCCGTACGGCCTCGACCCCGTTCATGACGGGCATGTCCACGTCCATGACGACGAGGTCCGGCTGCAGCGCGCGCGTCTGCTCGACGCCGTCGAGCCCGTTCTCGGCCTCGCCCACGACGGCGAAGTCGGGTTGGCCGTCGATGAGCGACGCGATCGCCTTGCGGAAGAGCGGCTGGTCGTCGACGAGCAGGATCCGGATGGGATCGTCAGGTCCCGGCACCGGTCACCTCGAGAATGCTGGACGCGTAGGGCAACGCCGGCACGCGCGCGATGATGCGCGTCCCCTGGCCGGGCGCCGAATCGATCGACAGGGTACCCCCGATCAGCTCCATCCGCTCCCGCATCGAGTGGAGCCCGAAGCCGTCCCGGCCGAGGAGCGTCCCGCCGAGGTCGAAGCCTCGCCCGTCGTCCTCGATGACGATCGTGGTGGCCGATGCGTCGGTCTCGATGTGGACGACGGCCGCCTTCGCGCCCGAGTGCTTCCGGACGTTCGTCAGGGCCTCCTGGATCACCCGGATGACCTGGACCTCCGCGCGCGGCGACAGCGGCGGCTCGGCTTCGATATCAGTCGCGAGAGAGGCCGCCACGCCGGATTGCTGCGAGTACTTCACGAGGTAGGCGCGGAGGCTCTCGACGAGGCCGCGATGCGGCCGGCTCGCCTCGCGGAGCCCGAGGAGCGCCTCCCGCACGTCCCGGTACGCCTCCTCCTGGATGTCCGCGAGCTCCCTGATCTCAGCCTCGAGCGGCGCGGCGGTCCGCACCTCCTCGCGGGTCGCGATCGCGCGCAGGCGCAGGTGGGTCGCGCCGAGGACCTGGGCGAGACTGTCGTGCATCTCGCGCGCGATCCGCTCCCGTTCCGCGAGGATCGCGCCCTGGCGCTCGCTCTCGCGCTGGCGCTCGCCGGTGATCGCGATCGACGCGAGGCTCGCGAGGCTCAGGAGGAAGCCGCGGTCTCGGCTCGTGTACGGCTTGTCGTCGCGCCGGCCGACCATGAGGTCGCCGAGCGGGCCCTCGACGCTCTCGAGGCGGACCTCGAGGGTGCCCAGGAGGTCGGGCGAGGTCCGCGCCGGGCAGGCGGGCGGGCGCTCCGGGAGGTCCGCGAAGCGCTCGGGGTCCGAGCACAGGCAGATCGTTCCGTCCGCCAGGACCATGAACGTCGGCGCGCCGTCGTCGGCGGCGATCAGCGACGCGGTCGTGCGGCCCAGGCAGAGGGAGGCCTCGTCGCTCTGGAGCAGGTCCCGTGCGTGGCGCACCACCGACGCGAGCACGTCGGTCACCGGGTGCTGGTTGGAGACCTGCAGGAGGATGTCGTAGAACGCGTGGCCCTCGAGCCGCCGGCGCTGCAGGTCGCTGATCAGCGACGTCATCTGGATGCTGCACGCGAGCTGATGGCCGATGTTCGCGAGCGTCGCGCTCTCGAGCACGTCCGGCCTGTCCGCGTGGGGAGGCATGTGGAGGCGCATCCGCCCGACGACCACCGGCCCGACCGAGAGCGGGATGTCGATGAGGTGGGGGACCTCCGCCCCGGGCGCGGGCATGCTCGACGCGTGATCGGCGACGACGACGCGGCGCTCGATGACCCCTTCACCGCGGGGCCCGTGCTCGCGCGGGAAGACGGTGACCGACGCCTCCGTCGCGCCGGTCGAGGAGATGACGCTCTCGAGGGCTGCATCGATCACCTCGTCCACGCCGAGCTCCCCCTGGACGGCGGTGGAGACCGAGTTGACCGCGGCAAGCTCCCGGTTCTGGCGCAGGACGGCGCGCTGCGCACGCTCGATGAACGTGAACATGACCGCAGCGAACGCGAGGACGGCGATGACGAGCAGGGCAGCGAGCGCGATGTTCTCGGCCTGCTGCGTCGGATCGGCGGCGACGAAGTGGAAGCGCACGAGCTCGCCGAACACGACGAATGCGATCGGTGCCGCGACCGCGAGGATCTTCAGGCGGCCGAGATCGACCGAGACCCTCGGATCAGGAACCTTCCCGCGCGCCACCTTGGCCAGCTCCACACTCCTCCTCGACGATGCGCCGGAAGGAGGACGCGCGTGCCCGGCACAGGCTGCCCGGCAACTCCGGGCGCTGTCCGCGGAGTCTTCCCCTTCCGGCGGGTAGCTGGCGTCATGGTACTCCGTCAGCCGCCCTCTGCCGTGCACGGCGACCCGTCGGCGGTGCGCGGGTGCGCCGTCCGGCCGCCTCGCGCGGGGTGAGATTGGAGAGGGGGCTGGCGCCTTCGCGCCGTCTTGCCCCCGTCCAGCGAACGTGGGAGCATCGCGCCTCCGGAGCGACCGGGCGGGGCGGGTCCCCGCGCCGGTACCGCGGAAGCGACACCCTCGAGTGGCTGGTGCCGGCCGGCTTCTTCGATCAGAGGGCGGAGGACCTGCCCGACCCGTCCGCCAGCCGGGCGGCACAGCCGCTCACCTCGGGCGTCGGGCGGTACGGGCACACCCTCAGCCTCCAGTGGCTCGAGAGCATCGGCGTCCGCCTCACCGGTCACCTCCGGTCCGTGGAGGGCTCGCGGCTCACCTTCGACGACGACCTCGGCGAGAGCATCCGGTTCGCCGACGAGTCCTCGATCGCCGTCATCCGGCGCGTGGAGCAGGGACTCATCGCGCGCGGCATCGCGGCGTCGCTCCCGCCCGTCGAGCACGATCCGGCCGACGTGCCGCACCCGGATCCGGCCTCCGTCCGCTCTCCGGAGACGATCGACCTCGACACCTCAGGCATCGCAAGCGTCGTCTGGGCGACCGGCTTCGGCGGGCGGTTCGACTACCTGGACCCCGCGTGGCTCGACGGGCGCGGGGTCCCACGCCCCGACGGCGTCGAGACGCCGGTGCCGGGCCTCTACGTCCTCGGCTTCCCGTGGCTCACGTGCCGAGGGTCCGGCCTCATCTGGGGCATCGACGCGGACGCGACCAGGCTCGCCGACGCCCTGACCCGGCGCGATCGCGGGCTGAGCCGGCGCGATCGCGGCCCGACGACGCCTCGTCCAGCAGCCGCAGGACCTCGCCGGCGGTGGCCGAGCCGCCGCGGTGTCTACAGGTCGGAGACCTCGATCACCCCGCGCCGGATCGCGAACTTGAGGAGCTCGACGCGGTCGTGGAACCCGAGCTTCTCCATGATGTTCGCCCGGTAGTTGTGGACCGTCTGCTCGCTCAGGTGGAGCGTCTTCGCGATCTCGCGGTTGGTGTGGCCGACCGCGGCGAGGAGGAGGAGCTCGCGATCGCGGTCCGAGAGGGAGTCGTACGCGTCCTCGACGTACCCCTGGGGGCTCCGCAGGACGTACGTGTTCACCATCCTGGTCACGATCGACGGACTCACGTACGTCTGGCCCCGGCTCACGCACCGGAGCGCGTTGACGACGTCGCCCGGTTGCTCGTTGCGCGTGAGGAACCCGTCGGCTCCGGCCTTGAGGGCCAGCGAGAACTGCTCGGTGCCGCATCGGCAGTCGAGAGCGAGGATCCGGACCGACGGCTTTGCGGCGCGGATCGCCTCGATCGTCTGGAACGACGAGCAACCCTGGGTCCCGTACGGGAGGCACTCGGCGATGACGACGTCGGCGGACGACCGCTCGAGGGCCGGCACGATCGTCTCGCGGCTCTCGGCCTCGCCGACGACCTGCATGTCCATCTCGGCGTCGATCGCGGTGCGATACCCGACGCTCAGCATCGGGAAGTCGAACACGGCGAGCAGGACCCCGAGCTTCATGCTCCTGAGCGGGACCTGCCCGTTGCCTCTCACCGCACCTCACCTCGTCCGCGGGCGCGTCCTCACCGGGACGCGCAATGCGCACAGCAACTATCCGCGCGCGACCCACCCATCCGGGGAGGGTCATCCGGCCCCTAGCGCGCGGCCGGTCGATGGACGGGGCACGGGTCAGTGGGCCCGTTCCGCCCGTACCTCTCGGCGCATGCCACGACGGCGGGGCCTGCGACCGGCACGAGCGCGTAGCATCTTCCTCATCGGGGAGGGAGCATGCGGGGGCTCGACTGGCGCTTCGTCTTCGCGACCGTGGGTCGGCTGGCGGTCGTCGGCTGGTTCGTCGCCTACTCTGCGTGGCTCGTTCGGGGCGCACTCGACCTCCGGATCGTCGGCGGCGACGCTGCCATCTACGCGGCCGCGGCGCGGGCCTGGCTCGCTGGTGGAGACCCCTGGGCCACTTCTATCCAATGGGGTCCGTATGGTGACCCGGTCCTGTTCGCCGCACCCCCGTCGAGCCTCCTGTTCTCCGCACCATTCGCCTTCATGCCCGAGGCGGTCGTGCGCGCGACGTGGGTCTCGCTCGACGCCATCGTGCTCGTCCTCGTCGTGAGACGGCTCCGTCTGGCGTGGTGGTGGTGCCTCTTCCCGCCGGCGGTGAGCGCGACCACAGTAGGGAATGCGGAGCCAGTCGTCCTCGGGCTTCTCGTCCTTGGCGGCGGCCGGCTGGCGGCCCTCGCCCCGCTCCTGAAGCCCTACGCGGTGATGCCGCTTCTCGCCGATCGTCGCTGGCGCGACCTCGCGATCGCGGCGTGCCTCCTCGGCGCTTCGGTCTTGATCCTCCCCTGGGGCCGGTTCATCGCGGATCTCGACCTTGTCCGGGAAAGCCTGATCCGGCAGACGGCGGGAGGCCTGTCCGCGCTCAGCGTGCCGTGGTTGATCCCGCTCGGTCTCGTCGGGCTCGCAGCGCTCGGCTGGCGCCGCGGACTGTGGCTGGCCGTGCCCGTGCTCTGGCCTCTCTCACAACTCCACTACGCGACCGTGACGATGCCCGTGTTGTCGCTTGTCACGGGCTTCGGCTTCTCGCTGCCGATCCCCGGCGCAGCCGCGGTGGCCGTGTTCGCGCGGGCCCTGGCGGACCGTCTTCCGCGTCTGGCATGGCGGTGGGCGTCCGGACACAGCGAGCGACGGGATGAGATAGAGCCACAGCCCGCCGGAGAGGATGGCGAGACCGCCACGGTCTGAGCGGCCACCCGCGCGCCCGATAACCCGACGCCCGCGGGTGTCGGTGCCCGACCCCCCCACGCGGGTCACGGCACCGCGGTCGGCTCCGGCGTCGCGCCAGGGAGCGGCAGTGTCGCGCCCGGCGACCGGGCTCCCGGATCGTGGCAGAAGAGGCACTGCCCGGCGCGAGAGGCGAGATCGTGCGGTGCCACGGGCGGCGCGCTCGGGTCGGGCAGATGACACGCGGTGCACGTGTCGTCGATCCGCGTCGCATGGCTCGCGGGGAGGGCCCCGGTCTTCCCCGCCGTATGGCAGGACCGGCAGGACACCGTCAGCGAGAGCGTGTGCGGGACCTGCGGGGCCGGGTTGTCCGTCGCGCGATGGCAGAGCCAGCACGTCGTGTCCTTCCAGCCCGCCATCGTGCTCGGCAGGTGCGCCTTCGTGGTCCCGTGGCAGCTGAGGCAGTCGAGCTGCAGCTCGGCGGGGTGGGGTCGATTCGGCGCCGGGGCCGAGTACTTCGTGTGGCAGACGGTGCACTGGTCCTTGTGGATGCCCGTGTGGCCGGGCGCCGTCTGGACGAGCTTGTCCGGCGCGTGGCACCCGGTGCAGTCGGTCCAGCCCTCGAGCGGGTGCGCGAGCGCCGGGATCGGCTTCGTGCCCACGCCGCCGCCGGTGGCCAGGTGGCAGGCCTTGCAGTCGCCACGCAGCGTCATGTCCACCTGGTCGGCGATCGGCCGGGTCGGCGTGGCCGTGGGCGTCGGTGCGGGGGAGCCGACCGTGACCTCGCCGCCGCCGTGCGTGCCGAGGAGACCGATCCCGACGCCGATCGTGCCGGCGACGACGACCGTCCCGAGCATGAGTCCGGCGACGCCCGTCGCGGTGATCATCGTCCGCACGTTGAGGCTCATCGATCAGTGCTCCGTGGCCGCGGTGCCGTGCGCGTACGGTCCCGCGGCGGCATGACCGTGCGGATCGTGCCGCCCCCAGCGGGAGAGGATCGGGAGGTGGTCGCCGGTGTGCTCGCTCATGTCGAGGAACCGCTCGGCGAGCGTGTATGCCATCGCGAAGAACCCGAACGCGCCGATGACGATCGCGATCTCGACGAGGCTCGGCGTGTACGTGTTGAATGGCATGGAGACGACGCCGGACGCCGCGGTCGAGGACACGACCTGGCCGGCGTTCACGAAGATGGTCCGGTCGAAGAAGACACCGACGAACGTGAGGACGGACGCCACGAAGAGCGGTCCGACCGAGTAGAAGCGGGGCAGCGCGACGAGGACGAGCGGGATCGCGAGCCCGATGAGCACCTTGCCGATCCAGAAGGTCGGCGCGAGCGGTCCGACGAGGACGGCATCCATCGAGTCGGAGAGCCCGGGGACACCGCCGTAGAGGGTCGTGAGGACCTGCCAGCCGGTCACGAGGAACGCCGTGAAGAGCGCGATCGTGAGGAGGACGCGCAGGCCGGGCACGGCGAGGCTCTGCGACCGCTCCCAGCCGGCGAGGCGGAAGCGGACGACCACGCAGAAGACGATCCCGAGGAGCGAGATCCCCGCGAGCAGGGCCGCCATCAGAAGCGACGGCGGCGTGAAGCTGCCGTGCCAGTACGGGCGCGACGCGAGGACGCCGAAGACCGCACCGAGCGTGGACGGCGCGAGGATCGCCATGAAGGACGCGAGCAGGCACGAGACGTTGTGGATCCGCTCGCGCCTCGTGAACATGCTGGTGACCTCGACGACGAGGAGCGCGAGGTAGCCGAAGTAGAGCACGCCCATCCACCACATCGGGGACATCGGAGAGGGCGACAGGACCGCCCCGAAGGCCAGCCGGACCGGGTAGTGGAGGTCGAGCGCGATGACGCCGAAGGCCGTCACGAGGCTGAAGAGCGCGAGGAGCGCGTGGCGCTTCTCCAGCGGCCGGAAGCGGTCGATCCCGAAGACCGTCCCCAGGGAGGACGCGAGGCAGAGGCCGCTCGTCGTGATCGCGAAGAAGACGTAGGCCGAGATGAGCAGGCCCCACTCGAACGACGGCTTCGTGCCGAAGACCTCGTCGCCCGGCGGAAGGCTGAGGAGGGCGCCCACCGCGCCGATCGCGAGGAGGAGGGTGAGGAACGCGAACCAGGCCTTCAGGGCACGGGGTTGGCTCGCGACCTCGATCCTCACGGCGCGCCACGCGAGGCGAGGATCCGCCGTCACGGTGCGGCCGGCGACGGTCACGGCCATCACCCCACCTCGCTCTCGAGGCCCACGTAGTGGACCCTCGGCTTCGTGCCGAGCTCCGGCTTGAGCACCACGGTGCGCTTCTCCTTGATCGCGACGGTCACCGGGTCCGCCGGATCGTCGAGGTCGCCGATCTGGCGCGCCTGGACCGGGCACACCTCGACGCACGCAGGGCGCATCCCCCTCGTGACGCGGTGGTAGCAGAAGGTGCACTTGTCGACGACGCCCGGGATGCCCATGGGCGAGGACTCGCCGCTCGGGACGATGTAGCGCGCGCCGTACGGGCACGCGACGACGCAGTAGCCGCAGCCGATGCAGCGGTCCTGGTCCACGAGGATGACGCCGTCGGGTGTCGTGTAGGTGGCGCTGACGGGACACACCGACGTGCACGGGGCGTTCTGGCACTGCATGCAGAGGCGCGGCACGAAGTAGGCGAGCGAGACGTCCTGCGGCTCCACGCCCACCGGCACCGGAGGGAAGCCCTCGATGCCGCCGTCGGGGGACGTGATGACGAGCGACCCATCGTCCTCGACCACGTGCAGCTCGACCCACGTCCGGTTGTACGGCGGCTTCTCGGGAACGTGGTTCTCGCGCTTGCAGGCCTTGACGCAGTTGCCGCAGCCGATGCAGCGCGTCGTGTCGACGAGGAACGCCCAGGAGTGCGCGTTCGGGTCGTACGGCGCCGAGGTCCCGCCCGTCGCATCGGTCGATGCCGGCGACGGCGTCGCGTCGCCCGCGACGGCCGTGCCCACGCCGCCGGACGGCAGGAGCGCGGCGACCGCCTGCGATCCCACCAGCCCGGCACAGACCGCGAGCCCGGACTCGATGAAGCGGCGTCGGGAGATGGTCATCGCCGGGCTCCCGGGCGGGCGCCGTGTCGAGCGTGCGAACGGGTCATCGACGTCACCGTCCTAGGGCAGGGGCGTGGGGATGGGATGCGGCGTCATCCCCGGCTCGGGCTTGTGGCAGCCGAGGCAGATGGCGTCGGAGGAGAGCTCGTGGCCGGCCGGCATCGGCTTGACACCGTTCGTGACGGTCGTGCCGTGGCAGGCGGTGCACTCGGGGACGTTGGCGAGCGAGTGCGTGATGGTCGGCGGCGGGACCGCGACGGCGGTGTGCACGTCGTGGCACTGCAGGCAGGAGGTGCCGGGGTAGTGCACCGCGGGGACGATCGCCCGGAACCCGGCGGGGATCCCGATCGTCCGCTCGTGGCACACGGTGCAGAGCCTGTCGGTCGGCGGGACCGGAAGCGGGGCTCCGTGGACGGGGATGGGCGAGGCCGCGCCGGCCTCGGCTTCGTCGATCGCCTCGGCGGACTCGGGGACCGGCGCGGTCGCCACGTGCTCGGCGAGCGCGCCATGGCAGGTCTGGCAGCCGACGACGACGTGCCGCGACTCCGACCACTTCCCGTACTCGGTCCGGTGGCAGCTGGCGCACTGGCCCGAGTCGGCGGCGTACTGGGGCGTGAGGGATGCCCACGCCTTCGCGTTGCGTGCCTGGTGAGCGCCGTACTGGTCGTAGAAGGTCGCGGCGGCGACCGCGCCGATGGCCACGATCGCGACGAGGAGGATCGCGAGTCCGAGAGCGACCGCGCCGTACCGGACCCACCCGAGGAATCCCCGCGGCCGCCCGATCCGGGCCCCGAGGTTGCGGAAGGACGAGCGGACGGCGTTCACAGGTCGCTGACCTCGATGACCCCGCGCTTGATCGCGTACTTGAGCAGGTCGACGCGATCGTGGAACCCGAGCTTCTCCATGACCGATGCCCGGTGGTTGTGGACGGTCTGCTCGCTCACCCGGAGCTCGCGCGCGATCTCGCGGTTCGTGTGGCCGACCGCCGCGAGGCGGAGGAGCTCGCGGTCCTGGTCGTTGAGCGAGTCGTAGATGTCCTCGACGTAGCCTTGCTGGCTCCGGAGGACGTAGGTGTCGATCATCTTCGTGACGATCGCCGGGCTCACGTAGGTCTGGCCGCGGCTGACCGCGCGGATCGCGCTGGTCACATCGATCGGATGCGCGCTCCGATTGAGGAAGCCGTCGGCGCCCGACCGGAGGGCCAGGGAGAACTGCTCGCTCCCGCACCGGCACTCGAGGGCCAGGATCCGCAGCGACGGGCTCGCGCTCTTGAGGCTCTCGAGCATCCGGTAGGTGAGGCACCCGTCGGTGGTGTACGGCTGGCACTCGACGATGGCCACGTCCGCGGCGGAGCGGTCGATCGCGTCGCGGAGCGAGTCGCGGGTCTCGGCCTCGCCGACGACGCGCATGTCGCTCTCCGCGTCGATGACCGTCCGGTAGCCGACGGTCAGCATCGGGAAGTCGAAGATGGCGAGGAGGACACCCGCCTTCTCCATGCCCGACCCGGATCCGAACGCGCTCACGCCCGCTCCTCTCGCCGCGCCGCCGTCCGGTCAGTGCGCGGCTGCGCGCATCCGATGGGCGCGACGACGGATCACGAGCGCCCAGACGATGGGCGTCACGAAGACGGCCACGACCGTGAGCACGAGACCGATCCCGGCCGCGGTGGTCCCGAAGATGAAGAGGAGGACGTGGTCGACGATGAAGGCGCCGACGAGGATGAACCCGATCGTCACGGCGCTCAGCGCGATCCAGGTCCCGATGAGGGCGAGCGGGCTCTCGACGTTGCCCTGGCGCAGCTCGTACACGAGCCACGCGACGAGCCCGACGAAGCCGATCGCTGCGGCCACGACCAGCCCGAAGAGCGCTTCCTGGTTCATCCGCCCGTCCTCCGCGAGAGCACCGAGCACATGGGTCCGATGCGTCTGATCCCCATCCTGGGAAGAGCGGGGGGGTCGGCCATAGGCATCGAGGTCCCGGGCTGAGGCAACCTCCGCCACCATTCCGACGACGGTCGTATCCATCCCGACGACGGTCGTCGCGAGCTCCGGGACGGGCGTCGGGAACCATGTGCCGGTCGAATACAGACGGCGACATACGTCGCCGACATGGCAGGGGCCGCCGGGGATACAGGCGGCGGGTCGCGGGGGCCGTGGGCGCCTCCGCGACGCCTCGACGCCCGGCGTTGGTCCCTTCGCGGTGGCTACGGCGGTCGCGTGAGGCGGCCCGGCCGGGACTGCGCGCCGGCCGTCGGCTCGGGCATGTGCGTCACCACCCGCGCCCGGGTCACCACCAGGGGCGGAGCGGCAGCGGGGCGGGGCGTCCGTCGACCTGCTTCGCGAGGAGCAGCTGCCAGACGTCGATGTCGCCGCGCTCGAAGCCGAGCCGCGACGCGGACATGTACAGCCGCCAGGTCCGCGCGACCTCCTCGCCGGCGGCGGCCACCGCCTCGTCCCATCGCGCCTCGAGCCGCGCGACCCATGCCGCGAGCGTCAGCGCGTAGTGGGGCCTCAGCGACTGGGCCTCGAGGACCTCGAACCCAGCCGCCCGGGCGACCGCGATCGCCTCGTCCACGGGGACGAGCTCCCCGTCGGGGAAGACGAACCGGTCGACGAATCGGCCGGTCCGCGGTCGCAGCCGCTCTCCGGCCGGCCGGCCGCCGCTCCGGACGCCGGCGATCCCGTGGTTGAGGAAGAGCCCGCCCGGGACGAGCGCGTCGAAGGCGACGCGGAAGTAGACGGGAAGGTTGGCCCGCCCGACATGCTCGAACATCCCCACGGACGCGGCGGCGTCGAAGACCCCGAGCGCGGCGAGGTCGCGGTAGTCCCGGACCTCGGAACGCGCGCGGTCGCCGAGCCCGGCGGTCGTCGCGCGCGTGTTCGCCTCGGTCGCCTGGCGTTCGCTCAGCGTGATCCCGACAGCATCGCAGCCGGTCCATCCCGCCGACCGGTTCACCAGCGAGCCCCACCCGCACCCGATGTCGAGGAGCCGGATGCCCGGCGCCAGGCGCAGCTTCCGCCCGATCAGGTCGAGCTTGGCCTCCTGGGCGTCGTCGAGTCGACCGGGGGCGTCGGCGGCGGTCGTCCCGTCGGGGAAGTACGCGCAGGAGTACGTGAGCCGTCGGTCGAGCCAGAGTCCGAAGAACGCCTCGCCGACGTCGTAGTGGAATCGGACGGCGGCCATGTCGCGCGCCGGCGAGTGCGGGGCACCGGCGAGACGTGCGACGCGGCGCAGCGGGATCGGCGCGGGGGTCGCCCGTCGGAGCTCGAGAGCCCACCGTCCCACCCGGCGGAGCCGGTCGGGCCCGAGCAGGCGGAGGTCGAGCGCGCTCCCGGCATCCACCGCGGCCATGACGTCGCCGCGGATGTCGAGGTCACCCCGGAGGTAGCCCTCGGCGAACGCATCGGGCGTAGGTGGGAAGACGAGGCGGCCGACAGCGTCGGGGCCGCGGACGACGACCGTCGCGCGCGCCGCGCCGTCCGCGGGGAGCACCGGGTCGCCGGTCCCGTCCGGCCGGCCCAGCACCACCGCGAGCGTCGCCGGATCGGCGATCGCCGCCTGGAGCTCGCGGACGATCGCTCTCGCGAGCGCCCACCGTCGCCCCGTGTCCTCCCAGGGGCGGGAGGCGGCCGGCGCCGCTCCCGTGCCGACCGACGGCCGCGCAGGGCCGGCCACGTTCCACGTTCCCGTGCTCATCGGCGCACCCTCCGCTCCGCGACAGGCTCGCCTCGATGCTACCTGCCGTCGTCCCGGGTTTCAGCGGAGGCCGTGCTACAGTCGGACCGCCCATGCCGACCGCGAGGCTCAGGTGCTGCCCGCGGCCGGTCGTCGTCCGCGCACCAGGGGACGCACGAGGGACATGCCCGTCCCGGCACCCATGGCACATCGCGTTCGACGGAGTCGCCGCCGGGCCATCACCGCGCTCGGGAGCGGCGCGCTCGTCTGCGCGCTCCTGCTGTCGGCGGGAGCGGGGATCGCCGCCGGGATCCCCGGCGGACCCGCCGTGGGCGCGGACGCCGCCCGGGGCGGCGATCCGGCGGGGGGCGTGTCGGGGGTGATCGCGACGGCCCTCGAGACCGCCGCCGGAGCCGCCGCCACACCGCCGGCCCCATCGCCCGCGGCATCCCTGTCGCCCACCGCCTCCCCTCCGCCCACGCCGCGGCCGAGCGCCAGTCCGGCACCTTCGCCGTCTCCGGGCACGGATGCGGGAGCGTCCGCGCTCGCGCCGCGTCCCCCGACGAAGGACCGACCCGTGCCCGCGAACCTGCGCCCCTCCCTCGCGGCGGCCCCGAAGGACTACCCGGCGCCGTACCGCGACGGGTGCCACGTCCCGCTCGACGGCCGACGCCCCTCGTGGGGCTGCGTGTACGCGGCGTCATCGTCGAAGACGACGATCGTGCTCTTCGGCGACAGCCACGCCCTCGCGTGGTTCCCCGCGGTCCGGCAGCTTGCGAGCGACAGGGGCTGGCGGCTCGTGAGCCTCACGATGTCGGCCTGTTCTCCGGCGGACATCCAGCAGTGGATCGCGGCCCGGTCGAGCGTCTCCGCCGCCTGCGGCGACTGGCGCTCGTGGGCCCTCGGGCGCATCGCGGCCGAGAAGCCCCTGGTGGTCATCGTGGCGGGGACGCGCGGGTTCGCCACCGTCGACGCGGCCGGGAAGGTCGCCACCGGAGACGCCCGGACGAGGATCTGGGAGGCAGGGATCAGCCGCACCCTGGACCGCCTCGTGAGCGTCGCGGGCAGGGTGATCTACCTGTCCGACACGCCCGCGTCGGTCGTCGATCCGCCCGCGTGCCTCGCGCGGCACCGGTCGAGCGTGCTCGCGTGCGCGACGCCGGTCGCCCGCGCGGTGAACGGGCCGTGGTTCGCCGAGGAGAAGCGGATGGCGGTCAAGGAGGCCGTCGGGTTCGTGGACACGACGATGTGGATCTGCCCCACGAGCCCCTGCCCGGTCACGATCGGGAGCTACCTCATCTACCGGGACGGCGGCCACATGACGGCGACGTTCGCATCGTCGCTCGCGCATCGGCTGGAGGCGGCGGTGGCGGCCGACCTCGCGCGTCATCCGCCGCGGGAGAAGGGAGCCTGAGGGAGTGGAGCGACTGGGCGGCCGGTCTCGCCGGCGGCGGGTCGCGGTCGGATCGGCGGTGG
>JAKAJU010000029.1 GCA_021813655.1 Chloroflexota bacterium | reverse complement strand
CGATCGACTTCACGCGCGCCCTCTCGATCGTCGACATCGGCGACCGCACCGAGGTCCACGCCGCGGGCTCCGCGATCTTCGTCCGCCGCCGCGACGACATCCCCGTCTACGACGCCGTCTTCGACGCGTTCTGGCGCCAGCACGGGCTCCTGGTGCGGCCGCCCGCGGACGAGGCGACGACCCCGCGACCCCCGGACGCGCGTGATCGGGACAGCGCCGTCGAGTCGCGCCCCGAAGCCCCCGCGAGCAGGTCGTCAGGCGGCCCGCACAGGGCCGAGCCGGCCGACGACGAGGAGGCCGCGGACGACGAGGCTGCGGTGGTCTCGCCGCGCACGTACAGCGCCGCCGAGGCGCTCCGCCACCGCGACTTCGACCGGATGACCGCGGCCGAGCTCCGGGACGCCGAGCGCCTGATCGGGCTGCTGCGTCCCCGGCTCGAGACACGCCGGACCCGGCGCCACGAGCTCCATCCGCACGGGACGTTCCTCGCCCCGCGCGCGATGTTCCGGCGCAACGTCGCGTCGGGCGGCGACCTCGTCGACTGGGTCTGGCGGCGTCCGCGCCGGCGTCCGCGCCCGATCGTGGTCATCTGTGACGTCTCGGGGTCGATGGAGCGGCACGGCCGCCTCCTGCTGCGGTTCGTGCACGCACTGTTCCGGTCGCCCGGCGTCCGCGCGGAGGCCTTCGTGTTCGGGACGCACCTCACCCGCGTCACGCGCGAGCTGCGCGCCCGCGACGCGGACCGTGCGCTCGCACGCGTCTCCGAGGCCGTCACCGACTGGTCGGGCGGGACGCGGATCGGGGAGTCGCTGCGGACGTTCAACCTGCGCTGGGCGCGCCGCGCCCTCCGATCCGGGGGCATCGTCATCGTCGTGTCGGACGGGTGGGATCGCGGCGATCCGGCTCTCGTGGGGCTCGAGACCGCCAGGCTGCAGCGCAGCTGCCACCGTCTCGTCTGGCTCGATCCGCTCGCGAGCGGGGCCGACTACCGGCCGCTCGCCGCCGGCATGGCCGCGGCGTTCCCCTCGATCGACGACCTGCTCCCGATGCAGGACGTGACGAGCCTCGAGCGGCTCGGGGAGGTGCTCGGCGGGCTGCCCGGAGAGCGCTCGGGCCGGCCCGAGCGCCGCGGCCGGCCGCGTGTCCATCAACCGCCGCCACGCGAGGACCGCCGGCACGGGAGCGCGCTCGCGCGCGCATGGCGGGATGCGCAGGCCGTGCCGCTCGCCGTCGACCAGACGCCGGCGCACGCGCCGAGGAGGATCGCATGACGGACGCCGTCGACGTGGTCGCGGTCGAGCTCGCCGCGGGAGCCGGGACCCGCTTCGGCGGCGGCAAGCTCACCGCCGCGCTCGACGGCCGCCCCCTGGCCGCCCATGCGGCGACCGCCGCGCTCGCCTGCGGGATCCCTCACCTCGTGATCGTCCTGGGCGCCGACGCCGACGCGGTGGAGGCAGCGCTCGTGGACGACGGCACGCTACCCGGCCCCGACGCGGGCGCGTCCGACGCAGTGCGCGCGGTCCGCAACGACCTGTGGGCCACCGGTCTCGCGTCCTCCGTTCGCTGCGGGCTGGCGGCGGCGGTCGCCGTACCCGACGCGGAGGCGGCGCTCCTGCTGCTGGGCGACCAACCTCGCGTGAGCGCGGGCACGATCGCGCGGCTGCTCGGGGCCGGCGTCGACGCCACACGACCCTTCGGAGTCGCGCGGCGACGAGACGGCGAGGCGCACAACCCGGTTCTCGTCCATCGCTCCGCGTGGAGCCGGGCCGACGGCCTCACGGGGGATCGCGGGTTCGGACAGCTCCTCGCGGCGCACCCGGACCTTGTCGCCACTGTGGAGGAGGTAGACGAGAACCCGGACGTCGACACGCGCAGCGACCTCGCGGCGCTCGCGACGGGGTCCGAGGCGGGCGGAGCTGCCGCGGCCGGCGCAACCCGCCGCCTGCGCCGGGCGGAGGCCGTGTGGGTCGCGCGCGTCCGCGCGAACGACGTCCAGTCCCGGCGCGTGCGCGAGACGCCGGAGCCCGAGGACTTCTATGGGCCGGTCGCGGGCGTCTTCGTCGTGGACCCGCGTCGCGAGGGCGACGCCGTCGCGGACGTGCTCGTGGAGCTCGCGCGGCCGGACGACCGCTGGCTCGACATCGGAGCCGGGGCCGGCCGCTTCGCGCTGCCGCTCGCGCTCCGCGTGCGCGAGGTCGTTGCGATCGACCCGTCGCCCTCGATGCTCGACGGCTTGCGCGAGGGGATGGCGCGCCATGGCATCCCGAACGTCCTGCCGATCGCTGGCCGCTGGCCGCTCGCAGACGCGGCGGCCGCGGATGCCGTTCGGGCGGATGTCGCCCTCATCGCTCACGTCGGGTACGACATCGAGGCGATCGGGCCATTCCTCGACGCGATGGAGGACGCAGCGGGCCGGCTGTGCGTCGCGGTCCTGAGCGAGCGCGTCCCGTCCTGGCCGGCCGGGCCGTTCTGGCCGCCCGTGCACGGCGAGGCGCGGATCGAGCTCCCGGCTCTCGCGCCGTTCATCGACCTCCTTCGCGAGCGCGGCGCCTCGCCACGGGTGACGTCGCTTCTGCATCCACCCCGGTCATATCGCTCGCGCGACGAGCTCCTCGGGTGGATCCGCCACCAGCTCTTCATCGCGGAGGGGAGCGAGAAGGACCGGCGTGCGCTGGCCTGCCTCGACGCCTGGACTGTCGAGACGGATGACGGCGTCATCCTCGCCCACCAGGTGCCGATCGCCCACGGCGTGGTCGCCTGGGAGCCGGTCCGACGCTGAGCGCAGGCTGCCCTCATCGACGCGCGGCGCTCGCCGCGACCGCATGACCGGGATCGCAACGGAGGGCGGAGATGATCCACGGGTTCCGGGAGTTCCTGACGAAGACGAACGCGCTGGCCCTGGCGGTCGGCGTCGTCCTCGGCGCCGCGATCGGCGCGGTCGTCAACTCGCTCGTCAACGACGTCATCATGCCGCCGATCGGGTACGTCCTCGGCGGCGTGGACTTCGCGAGCATGAAGATCGTGCTCAAGGCGGCCGCGGCCGGCGCAGACCCCAGGACGGAGGTCGCGATCCGCTACGGAAGCCTCATCAACGCGATCATCTCGTTCGTCATCATCGCGTTCGTCGTCTACCTGATCGCGCGGTGGTTCATCAGGACGGAGGCCGCCGAGCCGACGAAGCAGTGCCCGTTCTGCCGGGAGGCCAACATCGTCGACGCCTCGAAGTGCAGGTACTGCGCGAGCGCGATCTGACGGGCGCCGCGGGCGGCGGCGCGGCCGCGGCCCGGCGGAGGAGGCCGGCACGCCCCGCGCGTCGCCTACCTGCCCCGCGGGTTCTCGCCGTACTTCGCCCTGAGGATCTCGCGGTACATGACGCCGCGCCGGCGCGTCTCGCGGCGCTCCTCGGCGCGACTCCGCGCGTCGAGCCGCGCGGAGGACGTCCGCGCCTCCCGCGCCAGCTGCCGGTGGCTCTCGAGCCTGTCGGGCGCGAGTGTGCCCCCATCGATCGCCGCGCGCACGGCGCAGGCCGGCTCGCCCTCGTGGGCGCAGTCGGAGAAGCGGCACCGGGCTGCGAGCGACACCACGTCAGCGAACGCGGCGTCGAGCCCCCCGCCATCCTCGCCCCCGGCCATGCCCAGCTCGCGCATCCCGGGCGTGTCAAGGAGACACGCCCCGCCGGGGAGACGCACGAGCATCCGCGCGGTCGTCGTGTGCCGGCCGCGGTCGTCATCCACGCGGACTGCGCGGGTGTCCAGCCGCTCCTCGCCGAGCAGCGCGTTCACCAGCGACGACTTGCCGACACCGGACGACCCGAGGAGCGCGACCGTGGCGCCCGGGCGGAGGTGATCCGCGAGGCGGTCGAGCCCCTCTCCCGTGCGGGCGCTCACGGCGACCACGGGGGCGCCCGCCGCCACGCGGGCGGTCACGCGGAGTGCATCCGCGAGGCCGTCGCGCAGGTCGGCCTTGTTGACGACCACGACGGGCGTCGCGCCGCTCGCCCACGCGACGGCGAGATAGCGCTCCAGGCGCCGAGGGTTCGCGTCGCGCCCGACCGCGGTCACGAGCAGCACCACGTCGACGTTCGCGGCGACGATCTGCCCGGCCGCGATCCGGCCCGGCTCGCGACGGACGAATGCCGTCGCGCGCGGGACGAGCGCGACGATCATGTCCGGGCCGATCCGATCGGCCCGGTGGCTGACCACCCAGTCGCCCACCGCCGGAGCCGGACCACCGGTGGCGGCCGCCCGACGGATCGCCCCGGAGGCGATGGCTCGAACGACGTCCTCGCCCGTCTCCAGGTCCCAGGCGCCGCGGTGCTCGGCGACGACCGGGGCGGGAAGTGGGATCCGCTCTCCCGCCCGGTGCGCGGACGCCACGGCGCTCCAGGCGGCCGCGACGCGCTCGTCCCAGCCCCACGGCGCGAGCCCGAGGCCGCTCATCGCGGGTCCGCCGGCGGCCCGGAAGGGCCACGCGGCGTCTCCGGGGCCGGCATCGGCGCCTGCGCAGACTCCGACACCGGTTCGGGCATCGGCCGCTGGAGGATCGTCTCGGTCCGGTGGACGACGAACCCGAGGCTCTCGTAGAGCGCGAGGGCACCGGTCTCGTTGCCGGCGTCGACGTTGAGCGCAGCCTCCCGCATCCCGCGGTCGCGAACGGCGCGCAGGCTGTCCGCGAGGAGGGCGCGCGCGAGACCTCGCCGGCGCCACGGCCGGCGGACGGAGATCGACTCGGTCCAGCCGGTGAGACGTCCGGTGCGCGCGTTCACCTCGGCGTCGATGAACGAACGCACCTGGCCGGCGACCGCGTCCCCGTCCCACGCGACCCTCCAGAGCGACGGGTCGGCGAGCGGATCGAGCCTGAAGCGCTCCCAGGCCGCCTCCGAGTCGTCGGACGCGCCCCAGTGGTCCCGGAATGCCTCGACGTCAGCCTCCCAGATCGCTCGCAGATGCTCCGGGCGGACCGGGCGGATCTCGAGGCCGGCCGGGACCGCCACCCGGGGGATCGCATCGAGGTCCGGGCGGACCATCTCGTAGCCGTGGCGAACGGCGACGTACCCGCGTGTCGACGCCGCCGCCGCGAGCACCGCATCCGCGCCCGGCGCGAACGCGTCGAGGACGCGCGGACGATCGGTGACCTGCGTCGCCGCGATCCGCAGCGCCCGGGTCTCGACGAGGTCGAAGAGCGCGTCCACGATCGCCTCCCGCGCGTCGCACGGCGGCACGATGAGGATCGTCCCGTAGGTACGGTCGCCGTCGCGGGAGTCGGACCACTCGACGCGCGCGTACCCGGCGATCGATCCGTCGCGCTCCGCGACGAAGCAGTCGGTGAAGGGGTCGCAGGCGGCCATGTTCGCGTACTGGACGGCCAGGGCCTCGAGCGTCACGAGCTCGATGTAGCCCATCGCGAGGCGCCAGTCGTTCCCGGCGGCGACCATGCCCGGATGGTCGGCCGGTCCCGCGTACGGCCGCAGGTGGATGTCCGCCGGGAGTCCGGCGGGGCGGGAGAGCGACGGCGGCGTGCCGCCGTCGCTCCGGGTGGCGGACTGTCGAGCGGTCGTGTCGGTGCTCGCCATCGCGATCACCCGACCCTCTTGAGCTTGCCGGTGCGCTTCGCATAGCGCTCGGCCTGACCGAACGCCCAGAGCCCCGTCGGGATGAGCACCGCGCCCATCACGGCAAGAGGCACGATGTCACCGATCACGGCGCTGACCGGCGCTCCGTCGAGGAGGCCGGCGCGGACGCCGTCGAGGATGTACGTCGCGGGGGAGAGCTTCGACAGGACCTGCATCCACGCCGGCAGGATCTCGACGGGGTAGTAGACCCCGCTCACGACGAGGATCACCGACTGGAGGACGAACGTCATCTGCGCTCCGCGCTCGACGTAGAGCAGGGGGAGGATCGCCGCCATCGTCCCGATCCCGATGACCGAGAAGCTGCCGACGAGCATCACGACGACTGCAGTCGGCACGTTCGCCGACGCGAGGTCCAGGCCGAAGAACGCCACGAGGACGACGAGGATGATCGCCGTGTGGACGAGGCCGTACATGACGGCGTACATCGTCGAACCGAGAAGCTGCGATGAGCGCCGGACCGGCGCCATCATGGTGTACTCAAGAGTCCCCTCCCAGCGTTCCCACGCGATCGTCTCCGCGATGAAGCTGAAGACGGTCGAGAGGTAGTTCCAGAAGACGGCCCCGATGATGAGGCTGAAGGTGAGCTCGGGGTTCTGCTGCGCGGCGCCGATGAAGCTGATCGCGAGCGCGCCCGCCAGGGCGTACACGAGGAAGGCGAGCTCCCAGCCCCAGTAACGGCGCGAGAGCGCGAAGTTCCGGGCGATGAACGCGTAGCTCGCGCGGAGCTCGCGTGTCGCGACGGTCATGATCGTGTCTCCGTGTGGTTCGGGATCCCCCGCCCGGACCCGCTCAGCGGGTCCGGGCGGGGGTGAATGCCGGGTCGGCGGCGATCCGCTCGCCGACCCGGACGATCGAACGCCCGATGCGGGCCCGCATCGACCGCCGCGGGCGGCGATCCGAGCCGGCCTCCATCCACGTCCGGCGGGTCGGGTGCGACAAGTCGCGGACCCGGTCGTCGTGGATGGCTCGAGCGACGATCCCATGCTGCGTCTGCACGGTCGTGCTCCCTTCGGAAGTCGTGTGGTGGGTGGTGCGTCGATGGGGGCGGCGCGGGGCGACCGCGCCGCGGCTCATGCGCCCGCGATCAGTCATCTCCGTCCTCCTCTCCGTTCTCGTCCTCGACGTCGTCGTCGAGCGACCGTCCTGTCCAGGCCATGAAGGCCGACTCGAGGGTTGGCGCGAGGCCGTGCTCCACGGCGACGCGAGTCTTGAGCTGGTCGGCTGTCCCCTCGGCCACGAGCCGGCCGGAATCGAGGATCCCGATCCGGTCGCAGAGGCGCTCCGCCTCTGCGAGGTCGTGTGTCGTGAGGACGATCGATGCGTCGTGCACTTCCCGGACCTCCTCGACGAACGTCTGGACGTCGAGCTTGCTTCGCGGGTCCAGGCCGGTCGTCGGCTCGTCGAGAAGGAGGACCGTCGGGCTCGTCAGCAGCGCTCGCGCGATCGCGACCTTCTGCTGCATCCCCCGGCTCATCTGCTCGGTCGGCCGCCCGAGGCGCTTCTCCGAGATCCCCAGTCGAGCGAGGATCCGGATCGACTCCGTTCGGGCGCTTCCGTCCGACAGCCCGTACATCCGTGCGGCGAAGAGCAGGTTCTCCATCGGCGAGAGCTTCTTGAAGAACGCGGCGTCCACGCTGACGCGGTTGATGAGCCGCTTGACGGCCATCTCGTCGCGCGCGACGTCGTGTCCGAACACCTCGATCCGTCCCGTGTCGAGAGTGAGCAGCGTGCTCATGAGGCGGATGAGGGTCGACTTGCCGCCGCCGTTCGCACCGAGGAGCCCGTAGATCTCCCCGCGGGCCACGCGCAGCGTCACGTCGTCGACCGCGACGACCGGCTTGCGTCTCCGGCCGACGACGAACCGCTTCGTCACGCCCTCGACGAGGAGGGCGGGCTGTCCGGTCCGCGCGACGCGGGCACCGTCGACGGGCGACGGAGACACGGTCGGATCGATCGCGACGGGACGTCGGACGCCGACGTCCGGCCGGGTGATCGTCGTGGACATGGGTCGTTCCCCTCGTGTGGGCGGGTCCGCGGACCCGCCGGTGCTGCGGATGGACGAGGGCCCGGGACGGCCTCCGGCCCCGCAGCCGGCACGACACTGGCAGGGGAACGAAAGAGCCGCGGGCCCGACCGGCCCACGGCTCGAAGGTCTGCTCGTCGAGGCGGCTGTCGCCGCCGCGAGTCACCTCGCGATGGGCACGGTCCTGCCGGCGCACGCAGGCACATCGCCGGTGTACCGGCGAAGCCGCGCGAACGGGCTGAGGGTGCGGGAGCTCATCTGCTGTGCCGCCTCCGTACTCGGTGACTCGGACGTCGGTGGTGACGTCGGGCGGCAGTCTAGCCCCGCCGCAAGCCCCGTGTCAACCCAAGCAACGCACTTTCCACCTGTCCGGGCGTATCGCCACAGGGCCAGAGCGACGGGCGAGCGGAGATCGGGCGGGTGTGCGCGACGCACCGAGAGCCGAAACGGCGGCGGGCTCAGATCCTGCTGAGGACGCCTGCCTTCGCCAGCGCGAACTCGTCCTCGGTGAGACTCCCCTCGTCGCGGAGGTCGGCGAGACGCTCGAGCGTGGAGACGGGATCGGGAACGGCCGAGGAGTCACGGGATCCCTGGGCGATGAAGTAGCTGGTGATGGACGCGGTCACGCCTGAGAAGAGTCCGACCCCGAGGAGCATCAGCGCCATCGCACCGATGCGACCCTCGACCGTGACCGGGTATGTGTCGCCGTAGCCGACCGTCGTCAGCGTGGTCACGCCCCACCAGAGCGCGTCGAAGGGCGAGGACATGAGCTTGTTGATGCCGTTCTCGGCGGTGAAGACGAACGCCGAACAAATCACCATGACCGAGAGCCAGGCGATGACGAGCCAGGCGAAGCCGCGGTGGCGCGCCAGCCTCTGTGCGTGCATGGCGGCCCGGTAGAAGCCGGCGAAGGCCCGGACGAGGCGGAGCAGCCGAAGCAGTCGAAGGACGCGGAGGAACCGGATCGGCGGCAGGAGGGCGAGCCCGTCGATCCAGTGGCCGCGAAGGTACTGCTTCCGGTCGTGCGCCGCGTAGAGCCGAGATGAGAACTCCGCGACGAAGACGACCGTGAGGGCGATCTCGACCGCCTCGAGCTCAGGCCGGACGCCGATCCCGACCTGGTCGATCGCGAACCCGATCGCGACCCAGATGATCGCCAGGACCGCCATCGTGAGCTCCCACGCGACGTCATGGCGCTCGATGAACGCGTTGTAGCGGTCGCGGAGCGAGACGGGCCGAGCCTCCGCACTCATGGATCTCATCCTCCTCCGATCCGTCGCCGACCCGTGTCAGCCCGACGGGTAGCTCTCGCAACCGATCCCGACGCCGTCGCCGTCGAAGTGATGGATGTCGACGCCGATGACGGTGACGCGGTGCTTGATGTCGCTGCAGTCGAGGTCGTGATCGACGATCGGGACGCAGTATCCGGCGTAGTTGGGGTCACAGCCGCCGATCGCCGGAGTGGGGCTCGGCGCCGGCGACGCCGTCCCGGACGGCCCCGGCATCGGCTGCGTCGACGGCGACGGCGCTGGGGGAGCGGTGTCCGCAGGGACCAGGACGACAGAGACGGTCCGTGGGGGACAGCCTGTGAGGATCCGCCTGAGCGCGGCCTTCTCTGACGAGTCGACCGCGAGGGACCAGCGCGTCTTCACCGCGATCCACTCGGTCGCGTACGTGCAGCGGAAGCTCACGAGCGGAGGCAGCCACTGCGCCGGATCCTTCTCGCCCTTCGACCGGTTCGATGCGGCCGAGACCGCGCGGAGCGTGCGCGAGTCGCCGAGGTCGTTCGCGTACGACTCCCGTCGCACCGGACTCCAGGCCCAGGCCCCGGAGTCCCAGGCCTCCTTGAGGGCGACGACGTGGTCGATGTCGAAGCTCGCAAGTCGAGTCGTCGTCTTCCCGTCGTACGCCGAGCGCCACGTCCCCGAGATCGCGCATCCCGGGCCGATCCGCGCGGGCGTCCGCGATTCCTGGATCAGCACCTCGTCACGGGTGTCGCAGCCGTTGCCGTCGGCGTCGATCCAGTGGAGGAATGCCGAGCGGGTGTACCCCGCCGCGTGCTCCGGCCTGGTGGCGAGCCTGGCGAGGAGCCGCACGGCCGTGCCGCTCGCGACCACCCGCGCGGCCGAGGTCGGGGTCGTGACGGACGCCCCGAAGAGGGCCACCGGCGGCGAGAGAACGAGGGCCGTCAGGGCCACGAGGAGATGGCGATTCATGCTGCCCCCAGCCTCCCGACGACGTGATCCGGCCCTTCGCTGCCGCCAGTATCACGGCGGCCTCCGCGCACCTCAAGGCCGAAGGCTCCCCGCCGAGGAGCGGGCGGGCGTCCGGGCGACCTATCATCTCGATGCGCCGCGCGGCGGCGGCCGCCGGCCTGGCTGGGCGGTTCGACGCTGCGCAGGGAGGGAAGGGTCATGAAGATCATCGAGGTCGAGGGCATCGGACCCGCCTACGCAGCGAAGCTCGAGGCGGCCGGGGTCGCGACGACCGAGGCGCTGCTCGAACGGGGGGCGACACGCAAGGGCCGCGTGGACCTCGCGGCCGCGACCGGGATCGACGACGCGCGGATCCTCACATGGGTGAACCACGTGGACCTCATGCGCCTCAACGGCGTCGGGTCCGAGTACGCCGACCTCCTCGAGGCCGGCGGCGTGGACTCGCCCGCCGAGCTCGCGCATCGGAACGCGGCGAACCTGACTGCGACGCTCACCGAGGCGAACGCCGTCCGGAGCTTCGTCCGGCAGGTGCCGAGCGAGTCGATGGTCCAGCGCTGGATCGACGACGCGAGGACGCTGCCGAAGGTCGTCGAGCACTGACCGGTCACACGCACGGGGGTCCGCACCTGCACGAAGCGGAGGGCTCCCTCGCCGACCTGGTGGCCGATGGCCTCCTCGACGCGGAGCTCGCCGGGCTCGCGTGGACCCTTGCCGGGAGCGGCGTGGGCGTCCTCGTCGCGGGCCCGGACGGCCCCTCGGGCGCCTGCGGGGCCGCTGCCGGCGCGCTCGTCGCCGCCCTCTCCGACGCCATCTCCCTCACGACGCGTGTCGTCCGGCTCGCACCGGGCCCGGCTCCGGGCCCGGTGGACGAGGCCGTCCGCGCGGCTGGGGACGGGCCTGTCGTCCTCGTCGCCTCCGACCTCGGGGGGACGGGGGAAGGAGCCCTCCGGCGCGGCGCCGCCCGGGCCGCCGTGCGGGCCGTCTCGGACCGCACGGGCCTGGCGCTCGTCGCGACGGTCGCGGCCCCCGACATCGAGGGCGTGCTGGACCGTCTCCGCGGCCTGACGGTCGCGGCGCCCGACGACGAGATCGTCCGGCTCGGCGCGGTGCTCGTCCTCGGGCGACCGGCGGAGGGGAGCGCGCCGGAGCTGCCGGATGCCGGAGGTGTGGCGGGACCCGCGCCGCTCCCGGTCCCCACGCGGATCCGGGTCGTGGCGGCGCACTACCTCCGCCCGCCGGCCATCGGTCCGCTGGGCCGGGTGGAGCGTCGCGCGCCCGCCGTCGTCGCCACCTATGACGAGAGGCGCGGAGCCTGGGACCACTTCGCGTGGGGGATCGTGCCCGAGATCGCGGACCGCGTCGGCGTCCGGTCAGGCGACCTGGAGGCGGCCGTCACCGTGCGGCGCGAGACGATCGACGCACTCGTGGCGCACGGGCTCCGCGGGGCAGCGCCCTTCCGCGCGGCGGCGAACCTCGCGATCCGGGCGCCGCGCGCCTGAGCCGGGGCTCAGCCTGCGAGGAGTCACCCAGTCCACCCGCCCCGCGCGCCGGGCCGCGGGGGCGTACCCTCGGGCGACGCGCCCCGCCGCCCGAGCCGGTCGCCGCTCCGCCTGCCCCGAGGTCGCCTTCCGATGACCGACATGTTCGCCGACGAGCCCCGCGTCCTCCCGCTGCGCATGTGGCGCGAGCCGCTGCCGGTGCTCGATGAGGCAGGCGTGGCGCGCGTCCATGGCGCGGCACTCGACGTCCTCGATCGCGTGGGCGTCGTCGTGCGTTCGGCCTCGATCCGGGCCGAGCTCGCCGCCCGTGGCGTGCGCGTGGACGACGCCTCGCAGCGCGTGAGGCTCACGCGGGCGGAGGTCGAGGCCGCCCTCGGTTCGGCCCCGTCTGCCTACACGCTCGCTGCGCGCGACCCGCGCGCCGACCTTGCTCTCGACGGACGCCATGGCTGGCTCTCCACGGACGGCAGCGCGGCCGAGATCGTCGACCTCGACACGGGCGGCCGCCGCGCCACCACCCTGGCCGACCTGGCGGCCGTCTCGCGCCTCGCCGATGCGGTCCCGGAGATCGGGTTCCTCTGGCAGTCGGCGGAGGCGGGCGACATCCCGGTCGCCGTCCGGCCGCTCCATGAGCTCAGGGCGCAGCTGACCGAGTCGAGCAAGCACGTCCAGCTCATGACGGCCGTCAACGCGTTCCAGGCGGAAGGCGCCGTCGAGCTCGCCCGCGCCGTCGTCGGGGGCGCCGAGGCGCTGCGGGCGCGACCGATCCTCTCGTCCTTCCAGGTCAGTCTCAGCCCGCTCACGTTCGAGGGCGGCGCGGTGGAGGCCGCCGTCGTGTACGCGCGCGCCGGGGTCCCGGCCGGGTTCGTCGCGATGCCGATCGCCTGCGCGACCGCGCCCGCGACCGCGACGGGCCTCGTGGTCCTCTCGCACGCCGAGCTGGTCGCCGGCGTGACGATCCTGGAGACGCTCGTCCTTGGCGCGCCCACCTTCTACGGCGCCTGTGGCACGTGCATGGATCTGCGGACCGGCCTCGTCACGTGCGGCGGGCCCGAGGACCTCCTCGTCCAGATGGCGTCGTCCCAGCTGGGCCACGCGATCGGGCTCCCGGTGAGCATCGGGACTTTCGCACCCGGCTCGAAGGCACCCGACTGGCAGGCGGGGCTCGAGAACGGCCTGTCCGGCTTCGCGAGCCTCGTCTCGGGCGCCGACATGTGCTCCGGCGCCGGTCTCCTCTACGCAGCCCGGACGTTCTCGCACGAGGAGATGCTCCTCGACGCGGAGGCCTGGGCCCTGCTCGCATCGCTCGCGCGCGGCCTCTCCGTCACCGACGAGGATCTCGCGGTCGACGCGATCACGGCCGTCGGGCCGGCAGGCGACTACCTCATGGAGGACCACACGCTCGCGAACATGCGGCGGCTCTGGCAGCCGCGGTTCTTCGATCGCCGGACGTGGGAGGAGTGGGAGGCCGCCGGGCGCCCCGATGCGGCGGCTCGCGCCCGCGCCCGCGTCCGTGCGCTCCTCGCGTCGCACGAGCCGCTCGCGCTGCCGGACGGCGTCCCTGCAGAGCTCGACCGGATCGTCGGCTCGTTCGAGAGCCGCGCCGGCCTGGGTTGACCTTCCCGCGGCAGGGGTCGCCGCGTCGGTCGCGCGATGCTCCGGCGGGCTGACCGGCGCGCCCACATCGGGCGTACAATTGGTACGTACCTGTTCCGGTTCGACCTGACGCCCGACACGCGCGTCCCGGGGGCGCGCCGCCCGATCGAGAGGGAGCCACACCATGCCGACCGTCGCCACGTCCGTCCCGGAGCTTCTCGGGCTCCTCGACGGCATCGTCCGCATCGAAGGCGAGCGCCTCGCCGTGGTCGACGAGGCGTCGTTCCGCGGGAAGGGGATCCGCGACGCCGTCTGGTCGGCGACCTTCAGCGAGGACGCCGCGACCGTCGAGGCCGCGCGGTGGATCGTCTGGGAGGCGAGCCAGTCGCTCGGCGCCCGCTCGGCCAGCATCCAGGGCCTCTACGACGCGCGTGCCCGCGGCGAGGTTTCCGGGTTCACGGTCCCGGCGATCAACCTCCGCGCCCAGACGTTCGACATGGCCCGGACGGTCTTCGAGACCGCGATCGCGAAGGGCGCTGGCCCCGTCATCCTCGAGCTGGCCCGGAGTGAGCAGACGTACACGTACCAGCGCGTCGCCGAGTACGCCACGAGCGTCCTCGCCGGGGCGATCGCGGCGGGCTGGGCCGGCCCGGTCTTCATCCAGGGCGACCACTACCAGTTCAACGCGAAGAAGTACGCGGCGGACCCCGAGGCGATGACCGAGGAGATCCGGAAGGCCTGCCGCGACGCGATCGCCGCCGGCTACCGGAACATCGACATCGACAGCTCGACGCTCGTCGACCTGTCAAAGCCGACCGTCGACGCGCAGCAGCACGAGAACTACGCCCGCGCCGCCGAGCTCACCGCGCTCATCCGAGACCTCGAGCCGGCCGGCGTGACGATCAGCGTCGGAGGCGAGATCGGCGAGGTCGGGAAGGCGAACTCCACCCCCGACGAGCTGCGCGCGTACCTCGACGGCTATCGCGCGGCCCTCGACGGGCTCCGGCCCGGTCTCGCCGGCGTGAGCAAGGTGAGCGTTGCGACGGGCACCACGCACGGCGGCGTGCCGCTCCCCGGCGGCGGCGTCGCGGAGGTGAAGCTCGACTTCGAGACGATCCGCGTCCTCGGCGAGGTCGCGCGGTCGTACGGCCTCGCGGGTGCCGTCCAGCACGGCGCGAGCACCCTGCCGGACTCGCTCTTCCACCGCTTCCCCGAGGTCGAGACCGCCGAGATCCACCTCGCGACGGGCTTCCAGAACGCGCTCTACGAGCACCCGGCGTTCCCGGCGGAGCTCCACCGTGAGATCGAGGAGTGGTGCTACGCGAACGCGCTCGACGAGCGCAAGGACGGCCAGACCGACCAGCAGTTCGTGTACACGACGCGGAAGAAGGCGATCGGGCCGTTCAAACGCCAGCTCTGGGACCTCGCCACGAAGGATGCGATCCTCGCATCGCAGGGTGAGAAGCTCGCGTACCTCTACGACCAGCTCCGCGTCACGGGCACACGTGACCTGCTTCCGGCCCACGTGACGGCCGTCGAGGAGCACCGCCCGCTGCCCGAGGCTGTGCGCGCCGCGATCGGCTGACCCCGCCGTCGGCGGCCCCGCGCGCGGCCTTCGAGCCACGAGCCGGGGCCGCCGCTGCGATTCGCGTGGCGTCGGGGGACGGATCGATCTCGATCCGTATTGACCCCGACCTCCCGGGACCCTATCCTCCGCCCAACCCTGCGCCCGGGAGGAGCGCGGGGCGGCGCGCGCGACGTTTGCCGGGGCGGGCCGGGCAGCACCGAGCGCCGAGGTGGGAGGAGGACGCCAGTGGCCGCTGCGCCGGGCCGATCGCAGAGCGAGCAGGCCGAGCATGACGACGCACAGCTGAGAGCGCTCGGCATCAAGCCGGAGCTCCAGCGATCCCTCGGGTTCCTGTCGAACTTCGCCGTCGCGTTCAGCTACATCAGCGTCTCGACGGGGACGTACACGCTGTTCGCCCTCGGTCTGGGCGTGGGCGGCCCTGCGATGTTCTGGGGGTGGCCGATCGTCATCCTCGGGCAGACGTTTGTCGCTCTCAACTTCGCGGAGCTGTCCAGCCACTTCCCCGTCGCGGGCTCGATCTACCAGTGGTCGAAGCGCCTCTCGAACAAGACGCTCGGCTGGTTCACCGGCTGGATCTACTTCTGGGCCGGCGTCCTCACGACGACCGCCGTGGCGATCACCGTGCCGCTCGTCATGTCGAGCATCTTCGGGTTCGTGCTGACCGATCCGTCCCCCATCGGCATCGTGAACAACCTCGTCTTCTGGGCGGTCATCGTCCTGGTCTCGACCACCCTGATCAACGCGTTCGGCGTGCGCCTGATGGCGATGATCAACAACATCGGCGTCGCGGCAGAGATCCTCGGGATGGTCGTCTTCGCGCTCATCCTCCTGATCTTCTTCCACAACCAGCCGCTGTCCGTGCTCACGGAGACGGCCGGCGTCGAGGCGAGCACGGGTGGCTGGTACTTCCCGGTGTTCCTCGTCGCGATGTTCATGGCGCTCTTCGTCGTCTACGGCTTCGACACAGCCGGGACCTTCGGCGAGGAGACGATCGCCGCGAGCAGACAGGCCCCGCGCGGCATCATCAGCGCGATCTGGCTCTCGGGCATCGTCGGCGCGATCTTCCTTCTCGCGATCATCCTGTCGTTCAAGGACATGAACGCCGCGATCCAGGGGGCGCAGGCCTTCGGGCTCCCGATCGGCGACACGATCCTCGCGAACATGGGCGACCTCGGGAAGGTCTACCTCTTCGTCATCCTCTTCGCCGTGTACGTCTGCACCCTTGCGATCCAGGGTGCGACGACGCGCCTCATGTTCTCGATGGGCCGCGACGGCCGGCTCCCCTTCGGGCGGGTCTGGGCCCACGTCGACACGTTCAAGACCCCGTCGAACTCGGCGATCGCCGTCGGCGTGCTCGCCGCCATCCCGTTCCTGGTGACGGACAGTCCCGCGGTCGTGGCGACCGGGGCGACCGCCCTCATCTACATGAGCTACTTCCTCTGCAACCTCGGCGTCTTCGTCGCTCGGACGAAGGGCTGGCCGCACCAGGGCGCGTGGTTCAGCCTCCGGGGCTGGGGCACCGTCATCAACCTGCTCGCGCTCCTCTGGGGCGGGCTCATGCTCATCAACTTCGCGCTCTGGCAGTCCGACATCTTCGGTGTCTTCGGGACCGGCTACTACGTCCTCGATGGGGCGCAGGTCGGCCTCCGAGACCTGACCAACCCGCTCATCAGCACGATCTCGATCGGCGGGAGCGTCCAGTCGTGGCTGCCGGCGATCCCGATCTTCGAGGCCACGCTGGGCCTGATCCTCATCTTCGGGTTCCTGTACTACGTCGCCGTCGAGCGCCGCAGGATCGCCGCCGAGGTGGTGGGCGCGGATGCCGCGACGCACGAGGTGACGATCGGCTGACCTGCCGACGACCCGCATCCGAGGGGACGCACCGCGGGCCGCGCACCGGAACCCATCCGGTGCGCGGCCCGCGCCTCTCTGGCCTGAGCGGGTATCGTGGCGCGATGACCCGCGGGGGTCGCGGCGGGCGGGGCGCCGGAGACGCGAGCCGGAGGATCCCATGACCGACGAAGCGATCCACGGCGAGCTCGCAGAGCATCTCGTCCGGGCGATGGAGCGCGTGCCCGAGCTCCGCGACCGGCGGCTCGTCCTCACGCCGCTCTCGGGAGGGATCACGAACCGGAACTTCCTCGTCGAGGCGGCGGGCCTCGCGGACCGGTTCGTCATCCGCCTGGCGGGCAACGACACCCACCTCCTCGGGATCAGCCGCGAGGTCGAGCACGCCGCGACGGTGATGGCCGCTGGCGTGGGCGTCGGCCCGCTCGTGGTCGCGTTCATCCGGCCAGAGGGGTACCTGCTGACGCGGTTCATCGTGGGTGGGCCCGTCACGGCCGACGCCGTCCGTCGGCCGGACACGATCCGCCGGGTCGCCGATTCGCTGCGGCGGGTCCACGAGGGACCGGCGATCCCGGGGATCTTCGTGCCGTTCCGCATCGTGGAGGCGTACCGCGCGCTCGCAGGTGCGCGCGGCGTGCGGATCCCGCGCGAGTACGGTGCTGCCGACGCGGCGCTGCGACGCATCGAGCTCGCGTTCCTCACGAACCCGGTCGAGATGCGACCCTGTCACAACGACCTGCTCAATGCGAACTTCATCGACGACGGACGGCGGATCCGCATCGTGGACTGGGAGTACGCCGGGATGGGCGATCCCTTCTTCGACCTCGGGAACTTCAGCGTGAACCACGACCTGACGGAGGATGAGGACGCCGTGCTCCTCGAGGCGTACGAGGGCGAGGTGCGGCCCGATCACCTCGCGCGACTCGAGCTCATGCGCATCGCCTCCGACTTCCGCGAGGCGATGTGGGGGGTCCTCCAGCAGGCGATCAGCACGCTCGACATCGACTTCGTGGCGTACGCGGGCGAGCACTTCGGGCGGCTGCTCGACGCCGCGTCACGGCCGTCGTTCGAGCGGCGGCTGCGGCTCGCGGCGGGGGCCTGACCGGTGCGCCACAGGGGCCGCGCGGGCGTCGTCCGGGGCGCCTCCGCCATCCTCGCGGCCGTAGTCCTCCTCGGTGCCGCCGCCCCCGCGCCGGCCGGGGCCGCGTCTCCCGCCGTGCTGGTCGGGGCGGGCGACGTGGGCTGGTGCGGGTCCAAGGGGACCGTGGCGACGGCGAAGGCCGTCGCGGGCATCGCCGGTAC
>JAKAJU010000148.1 GCA_021813655.1 Chloroflexota bacterium | reverse complement strand
CTGCCCCCGTCGGCGCGCCGGCCCCTGGCCCCGGGGCAGCCCCGGGTGGCGAGGGCGGCGCCGGCCACTCCCCCGCCCCCCGTCGGACCGCGGCGACGGCGAGGATCGCCTCGATGACCGGCAGGTACCCGGTGCAGCGGCAGAGGTTCCCGGCGAGTGCGCGGGCGACCCCGTCGCGTGTCGGGTCGGGCTCGCGACGGAGGAGCCCTTCCGCCTTCATGAGGATCCCCGGGGTGCAGTACCCGCACTGGACAGCTCCCGCCGCGAGGAAGGCGTCGGCCCAGAGGTCGCGCACCTCGGGAGCGAGGCCGGCCACGGTCGTGACGGCGCGGCCCTCGGCACGGGTCGCCGCCTGCGCGCACGAGACGACCGGTCGGCCGTCCACGAGGACGGTGCACGCGCCGCACGATCCCTCCGGCGCGCAGCCGTCCTTCATCGTGCGGAGTCCGAGGCGATCGCGGAGGACGTCGAGCAGGCTCTCGCCGGGCTGAGCGTCCACCCGGACGCGGCGGCCGTCGACGACGAGCTCCATCGGACGCCTCCTTGCCCTCCCGGGACGGGAAGAGCGGCCCTATCGGGACGCCGGCACCGCACCGATTCTGGGGCGGTGCGCGCGGGGACTGACGTGCCGTCCGGCCCCCTCATGCGCCCTGTCGGTCTCGAAGCGCCACCCGGATGGCCGGGCGACGGCCCGGAGACCGGCGCCAGGCGGGAGTGGACGATGCACGGACTCGGACTCGAGCAGCAGGTGGTGGACCCGGGGGCGTATGTGCGGACCGTCGAGCGCTTCCGGGAGATGCGGGTCGTCCTTCCGACGTTCGCGGAGCTCGCGGACCCGGACCGGATCCCGCCGCACCTCGCGGCCGCGGTCGCGGCCGTCGAGCCGGACGCGCCGGCGCCGCTCAACCTCTTCCGTTGCCACTGGCACGACGGCCCGGACCGCCGGACACGTGTCCCCGTCCCCGAGCACGTCGTCCTCCCGCGATCGCTCACGGGCGTGGACGCCCGGATCGTCGTCGCGCTCGGCGACCGCTTCCCGATGATCGCCTCGCACAAGGTCCTCGCCGCGTACGCGTGCCTCGCGCCGCGGATCGTCACCGGCCAGTTCGACCCGACGCGCGATCGCGCGATCTGGCCGTCCACCGGCAACTACTGCCGCGGCGGCGTCGCGATCTCGCGGATCATGGGCTGTCGGGGCGTCGCAGTTCTCCCGGAGGGGATGAGCCGCGCCCGCTTCGAGTGGCTCGAGCGCTGGGTGGCAGAACCGGAGGACATCGTCCGGACGCCGGGCACCGAGAGCAACGTGAAGGAGATCTACGACCGGTGCGCGGTCCTCGCGCGCGACCCCGAGAACGTGATCTTCAACCAGTTCTCGGAGTTCCCGAACCACCTCATCCACCGGGTCGTGACGGGACCCGCGCTCGAGCGGGTCTTCCGGTCGATGCGCTCGCTCGAGCCGAACCTGCGCCTGGCCGCGTTCGTGTCGGCCACCGGGTCGGCCGGGACGATCGGGGCCGGCAGCCACCTCAAGGAGGTCTTCGACGCCCGGATCGTCGCGGTCGAGGCGCTCGAGTGCCCCACGATGCTCCGCAACGGGCACGGCGAGCACAACATCCAGGGCATCGGCGACAAGCACATCCCCCTCATCCACGACGTCATGCGGACCGACCTCGTCGTCGCGGTCTCCGACCGCGCGACGGACCGGCTCGACGTGCTGTTCGGCTCGCCCGTGGGACGCGAGTACCTCGTCCGCCGGCGGCACGTCCCGGCGGCGCTCGTCTCGGGCCTGCGCTCGTTCGGGCTCTCGAGCATCTGCAACGTCCTCGCGGCGATCAAGACGGCGAAGCACCTCGGGCTCGGGCCGGACGACGTGGTGGTCACCGTCGCCACCGACGGGGCCGCCATGTACGACACGGAGCGGGTGCACGCCGAGGCCCGTTACTTCCCCGACGGGTTCGACGCCGTCGCGGCCGGCGAGGTCTTCGGCGAGCACCTCCTCGGCGCGGGAACCGACGACATGCTCGAGCTGACCGTTGCGGAGCGCCAGCGGGTCTTCGACCTCGGCTACTACACCTGGGTGGAGCAGCAGGGCGTCCCGCTCGCGGACTTCGATGCACGGCGACGGCCCGAGTTCTGGGACGGCCTGCTCGATCTCGTCCCGGCGTGGGACGCGATGATCGACGAGCTCAATGCCCGCGTCGCACTCCGGCGCGAGACGTGATCGACGTCGGGGGTCCCACGCGGATCGCCTGCGCCGGATGCGGCTGGCGGCTGCCGGACGCGGCGCCGGTCGTCCTCCGGTGCCCCGCCGCGGTCCCGGGCGACGACGTGGATCATGTCCTCGAGCGCCACCTCGATCCTGGACGGCTCCGCTTCCCCGGCGGTCGCGAGCCCGAGCCCTTCGTCAGGTACCGGACCCTCCTCCACGCCTACCACGCGGCCCGGGCGCTCGGCTGGACCGACGCGGAGTTCGTCGCGCTCATCGACGCGCTCGACTCCGCGGTCGTCGCGGTGGACGGGCGCGGGTTCCGCGAGACGCCCTTCGTCCGGAGCGACGCGCTCTCCGATCGGCTGGGGTTCGCCGCGGCCGGCGGGGTCTGGGTGAAGGACGAGACGGCCCACGTCTCCGGGTCGCATAAGGCGCGGCATCTGATGGGGACGATGATCGAGCTCGAGGTCGCCGAGGCCGTCCGAACCGGGGACGTGCAGCGCGCCGGCGGCCATCCCCGGAGCGCTCCGGACGCCGGCCGCCCCGGGGTGGCTCCGGGCGTCGGCAATCCCGGGGGCGCGCGCCTCGCGATCGCCAGCTGCGGGAACGCGGCGCTGGCCGCCGCGGTGGTCGCTCGCGCCGCCGGCCGCGCGCTCGACGTGTACATCACCGAGGAGGCCGATCCGTCGGTGGTCGCGCGCCTCGTGGATCTCGGCGCCAACGTGGAGGTGTGCCTGCGGACGCCGGGCATCCCGGGCGATCCGTCGTACCTGCGTCTCCTTGCGGCGGTGGACGAAGGCGCCGTCCCGTTCACCTGTCAGGGGAACCTCAACGGCCTCGCGATCGAGGGCGGCGAGACGCTCGGCTGGGAGATCGCCTCGGCGGCCCTGGCGTCGGGCCTCAGGCTGGACCGGCTCTTCGTGCAGGTCGGCGGGGGCGCGCTCGCCGCGTCGACGATCGGCGCGTTCCGGGACGCGCGCCTGCTGGGGGCGCCGGTGGACCTGCCGAGGCTCCACGCGGTCCAGGCCGAGGGGGTCGCGCCCCTCGCGCGCGCCCACGACCGGGTGCTCGCCGCGCTTCGGGCGGCTCGCGTGCCGGTTGCGGCCGGGGTGGCCCTCGACCTCGCGGACCCGTCGGTCGCGACCGTCCTTTCCGAGGTCGCGCATCACCGGTCCGCCTACATGTGGCCGTGGGAGGTGGAGCCTCACAGCATCGCGGGCGGGATCCTCGACGACGAGACGTACGACTGGATGGCGGTCGTGCGCGGGACGCTCGCGAGCGGCGGCTGGCCGCTCGTCGTGAACGAGGCGACCCTCGCAGCCGCGAACGAGCTCGGACGGTCGGCGACCGGGATCGACGTGGACCCGACCGGGTCCTCGGGTCTCGCCGGCCTCATGCAGATGGCGGAACGCGGGCTCGTCGGACCGGACGAGTCGGTCGCCGTCCTCTTCACAGGGGTCCGCCGCGGGCCCCCGGCCACCACATCGGGAGCACAAAGGGGAGACGGATCATGAGGAGCTTCCTCGGACGCGACATCCTGTCCCTGAAGGACTTCGGTCGGGACGAGTTCGAGCGGGTCTTCCAGGTCGCCGACGACCTCAAGCCGATCGCGCGCGACCGGAGGAACACGGACACGCTGGCGGGCAAGACGCTCCTGACGGCGTTCTACCAGCCGAGCACCCGGACGCGGCTCTCCACGGAGGCGGCCATGCACCGCCTCGGCGGGCATGTCCTCGGCTTCTCGGACGCGAAGATGACGCGCGCCGGCGACTTCTACCAGGAGTCGATCAAGGACACCTTCCACATGCTGGAGTACTACGGCGACGTCATCGCGATCCGCCACTTCCAGCAGGGCGCCCCGGCCGAGGCCGCCAAGTGGGCGTCGGTTCCCGTGATCAACTGCGGCGACGGCTGGGGCGAGCATCCGACCCAGGTCCTCACCGACCTCTACACGATCCGCTGCGAGCTCGGGACCCTCGACGGGCTCACGTACGTCCTCGTGGGCGACATGCGCATGCGGACGATGCACTCGATCCTCTACGCGCTCTCGCAGTTCGACGCCGAGGCGATCGTCGTGGGGCCGCCCGAGATGTCGCTCCTGCCCGAGTTCAAAGCCGAGCTCGACGCCCTCAACGTCGTGTACCGGGAGGCCGGCGACGTCCGTGACGTCATCGAGGAGGCCGACGTCATCTACATGGAGCCGGTGGTCCAGGCGGACTACGCCGCGTCCCGCGAGGAGCGGAAGGGCGAGACCGCGCTCACGCCGCCCGAGTACGTGGTCACGCGCGAGCTCCTCCGCGACAAGGCGATGCGCCACTCGATCATCCTCCACTCCCTCCCGCGCATGGACGAGCTCCCGGCCGACGTGGACGCGACACGCCACCAGCGCTACTGGGTGGAGGCATTCAACGGGGTCGTCATGCGGATGTCGCTCCTCTCGCTCGTGCTCGGCGCAGCCGAATAGGAGAGCCCGATGCAGACGAACCTGCGCGGACGGGACCTCATCAGCCTCCAGGAGTGGACGAAGGAGGAGGTCGACACCGTCCTCGACGTCGCCTTCGAGCTCAAGCGCCAACGCGCGCTCCGCATCGGCCACCCGCTCCTGCGGGACAAGGTCCTCGCGATGCTGTTCTTCTACTCGAGCACCCGGACCCGCGCCTCGTTCGAGGCGGGGATGGCGCAGCTCGGGGGACACGCGCAGTTCATCGAGAGCCGGACGACGCAGATCGCGCACGGCGACACCGCACGGGAGATCGGGGAGATCCTGGGCCGCTACAACGACGGGATCGCGATCCGCAACGTCGACTGGGGCGTGGGCAACCGGTACATCCGCGAGGTCGCCGAGGCCAGCCGCGTCCCGGTCCTGAACATGCAGTGCGACCTCTTCCATCCGCACCAGTCGCTCGCCGACCTCATGACGATCCTCGAGAAGAAGGGCGACGCGCGCGGGCGGACGATCGCCATCAGCTGGGCGTACGCGGCGAGCTACCAGAAGCCGATCAGCGTGCCGGTGGACCTCTCGCTGCTCACGACCCGGTACGGCATGAACGTGCGCCTCGTCCATCCGCCCGAGTTCCCGCTCCCGGTGGACGTGCTCGAGCAGGCGCGCGAGAACGCCCGCACCTCCGGCGGCTCGTTCGAGGTCATGGACGACTTCGACGCCGGGATGCGCGGCGCCGACGTGGTCTACGCGAAGAGTTGGGGGGCGCTCCTCACGGCCAAGGATGAGACGGAGGGCGCGGAGGTCGCGAAGCGCTACACCGACTGGATCACCGACGAGCGGCGGCTCGCGCTGGCCGCGCCCGACGCGATCTACATGCACCCGCTCCCCGCCGACCGGGGGATCGAGGTCACGGACGCCGTCATCGACGGTCCGCACTCGGTCGTCTACGACGAGGCGGAGAACCGGCTCCACGCCCAGAAGGCGGTGATGGCGCTCACGATGGGGTGACGGCGGTTCACGGACAGCGGGAACAACTGGGACGGCATCGCGGCAGCGCTCACCCAGGGCCTCTCCAACGGCCAGATCGAGGCGGTTAGCACGAAGATCCGGCTGCTCACAGGATTGCGTTCGGCCTTCGCTCGACGGCGGCACTACTCGTCCTGGCGATGCTCAGCCTCGGGGGCCGCTGCCCGCCGTCCCCGGCCGCCGAGCACCCACGGATGTGTCACAGGAGCCCGATTCCTACTCAAAGTCGGGCCCAGCGTTGACAGAAGTCGCCCGAGTGCCCGCCGGGAATACGCGAACTCCTCACTGAACAGCGCTGAGCCACCTCCACGAGATCCCATTGGGCGGATCGCGCGTGAACGTCTCATCGGGGATCTCTATGTTGAAGCTCGTGTCCGAGAGCACGGCCACGGCCGCCTCGTCACCATCGACAACAGCGGCGAATCTCAGCAGCACCCCGTGCTCGACGTCGAGGTACAGGTCATAGGAGTCAGCGGGCCAGATCGCAATCTCGTCGCTGTCTCGCAGCGTGCCAGAGAGACGCACGCACGTTCGGCCCGCATGGACAACGTCGCCGACTACGGCCACGTTCAGCTGACTCAAAAGGTGATCCGCCTCGAGCATCTCCGCGATCGCAGAATGCACGACCGGAACGGCGTTCCCTGCCGTTCGAATTCGCTCGGTCCCATCGGCGTCCAGGACTCTGACTGCGGACCACCATCGTTGGCCCGCGACAACGAGCAGACCTGTCTCCCGCTGGTCGTCCGCGCGCGTCTCTACTCGCCACCGATCGGGTAACGCCCTCGCCACCGAAGCGACCAGTCGGGTTGGAGTCGCCTCGAAGGGTGACGGTGCAACCAGTTGGGGTTCTCGACGTACTCCGAGCCAACCTCGGATTCGAGGCGCACCTCGGAAGCGTGGGCGACCCTGGGCCGCAGCGAGCGGGGCGACGCTGCCGGGCGGTCGTCGGTTCGCCCAACGCCGCCAGGCTCCGTCCACAGCCGCCCGATCCTGCCAAACCGATGCGCTGGCCGTCATCGTCAAGAGCGCCCGACGCCCCCGGGCGGCCTCCGCGAGGATCTCCTCGATCACTTCCGCCTCACTATTTGACCGTCGTGGCCGCCGCACTACGGCCGCGGCCACGACGACCATCGGTCAGCCGCCGCCGCAGGGCAGAGCGCCCGACTCGTTCCACGTGCTGTAGGAGTAGGTAATGCCGTCCGGGCCGACCCGGCCGGCGTCGCACCTGATTCTCACCGTCGGGTTCCCCGGTCGCTACCCTTGTCGTGTGACCCCCACGCCCGTCGACGCGTCCTACCGCGCGCTCCTCGCCGTCCCGCAGCTGCCGCGCGTCCTCCTCGGGATGCAGCTCGCGCGCATCGGCCAGACGATGATCGGGGTCGCGGTCGTCCTCTTCGCCCTCCAGGTCTACGGTTCGCCGGAGATCGCCGGGATCGTCACCTTCGTCTGGATCTTCCCGGGCCTCCTGGTGAGCCCGATCGCCGGGGCGCTGCTCGATCGGCACGGTCGGGCGACGCTCATCGTCATCGACTACCTCGTCACGCTCGCCGCCCTCGCCCTCATCGGCGCGCTGGCGCTCGCCGGGAGCCTCCCGCCGTGGCTCCTCGTGCTCATCGCGTTCCTGGCGTCGTTCACGGGCCCGCTGAGCAACACGGGGCTCCGGAGCCTCCTCCCGATGATCGTCCCGAGCCACCTGTGGGAGCGGGTGAACGCCGTCGACTCGAACGGGTACGTCATCGCGACGATCATCGGGCCGCCAGTCGCGGCCGCACTCGTCCAGATCATCGGTGGGCCGGAGGCGATCATCGCGATCGGATTCCTCTACGGGGTCGCGGCGCTCGTCCTCGTCCGCATCCACGATCCCATCGGACACGTCGCGACGACCGGGCGCCTCCTGCGCGACGCGTGGGACGGCGTCGTCTACACGTGGAACAACCGGACGCTCCGCGGGCTCGGGCTCTCGCTCTCGGTGCTGAACCTCGCGGGCGGGATGATGACGATCGTCATCCCGCTCATCGTTCTCGAGCGGATCGGCGCGAGCGAGTCGATGGTCGGGATCATGTTCATGCTCCAGGGCGTCGGCGGGATGATCACGGCCTTCCTCTTCGGGCGGATGGACACGCGCGGCCGCGAGAAGTCGCTCTATGCGTGGCCGATGGTCGGGATGGCTTTCTCGCTCTTCCTCCTCCTGCCCGACGCCGGCCTCCTCCCGGTCGCGCTCTGCATGGTCGCCGGCGGCCTGCTCAACGGCCCGCTCGACATCGGGATGTTCACGGTGCGCCAGCGGCGGACGGATCCGGCCTGGATGGGACGCGCCTTCGCGGTCTCGATGTCCCTGAACTTCGCCGGGTTCCCGATCGGCGCGTCGATCTCCGGGACGGTCGCGGCCGTCTCGATCGACGCCGCGGTCGTCATCGGGATCGTCGCCTCGTTCATCGGCGCGGGGCTCGCCTTCCTGCTCGTTCCCGCTCGCGACGACGCGGCCGAGGCGATCACGGCGGCGGCTCTCGCGGCGGGTGCCACGGCGTCGCCGTCCGCCGCAGGTTCCGCGGACGGCTCGATCGCGGGCGATACCGTGTGGCCCGAGGCGGTGGGCTCAGGCGCGGCGGGCGCGGTCGTGCTCCAGCACCTCCATGAGGAGCGCGCCCCGGCCGCCGACGAGGAGTCCCGTCCGGACGAGCCGGAGCTCGCGACGGGCGCCTGACCCGCCGGGAGCGTCAGGCCTCGCCGTCGAGCGAGCGCCCGATGAAGTCGAGGATCAGCTCCGCCTGCGCGACGCGCTCGTCCACGCGGAGCGCGTGGTGGCCCTCGGGGTACGTGTGGACCTCCACGGGGTGGCCCCGCCTCCGGAGCGCGTGCGCGTAGACCATGACCTGCCCGATCGGGCAGCGGCTGTCGTTCTGGCCGGCGATGAGCAGGACGGGCGCGGTCACGTGCTTCGCGTACGTCATCGGGTTGCGCTCATGGTAGAGACCCGGGACCGCGAGGGGGTCGCCGCCGAAGATCGCCTCGTCCCAGGCCCGCAGCTCCGGCGCAGACTCGTAGTGAGCGGCCACCAGGTCGCCGACCGGTATCCCCGCGACGACCGCGCGCCACCGGTCGGGATGGAGCCCGGCGCCGAGCGTCGCGAGGTAGCCGCCCCATGACCAGCCCTCGAGGACGGCACGGTCGCGGTCCGCGATGCCGGCGGCGACGAGATGGTCGAGGGCGGCGAGGAGGTCCTCGACCTCGGGCAGGCCCGGGTCGCCTCGCAGTCGCTCGCGGAATGCGACGCCGGCGCCGGTGGAGCCGCGGTAGTTAGGCGCGACGACCGCGTAGCCGGCATCCGCGTACGCCTGCGCGAGGGGGTCCCAGCGGTCCGACACGTGCCACTCGGGACCTCCGTGGGCGTGGACGATCGTCGCGTGCGGCGCAGCCCCGTCGGGGAGGAGGAGCCACGAACCGATCGTCTCGCCGTGCGGGTTGGCGCAGCTCACGGACTCCCATCGTCTCCCGGCCGGGGCCGGCTCGCCGGGCGGAGCGACGCGGACCGCGGGGCGCTCGCGGCGCGTCGCGGTCGCGGTCGTCACGGCGGCGGCCGACGTGGCGGGCACGCTCCCCTCGGCCGCCAGCCACGCGGGGGGCGTCGCGCCGTCCTCGTATCGGTACCAGACCTCGCCGTCCGGCCGGACACCGGCGTCCTCGATCGTCCCTCCGGGGGCCACCACGGTCTGAAGCCCGCCCCCGCGGAGGTCGATCCGGTGGAGAGACGGCACCGCACCGTCCTCGTGGTGGAGGAGGAGCACGTCGCCATCGGGGAACCACCAGGCGTCAGCCAGGTCGCCCGGGAGGTCGAGCGACAGCTCGACGAGCGCCCCGGTCCGCGGCTCCCAGAGCCACGGGCACCGCCGATCGCCGGTCTCGCGGGTCACGAGAAGGCGGTCGTCCCCGGCGGCGGGCGACCAGGCGATCGGCTCGGCAACGCGGCCGGGATCAAGGATCTCCGCGATCGTCGCGCCGCTGGCGAGGTCGACGACGCGGAGCGCCGGGTGCGCGATATCGGTCCGGTCGGCGTCACGGAGGCAGAGCAGAGCGCCGTCCGCCGAGAGCCCGCCGGCTCCCTGCGGCCACTCGCGACCGACGCCGACCGGGCGCGCGTGGCGCGAGACGACGTGCGGCGCGTCGGCTCCCGTGGCGAGGACCACGACATGGTCCACGTCCGTCGCGAATGCCGCGGCCACGCGCCCGAGGACCATGGAGATGCCGGCCGCCCACGCCGCGGCGATCCCCGGCAGGAGCGGGCGCGCGTCCCCGCCGTCGAAGGCCGAGACCATCCATGTGCCGCGCTCGTCGCCGGCCGGGTCGAGCCACCACACGACCCCCGAGCCATCCGGCGTGACGAGGGCCGCCTCCGAGCCCGCGTCCTCGCGCGAGACGCGTCGACGGGCGCTCGTCGCGAGGTCCCACGCCCACGCGCCGGTGATCCCGCCCTCGCTCGAGACGACCGCGAGACGGTCTGGCGCGGCCGCCGACCATCGGACGCTGCCGATCTCTGGGGCAGTGATGCGTCTCCGCCACGCGGCGCGGGAGATGTCGGGGGCGCAAGGGACGGGGCCTGCGGCCGACCCGTCGTCGCGAGCCCGGCTCACGGATGGATGACGCGGGCCGTCGCCGCGGTGTGCTCGGCATCCGAGAGGACGCCGTCGTCGTGGAGCCACGTGAGGCCGCAGCGGTGGTCCATCGAGGAGTCGAAGGCGACGATGATCACCCGGACCGGGCCTCCCCGCGCTCGCTGCGGCCGTCGGATCAGCTGATCGACTCGACGATCGTAGCCGACAGCCGCCTCGAAGAGGCGATCGACGGGCAGCTGTCGCGCTCCTCTTGTCGGCCGCACGTGGCGCCGAGATGAGCACCGTCGCGAGGCGACGCACCCCGCATGGAAGGTCAACGCATGCCATACTATCCGCGTGACTGAGACCATCTCTCCCCGGCCGGGGGTCGGATCGGGGCCCGCCGATCCGCGGGCTGCCCTCGCCGACGATCTCATCGAGACGCTCGAGGACTGGAACCCGACCGATCGCCTCGTCACGCTGGCGACGCTGCACCAGGGCTCGCTGAGCCTGGTCCAGCTCATGGTCCTCACCATCCTCGAGGCGAGCGGCCCGCTCGCCATGACGCGCCTGGCCGAGGCGCTCGACGTCTCCGACGCGAGCGTCACCGGGATCGTGGACCGGATCGAGCGGCGCGGGCTCGTGGAGCGCCGGCGCGGCTCGACCGATCGCCGGATCGTCCTCGTGCACCTCACGGAGCGCGGCGCGGCGGTCTTCCGCGATATCCGGGCTCGGCGCCGGGCGAAGCTGGCGGCGCTCGCGGAGGAGCTGTCGGACGACGAGATCGCGGGCCTCGTGACGGGGCTGCGCGCGGTTGACGCGGCCCTCCAGCGGCTCCATGCCCGCGGTGCGGCCGAAGGCGGCGCCGGAACGGACCACCCCGCGGCCACGGAGGACACGCCCGCCCGGGAGGCGAACCGATGATCCGCCTTCTGAGGACGTACCTCGCGCCGTACCGCCTGCCGCTCGTCCTCGTCGTCGCCCTGGTCGCCGTCCAGGCGATCGCGAACCTCTACCTGCCGAGCCTGAACGCGGACATCATCAACAACGGCGTCGTCAAGGGAGACATCGACTACATCATCCGGATCGGCGCGGTCATGCTCGCCGTCACGTTCGGCTCCGCGGCCTGCGCGATCGTCGCCGTCTACTTCGCGTCGCGGATCGCGATGGGCGTCGGCCGGGACCTCCGGGGCGCGATCTTCCGGAAGGTCCTCGCCTTCTCCCAGGTCGAGACGAACGTCTTCGGCGCGCCGTCGCTCATCACGCGCAACACGAACGACGTGCAGCAGGTCCAGATGCTGCTGGTCATCAGCATGACGATCATGATCCTCGCCCCGATCACCGCGGTCGGCGGCCTGATCATGGCGCTGCGGGAGGACGTCCCGCTCTCGGCGACGCTGCTCGTGATCCTCCCGGTGATGTTCCTGATCATCGCCGTGATCGTGCGCCGGGCCATGCCGCTCTTCCGCGCGATGCAGGTGAAGATCGACCGCATCAACCAGGTCATGCGCGAGACGCTCGCCGGCATCCGCGTCATCCGGGCGTTCGTCCGGACGCGTCACGAAGAGCAGCGGTTCGACGTCGCGAGCCGCGATCTCATGGTCACGCAGCTGAGCGTCACCCGGCTCTTCGCCGTGATGATCCCGACGATCATGGCGATCTTCAACCTGTCGTCCGTCTTCATCATGTGGTTCGGGGCGATCCAGGTCGACAGCGGCGGCATGCAGATCGGCAACCTGACGGCCTTCATCCAGTACGTCATGCAGATCCTCATGTCCGTGATGATGGCCACGATCATGTTCGTCATGGTCCCGCGGGCCGCCGCCTCGGCCGAGCGGATCGGCGCCGTCCTCGACACGGAGATCGCCATCCAGGACCCCGTGGCGCCCGCGCCGGCGGAGGCCGGCCGCGGCGTCGTCGAGTTCCGCGACGTGGTTTTCGGGTATCCGGGCGCCGAGGATCCCGTCCTCCGCGGGATCTCCTTCACCGCTCGACCGGGCGAGACGACCGCGATCGTCGGCGGGACCGGCAGCGGGAAGTCGACGCTCGTGAACCTCCTCCCGCGGTTCTACGACGTGACAGGCGGTGCCGTGCTCGTGGACGGCGTCGACGTGCGGGACATGCTCCAGGAGGACCTCTGGCGGCTCATCGGCGTCGTCCCACAGCGCGCCTACCTCTTCAGCGGGTCGGTCGCGACGAACATCCGCTACGGCGCGCCCGAGGCCACCGACGAGGACATCTGGCGAGCCCTGCGGATCGCGCAGGGGGCCGACTTCGTCTCCGAGATGGAGGGCGGCCTCGACGCGCCGATCGACCAGGGCGGGACCAACGTGTCCGGCGGCCAGAGACAGCGCCTCGCGATCGCCCGGGCCGTGGCGAGGCGGCCCCGCGTCTACGTCTTCGACGACAGCTTCTCGGCGCTCGACTTCGCGACCGACGCCCGGCTCCGGGCCGCGCTCCGCGACGAGACGCGGGATGCGACGGTCATCATCGTCGCGCAGCGGGTCGGGACGATCATGCGCGCCGACCGGATCGTCGTCCTCGACGACGGGGCGGTCGTGGGCGTCGGGACGCACCGCGAGCTCCTCGAGGCGTGCGAGACGTACCGCGAGATCGTCTTCTCGCAGCTCACGGCGGAGGAGGTCGCGTGAGTGGCCCCCACGGGATGGGCGGTCCGGCGGGCGGGCGGGCGGCGAGCGGGCGGCCCCGCGGCGGCGGGATGGGCTTCGGTCCGCTGGGCGGGCCCGCCCCGGTCGCCAAGCCGAAGGATCTTCGGCGGGCGCTCGGGCGGCTCGTGGGCGAGCTGCGGCACGAGAGGCTGCTCATCGTCGTCTCGATCGCGCTGTCCGTCGTCGCGGTCGCGCTGAACATCGCCGGCCCCAAGCTCCTCGGGAACGCGACGAACATCATCTTCGAGGGCGTCGTGGGGAAGACGATGCCGGCGGGGATGACCCAGGCGCAGGTCGAGGCGCTGCTCCGGGCGAGCGACAAGGGCCAGCTCGCGGACATGCTCGCCGGGATGACCGTCACGCCGGGCGCGGGGATCGACTTCGGCGCCCTCGCCCAGACGCTCGTCCTCGTCTCGGGCGTGTACCTCCTCGCGTCGGTGTTCACCTGGGCGGCCGCGTACATCATGGCCGGCGTCGCCCAGCGCACGGTCTTCCGGCTCCGCCGCAGGGTGGACGAGAAGCTGGCGCGCCTGCCTCTCAGGTACTTCGACGGTCACGCCCGGGGCGACATCCTCAGCCGGGTGACGAACGACATCGACAACATCGCGCAGACGCTCCAGCAGAGCCTGACGCAGCTCATCACGGCGGTCCTCACGGTGATCGGCGTCCTCCTCATGATGCTCACGATCAGCCCGCTCCTCGCGATCATCTCCATCCTCGTCGTCCCGACCGCGATCGTCATCACGATGCTCATCGCGCGGCGCTCGCAGGTGCAGTTCGCCGCCCAGTGGGAGCGGACCGGCACGCTCAACGGGTTCGTCGAGGAGATGCACACCGGGCACGCGCTCGTGAAGGTCTTCGGGCACCAGGCTGAGTCCATCGCGACGCTCGATGCCCAGAACGAGGCGCTCTACCAGGCGAGCTACCGGGCGCAGTTCATCTCCGGGATCATCCAGCCGGTCATGAACTTCGTCGGCAACCTGAACTACGTGGCCATCGCGGTGATCGGCGGCGTCCAGGTCGCGAACGGGACGATGTCCCTCGGCGACGTCCAGGCCTTCATCCAGTACTCGCGGCAGTTCACGATGCCGATCACGCAGACGGCCAGCATCATGAACGTGATGCAGTCGGCGGCTGCCTCCGCCGAGCGCGTCTTCGAGCTCCTCGACGAGCCGGAGGAGATCGCGGACCCGGTCGCGCCGAGGCGCCCCGCGGTCGTCGAGGGCCGGATCGAGCTCCGCGACGTCTCCTTCCGGTACGAGCCCGACAAGCCGCTCATCGAGGCGCTGTCCGAGCTCGTCCTCTCGGGCGAGACCCTCGCCATCGTCGGTCCGACCGGCGCGGGCAAGACGACCCTCGTGAACCTCCTCATGCGCTTCTACGAGATCGACGGTGGCTCGATCACGCTGGACGGTGTCGAGACGCGCGAGATGGCGCGCGACGACCTCCGCCGGACGTTCGGGATGGTCCTCCAGGACACGTGGCTCTTCGGCGGGACGATCCGGGAGAACATCGCCTACGGGAGAGAGGACGCCACCGACGACGAGATCGTCGCGGCGGCGGCCGCGGCGCACGTGGACCACTTCGTCCGGACGCTCCCCCATGGCTACGACACCGTCATCGACGACGACGCATCGAACCTGTCGCAGGGCGAGAAGCAGCTCCTCACGATCGCGCGGGCCTTCCTCGCCGACCCGGAGGTGCTCATCCTCGACGAGGCGACGAGCTCCGTGGACACCCGGACGGAGATCCTCGTCCAGCGCGCGATGAAGAGCCTCATGGAGGGCAGGACGAGCTTCGTCATCGCCCATCGCCTCTCGACGATCCGCGACGCGGACACGATCCTCGTCATGGATCACGGCCGCATCGTCGAGCAGGGCCGCCACGAGGAGCTCCTCGCGAAGCGCGGCTTCTACTACGAGCTCTACCAGAGCCAGTTCGGAGAGCCGCTCGCGGAGGCCGTCTAGAGGGCGGCGGCGGCCGGGTCCGTGGCGGCGGTCGGGTCCGCGTGGCCTTCGGCCTCGGCGGCGTGCGGCGCGTCAGGCGCGCGACCGGGCAGCTTCCGCGTGAACCAGAACGCGAGGAGCGCGAAGACCGCAGCGGCTCCCACGGCGTTGCGCAGGCCGTCGAGGAGTGCAGCCCCGTAGTCGGCGGCGACGACGGCTGCCTCGTCGGCCGGGAGGCCGGCCTGGACCAGGAAGGTCTCCGCCTGCGCGACGGTCACGACCGGGAGCGGCTTCTCCGCCGCCGCCGCCGTCAGGGCCGCCTGGACGTCGGGCGGCACGTCGGGGTTCGTCGAGATCCGCTCGACGAACCCGTTCGTGAGGCCGATGAGCAGGATCGAACCGATGAGCGCGGTCCCGAGCGACGCCCCGATGTTCTGGGCTGTCCCCTGGAGACCACCGGCCTCGTTGGTCTGATGGGGCCGGACGGACGACATGATGATGTTGCCGAGCTGTGACGCGAGGAGGCCTGCCCCGACGCCGTACACCGCGAGCCCGATGGCGAACCCGAGGGAGTCCAGGGTCACCTCGATCGTGCCGAGGATGATGAAGGCCCCGACCGCGAGCGCCAGGAGGCCGAGCTGGGACACGCGCCGCGGGGAGCGCCTCGCGGCCATCCTCGGCCCCGCCAGCGCGGATGCAAGCATCATCACGGACATCGGGATCACGCGCATCCCCGTCTCGAACGCGTCGAGGCCGATGACCACCTGGAGGTAGACAGGCAGCACGAAGAAGGTCCCGAGCAGGACGAACTGCTGCATGCCGAGCGTCATGAGACCCGCGCGGAGCGTCCCGATTCGCAGCATCGCGAGGTCGAGGAGCGCGTCGAGGCCGAGTCGGGCGCGTCGCTCCTCCCACGACGCGAACGCCCACAGCAGCCCGAGCCCGGCGAGGACGAGGAACGGGACCACGGAGAAGCCGAACGGCGTGATCTCCCGTCCGCCGATCGTCGGCGCGCCGATGGGCGTCACCCACCCCCACGTGCTGCTCATGAGGATCGCGAAGACGACAAGCCCGAATCCGCCCGCCGACAGCGCGGCGCCCGCGTAGTCCAGGCGGGGCTTCCGGTCCGGCCGCGGACTCGGGCGCATCCGCTTCCGCAGGAGGAGGATCACGGCGGCGATCCCGACCTCTCCGACGAAGACGAGGCGCCAGCTGAACGCCGTCGTCACCCAGCCGCCGATGAGCGGCCCTGCGGCCACTGCCGCTGCCGCCACGCCCCCGATGATCCCGTACGCGAGCGCGCGCTGCCGCCCCTCGTAGTTGGCAGCGATGAGCGCTGCGACCGCGGGGACGACCATGACCGCGCCCAGGCCCTCGATGAGCGACCAGCCGACGAGCAGGACGGCGAGGTTCGGGCTGATCGCCGTGATCGCTGCTCCGGCCGCGTAGACGGCCAGGCCGATCGCGAACGCCCGGTCGCGGCCCCAGATGTCACCGAGCTTCGCCCCGACGAGCATGAAGGCCGCCATGACGAGCGTGTAGAGCGTGATGGCGGCCTGGACGCCCTGGACCGTCGTGCCCAGGTCCGCGCAGATCTGCGAGATCGAGACGTTCATCACGCTGCTGTCGAGCACCATGACGAACTGCGCCGAGGCGAGGATCGCGACCGGCAGCCACGCGCCGCCCGGGGCTCGCCGGTGCGCGACGCCCGTCGCCCGGGCGTCCCGGCTCGATCGCGCGGTCATGGAGACAGTATGGCCCGCGCCGTCGGGCGCGGAAGGCATGCGTCCCCGTGGCGCCCGCCTCGCGGACGGGACGTCAGTCCGTCGTGGCCGCGGCGACGGCTCGCCGTCGGGATGGCCGCAGTCGTCCCTGTGAGATCGCGACGCCGAGGAGGACGACCGCCGCGCCGACCGGCTCGTGCCAGGTGAGCTGCTCCGACAGGAAGACGGTCCCGACGACGACGGCCACGACCGGCGTCAGGTACGTCACCGTGCTCGCGGTCGTGCTCCCCGCGGCTGCGACGATCCGATAGCTCAGCGCGAAGGCCACGCCCGAGCCGAGGACGCCGAGTCCGAGCATGCCCAGGAGGGCGTCCGGGGAGGGTGACGTCCCCGGGCCGGTCGCGAGCGCGGCGAACGGGAGAAGGACGAGGGCTCCGAGCGCGACCTGGCCCGTCGCCATCGCGATCGGACCCTCGGGCAGCGACGCAAGGTGCCGACGCGTGTACGGATACGCGATGCCGTAGCACGTGACCGCGGCAGCGCAGGCGGCGATCCCCAGGAGATCGGACGCGCCCAAGCCGTCCCAGACGCCGATGACGACGAGGACCCCGATGAACCCCACGGCCAAGCCGGCGATCCGCTCCGTGGTGACGCTCTCCTCCCGGTACGCGAGGAGGACGACCGTGAGGGTCGTGAGCGGCGTCGTCGCGTTGATGATCCCCGCGAGAACGGACGAGACCTGCGTCTCGCCGTACGCGAACAGCGTGGCCGGGATCGCGTTCATCAGGAGGCCGACCACGAGCAGGTCGCGCCACGTCCGGCGGGCGCGGGGCAGGTGGCCGCGCGACATGACGAGGATCACGCCGAGCGCGAGCGCCCCGAGAGCCGTGCGCGCGAACGCGACCTGGGCCGGAGCGAGGAACGTGAGCCCCAGCTTGATCCACCAGAACGAGCAGCCCCAGATCGCCGCCAGCAGGACGAAGGACACCTGCCACGGGAGGCGGAGCCCCGGTCGAGTCGCCGTCATCCGCGGTCACGTCCGGTGTGCGGGTGGTGCCAGAGATGGACGACGGCATACGCGCGCCACGGCCGCCACCGCTCGGCTCGGGCCGCGGCCCCCGCGGCCGTC
>JAKAJU010000064.1 GCA_021813655.1 Chloroflexota bacterium | reverse complement strand
GAGCGTCGAGCTCATCACGCCGATCGCCCTCGAGGTCGGCCAGCGCTTCGCGATCCGCGAGGGGGGCCGCACCGTCGGCGCCGGCGCGATCACGAGCATCATCGCGTAGGCGGGCGAGATGGCGAAGCAGCGGATCCGGATCCGCCTGAAGGCGTACGACCACCGGCTCCTGGACCAGTCGGCCTCCCAGATCGTCGAGACCGCGCAGCGGACCGGCGCCGACGTCGTCGGCCCCGTGCCGCTCCCGACCCGGATCGAGAAGTTCACCGTCCTCCGGTCGCCCTTCATCGACAAGGACAGCCGCGAGCAGTTCGAGATCCGGACGCACAAGCGGCTCATCGACATCCTCGACCCGTCGGCGAAGACCGTCGACGCACTGATGCGGCTCTCGCTCGCTGCGGGTGTCGACATCGAGATCAAGATGTGACGCCGCGATGAGCATCGGATTGATCGGCCGCAAGGTCGGCATGACCCAGATCTTCCAGGCGGACGGGACGATGATCCCGGTCACCGCCGTCGCGATCGAGCCGAACACCGTCACGCGCCTCCGCACGGTGGAGCGCGACGGCTACACGGCCATCCAGGTCGGCATCGAGCCGTCGAAGAAGCTGACGAAGCCCGAGAAGGGCCAGCTCAAGGACCTGCCGCCCGTCGCCACGATCCGCGAGTTCCGGACGGACGACGTCGACGCGTACACGGTGGGCCAGAAGCTGACTGTCGAGATGTTCGCCGAGGGCGAGCTCGTCGACGTCACCGGCGTGAGCAAGGGCAAGGGCTTCGCTGGCACGGTGAAGCGGCACCACTTCAAGCGCGGCCCCGAGACGCACGGCTCCGACCACCACCGCGAGCCGGGCTCGATCGGACCGGGAACGACCCCCGGGCGCGTGTACAAGGGGCTCCGCATGTCGGGGCACATGGGCAGCGACCGCGTCACCGTCAAGAAGCTCACGGTCGTTCGCACCGATCCGGAGCGCAACCTCCTCCTCGTGAAGGGTGCCGTCCCCGGCGCGCCGAACGCGCTGCTCCTCGTGAAGAAGGCCTGACCATGCCCCAGACCACACTCTACGCACGGACCGGCGAGGAGATCGGCACGATCGAGCTCCCGGAGGCGATCTTCGACGCCCCCGTGCTCGACGCCGTCATCCACCAGGCCGTCGTCGCCCAGCTCGCGGGCCGCCACCTCGGCACCCACGACACGAAGACGCGCGGAGAGGTCGCCGGCGGCGGGAAGAAGCCGTACCGCCAGAAGGGGACCGGCCGCGCCCGCCAGGGATCGCGCACTGCGCCGCACTACCGCGGCGGTGGCGCGGTCTTCGGGCCGCACCCGCGCTCCTACGCCCAGCGACTGCCGCGCCGCATGAAGCGCGCCGCGCTCGTCGGCGCCCTCACCGCCAAGCTCGACGACGGCGCGATCCGCGTCGTTGACGGGTTCGGCCTCGAAGGCCCGAGGACGAAGGACCTCGTCGGCGTCCTCGACGCACTCAAGGCGACCGGCCGCGTCCTGCTCGTCGCGCCGGGCGCGGACGAGGCGCTCGTCCTGTCGGCCCGCAACCTCCCGAAGGTCGTCGTGATCCGCGCGGACTCCCTCAACGTCTACGACGTGGTCAACGCGGACACCGTGCTCATCGAGCAGCCCGCGATCTCCCGGATGGAGGAGGTCTACGCATGACGCTCACGGCGCATGAGGTGATCGTCCGTCCGGTCATCAGCGAGAAGTCGATGGACGAGGCCGGGCGCGGGAAGTACACGTTCCGGGTCCACGAGGACGCGAGCAAGATCCAGATCGCCGCGGCGGTCGAGGAGCTCTTCAAGGTCCACGTCACCGGCGTGAACGTCCTCTGGACCAAGGCCCGCGAGAAGCGCCGCAGCACGAAGCGCGGCCGGATCGTCGGCTACACAACGCCCTGGCGGAAGGCGGTCGTCACCGTTGCCCCCGGCCAGAAGATCGAGTTCTTCGAGGGGGTCTGACGATGCCGCTCCGAAGCTACAAGGCGACCTCCCCGGGCCGGCGGTTCATGACCCGCTCGACCTTCGAGGAGATCACGACGAAGGAGCCGTACAAGCCGCTCCTCGAGCCGATGAAGCGCGGCTCCGGCCGCAACGACCAGGGCCGCCTCACGGTCCGTCACCGCGGCGGCGGCGAGAAGCGCCACTACCGGCGCATCGACTTCAAGCGCGACAAGGTCGGCGTGCCCGCCCGCATCGCGACGGTCGAGTACGACCCGAACCGCTCCGCACGGATCGGCCTGCTCTTCTACCGTGACGGCGAGAAGCGCTACATGCTCCTCCCGCACGGCCTGAAGGTCGGCGACACCGTCGTCGCCGGGCCGGATGCCGAGGCCCGCGTCGGGAATGCGCTGCCGATCGCGAACATCCCGCTCGGCACGACGATCCACAACATCGAGCTCGTGCCGGGTCGCGGCGGGCAGATCGTGCGGTCCGCCGGCGCGGCCGCGCAGCTCCTCGCGAAGGAAGGGGACTGGGCGCAGATCCGGCTCCCCTCCGGCGAGGTCCGGCGCGTGCCCACCCGCTGCACGGCCACGATCGGCCAGGTCAGCAACATCGACCACGAGAACCAGAGCATCGGGAAGGCCGGACGCGCTCGCCACATGGGCCAGCGTCCGGAGGTCCGCGGTGTGGTGATGAACCCGCGCGAGCACCCGCACGGCGGCGGGGAAGGCAAGAGCCCGACGGGCATGCCTCCCAAGACGCCGTGGGGCAAGCCGGCGATGGGCTACCGGACGCGGCGCAACAAGCTGACCGGCCGGCTCATCGTCCGCTCGCGGCATCGCAAGTAACGCGGAGGAGAAGGAAGCATGTCGCGTTCGGTCAAGAAGGGACCGTACGTCGAGGCGCGGCTTCTCGGCCGCGTCCAGGAGATGAACAAGAGGAACGAGAAGCGGATCGTGAAGACCTGGTCTCGCGCATCCGTGATCTTCCCCGACTTCATCGGGCACACGGTCGCGGTCTACAACGGCCGCAAGCACGTGCCGGTCTACGTCACAGAGAACATGGTCGGCCACCGGTTCGGTGAGTTCGCTCCCACGCGCACGTTCCGCGGGCACGTGAAGAGCGACCGGTCGTCGGCCCCCAGGTAGGAGCCAGAGGTCACCGTGCGCGTTTCAGCGACCGCCAAGTACCTCCGCGGCTCGACCCGCAAGGTCCGCCTCGTCACGCAGGCCATCAAGGGCCGGCGGGTCGAGGAGGCCGCGGCGCTCCTGCAGTTCATGCCTCAGGCCGCCGCGCGGGACGTCGCCCGCGTTCTCAAGAGCGCGACGGCGAACGCGGAGAACAACCACAACCTGTCCGCCGACGACCTGCGAGTCGTGGACGCCATCGCGAACGAGGGCCCCACGATCAAGCGCTGGAAGCCGCGGGCACAGGGTCGGGCCTACCCGATCCACAAGCCCACGACCCACATCACGGTCGTCGTGGGCGACGGGGAGGCCTGAGCATGGGTCACAAGGTCCATCCGTACGGCTTCCGCCTCGGCGTGAGCCGCACCTGGTCCGCGAAGTGGTACGCCGACAAGGAGTACACGGCGCTGCTCCAGGAGGACATCGCGATCCGGAAGCTCATCGAGAAGCGGCTCGCCAATGCCTCCGTGAGCCAGGTCGAGATCGAGCGCGGCATCAACCACGTCACCGTCACGGTCCACACGGCCAAGCCGGGGATCGTCATCGGCAAGGGCGGGGCGAACGTCGAGATCCTCCGCAAGCTCATCGGCGAGACGACGAACCGCAAGGTCAAGCTGGAGATCAAGGAGATCCGGCAGCCCGAGCTCGACGCCTACCTCGTCGCCGCGAACATCGCGCAGCAGCTCGGCCGCCGCATCGCCTTCCGCAAGGCGATGAAGCAGGCCGTCCAGCGCACGATGAAGGCGGGCGCGAAGGGCGTGAAGGTCGCCGTCGCGGGCCGCCTCGGCGGCGCCGAGATGGCGCGGCGCGAGTGGGACCGCGAAGGACGGATCCCGCTCGGCACCCTCCGCGCCGACATCAGCTACGGCCAGGTCCACGCCCACACGACGTACGGTCGGATCGGCGTGAAGGTCTGGATCTATCGCGGCGAGGTCCCGGCCGAGCGCCGGCAGTCCCGCGCGACCGCCCCCGCGGCGGTCCAGGGGGCCTGAGCCATGTTGATGCCGCGACGCGTCAAGCATCGCAAGGTCATGCGCGGCCGGATGTCCGGCCAGGCCAAGGGCGGGAACACCGTCGCGTTCGGCGAGTACGGCCTGACGACGACCGAGCCCGCATGGATCACGAGCCGCCAGATCGAGTCGGCCCGGCGGGCGATGACCCGCTCCGTCAAGCGCGGCGGCAAGATCTGGATCCGGATCTTCCCGGACAAGCCGGTCACGAAGAAGCCGGCCGAGACCCGGATGGGATCCGGCAAGGGCGCGCCGGACCACTGGGTCGCGGTCGTGAAGCCCGGCCGGGTCCTCTTCGAGATGGCCGGCGTCTCCCAGGAAGAGGCGGTCGAGGCCATGCGGCTCGCGAGCCACAAGCTCCCGGTCGCCACCCGGGTCATCACCAAGGAGGGCGCAGGCGATGGACATCGATAAGCTTCGCGCGCTCTCGGACCCGGAGCTCGATCAGGCCCTCGCCGACGCCAAGCGCGATCTCTGGCAGGCACGGTTCGAGCTGTCCACGCGCCAGCTCAAGGACTACAGCGTGATCAGCCGCACGCGGCGCACGATCGCGCGGATCCTCACCGTCCAGCGCGAGCGCATGCTCGCCACCAACGCGTGACGGGGAGGGTCGACATGACGGGAAGGACGACGGTGCAGACGAAGCGGAAGACCAAGGTCGGCCGCGTCGTCAGCGACCGGATGGACAAGACGATCGTCGTCTCGGTCGAGCGGCTCGCCCGCCACCCGCTCTACAAGCGGGTCATCCGGCTGACGAGCAAGTTCAAGGCCCACGACGAGGAGAACGTCGCGCGGATCGGCGACACGGTGCTCATCGAGGAGTCCCGGCCGCTGTCCGCGACGAAGCGGTGGCGCCTGGTCGAGGTGGTCTCCCGCGCGGGGGAGGTCGACGCTTCGTCGATCGTCTCCGAGGAGGCCGCGACGACCGAGGCGATCCACGGCGCAGCCCACCCGGGCCGCCACAAGGCCGATGAGGCCGCCGAGAAGGCCGATGAGGCCGAGAAGGCCGAAACGGCCGGCGAGGAGGCCGGGGCGTGATCCAGCAGTACACGCGACTCAAGGTGGCCGACAACACGGGCGCCCGCGTGATCTCGTGCATCCGGATCATGGGCCGGTCGCGGAAGACCACGGCGGGCGTCGGCGACGTGATCATCGCCAGCGTCAAGCAGGCGATCCCGAACGCCGCCGTGAAGAAGGGCGACGTGGTCCGCGCGGTGATCGTTCGGACGACCAAGGAGTTCGGCCGCCCGGACGGGAGCTTCATCCGCTTCGACGAGAACGCGGCCGTGCTCATCAACAACCAGGGCAACCCACGCGGCACCCGGATCTTCGGGCCGGTGGCGCGCGAGCTGCGGGACAAGAACTACATGAAGATCGTTTCCCTCGCGCCGGAGGTGCTCTGACATGAGCCGTCCGGCCAGCCCGCCCTCCAAGACACGGGTCATCGACGTCCGCAAGGGCGACACCGTCCTCATCCTCACGGGCAAGGACGCGTCCAAGCGCGGGACCGTCGAGCGGATCGTCCGCCCCGACCGGGTCGTCATCGAGGGCCTGAACGTCGCGAAGAAGCACCAGAAGCCGCGCCAGCGCACGAACCAGTCCGACCGCGTGCCGCAGCTCCAGCAGGGCGGCATCATCGACGTCGCGCAGCCGCTCCACATGAGCAACGTGATGATCGTCTGCGGTCGCTGCGATCGCCCGACCCGCGTCGCCCATGCGAAGGCGGAGGGCGGGAAGGGCGTTCGCGTCTGTCGGCGCTGCGGCGAGCCCCTGGAGGTGGTGGCCAAGTGAGCAGCCGCCTTCGGACCCGATACCACGATGAGGTGGCACCCGCGCTCGCGAAGCACTTCGGCTATGCGAACGCGATGGAGGTGCCGCGCCTCGAGAAGATCGTCGTCAACATCGGCCTCGGCGAGGCACTGCAGAACGCGAAGGCGATCGACGCGGCCACCGGGGACCTCGCCACGATCACGGGCCAGAAGCCCATCGTGACCAAGGCGAAGCGCTCGATCGCGCAGTTCCGCCTCCGCACCGGCAATCCCGTCGGCGCGAAGGTCACCCTGCGCGGCGAGCGGATGTGGGACTTCCTCGAGCGCCTCACGGTGCTCGCGCTGCCCCGCATGCGCGACTTCCGCGGGATCCCCGCGAAGTCGTTCGACGGCCGCGGCAACTACTCCCTCGGGCTCCGCGAGCAGCTCGCGTTCCCCGAGATCGATTACGACAAGGTCGACCGTCTCCGAGGGCTGGAGATCAGCATCGTGACGACGGCGAAGACGGACGAGGAGTCGAAGCGTCTGCTCGAGCTCCTCGGCATGCCCTTCGCCGGGTAGGCGCGGGGAGGGGAAGGTCGATGGCGAAGAAGTCGATGATCGCGAAGGCCAAGCGGACCCCGAGCCACCCGGTCCGCGCCTATCACCGCTGCCTGGTCTGCGGCCGGCCGCGCGGCTACATGCGTCGGTTCGGCCTCTGCCGGATCTGCTTCCGCGAGCGCGCCCTCCTGGGCGAGCTCCCGGGCGTGACGAAGTCGAGCTGGTAGACGACAGATGAACATCTCCGATCCGATCGCGGACATGCTCACGCGCATCCGCAACGCCTCACGGGCCCGGCACACCGAGGTCGTGGTCCCGGCGTCGCGGACGAAGCGGGAGATCGCGCGCATCCTCGTGGACGAGGGCTTCATCGGCTCCGTCAGCGAGGAGAAGCTGGGCTCCGTCCCGATGCTCCACCTGACCCTCAAGTACGTCGACGGCAAGGCGCCGGTCGTCTCCGGGCTGAAGCGCATCAGCAAGCCCGGGCTCCGCGTCTATGCCGGCAAGACCGAGATCCCGCGCGTGCTCGGCGGCCTCGGCATCGTCATCGTGAGCACCAGTCGCGGGATCATGACCGGCCAGCAGGCGCGCCAGGCGCAGCTGGGCGGCGAGATCCTCGCGTACGTCTGGTAGGCCCGCGATGTCGCGAATCGGCCGTCTCCCGATCACCGTTCCGGCTGGCGTCGACGTGAAGCTCGACGGGACGACGATCACCGTCACCGGGCCCAAGGGCACGCTGACGCGCACCCTCACGGATCGCATCCGGGTGGCTCGCGAGGAGGCGCGGATCGTCGTCACGCGTCCGTCCGAGGACAAGACGACACGGTCCCTCCACGGGCTCACCCGCACGCTCGTCGCAAACATGGTCGAGGGCGTGACCACGGGGTTCCGCAAGCCGCTCGAGATCACGGGAGTCGGCTACCGCGCCGCCCTGAGCGGCAGGAAGCTCCAGCTCAGCCTGGGCTACAGCCACCCGATCGAGATCGACCCGCCCGACGGCATCAGCTTCGAGGTGGAGAACCCCACGAAGCTCGCCGTCGTCGGCATCGACAAGGAGCTCGTCGGCCAGATCGCCGCCGAGGTCCGCGCCAAGCGGAAGCCCGAGCCGTACAAGGGCAAGGGCGTCCGGTACGCCGGCGAGGTCGTCCGCCGCAAGGCGGGCAAGGCCGGGAAGGTCGGCGGCAAGAAGTGATCCACCACCACATCAAGGGGACGCCACGATGACGCAGGCCGCCAGCCGGAGCGCCGCGCGGCAGAAGCGACACGAGCGGATCCGCCTCACCATGGCGGGGACGCCGGATCGCCCGCGCCTCGCGGTCTTCCGCAGCCTGAACCACATCTACGCGCAGGTGATCGACGACAGCACCGGTCGGACCCTCGTCGCCGCCTCGACCCTGGAGAAGGATCTCCGGGGCGGGAACGGCACGAAGTCCGAGGAGGCTGCGGCCGTCGGACGCCTCGTGGCCGAGCGGGCGAGGTCCGCCGGGATCGACAAGGTCGTCTTCGATCGGGCCGGGTTCCAGTACCACGGTCGGGTCAAGTCGCTCGCCGAGGCCGCCCGCGAGGCGGGCCTCGACTTCTGAGCGCGAGGAGCGAACGTGGCACGTATCGACCCCACCAAGCTCGCGCTCGAGGAGCGCGTCGTCCAGATCAACCGGGTCGCCAAGGTCGTCAAGGGCGGCCGGCGGTTCAGCTTCAGCGCGGTCGTCGTCGTCGGCGACGGTGATGGGCACGTCGGTGCCGGCCTCGGCAAGGCCGCCGAGGTCCCCGAGGCGATCCGCAAGGGCGTCGAGGATGCGAAGAAGAACCTCATCCTCATCCCCCGCGTGGGGACGACGATCCCGCACGAGGTCCGGCACGAGTACGCGGCTGCGAGGGTCATGCTCAAGCCTGCCTCGCAGGGGACCGGCGTCATCGCGGGCAGCTCCGTGCGCGCGGTGATGGAGGCCGCGGGGGTCCGCGACATCCTCAGCAAGGTCCACGGCTCGACCAACCCGGTGAACGTCGTCAAGGCCACGATCGCGGCACTCCGCGAGCTCCATTCGGCCGATGAGATCGCGGCCCGGCGCGGCGTGCCCGTCCGGGCGTTCGTCTCGGGCCAGCCGCGGGAGGAGGCTCTCGATGGCCGGTAGGCTCCGCGTCACCCAGGTGAAGAGCACGATCAGCCATATCGAGCGGAACCGGGCGACGATCCGGGCGCTCGGTCTGGGCCGCATCGGCCGCACTGTCGAGCTTCCCGACAACGAGGCCGTCCGCGGCATGGTCCGCCAGGTCCGGTTCCTCGTGAAGGTCGAGGAGCTCCCCGAGGGCGCCGACAGGGAGAAGGCATGAAGCTCCACGACCTCCAGCCGGCGGATGGGTCCCGCCGGCCGCGGGTCCGCGTGGGCCGCGGCATCGCGGCCGGCAAGGGCAAGACCGCGGGCAAGGGGACCAAGGGCCAGAAGGCCCGCGCGGGCGGCTCGATCCCGGCCTGGTTCGAGGGCGGCCAGACGCCGCTCCACCAGCGGATCCCGAAGCTCCGCGGCTTCCGCAACGTCTTCAGGATCGAGTACGAGGTCGTGAATGTCGGCCGGATCTCCGCCTACGCGGAGGCCGACCGGTTCCTCCCCGGCGCGGCGGAGGGCGGCACGAAGGGCGCCAGGGCCCCGATCACGGTGAACCAGGAGATCCTGCACGCCGTGGGCCTCGTGACGTCCCTCAAGAAGCCGCTCAAGATCCTCGGCCACGGCGACGTCACCGTGCCGCTGTTCATCGTCGCGGACGCGTTCTCGGCGAGCGCCGTCGCGAAGATCGAGGCCGCAGGCGGGACTGCGCAGGTCCTCGAGATGCCCGAGGGGCAGCTCGAGGCCATCGGCATCGAGGTCGTCGAGGTCGTCGAGGTCGTGGGAGAGCTCGCGGTCACCGCGAAGAAGGCCCGCGCGCGAAAGACCCCCGCCGAGACGCCCGCCGAGACGCCCACCGAGGCTGCGTCCGAGGCCCCCGCACCCGCCGACGTCGAGGCTGCGCCCTCGTCCGGCTCGGACGCCTGAGCCGGACGCCGAGCCGTGTTCGAATCGCTCCTCAACGCTTTCCGCGCACCGGACATCCGGCGACGGATCCTCTACGTCGCGGGGATCCTCATCGTCTTCCGCTTCCTGTCGCACGTGCCGGTGCCCGGAGCCGATCCCGCGGCGCTGAACCAGTTCTTCCAGAACAACCAGCTCTTCAGCCTGCTCGACCTCTTCTCGGGCGGCGGGCTGTCGCGATTCTCGGTCGTCGGGCTCGGCGTCAACCCGTACATCAACGCCTCGATCATCATGCAGCTGATGACCGGGGTGATCCCCGCGCTCGTCGCGCTCTCCCGCGAGGGCGAGTACGGCCGCAACAAGATCAACCAGTACACGCGGTACCTGTCGGTGCCGCTCGCGATGCTCCAGGCCTACGGGTTCCTGGCGCTCCTCGCCTCCCAGAAGATCCTCACGACCCCGTTCGATCTCGGGTCGTTCGAGACGCTGACGCAGATCGTCACGCTGACGGCCGGCTCCGTCCTCCTCATGTGGCTCGGCGAGCTCATCACCGAGAAGGGCATCGGCAACGGCATCAGTTTCATCATCTTCGCGGGCATCGTGGCGCGCGTGCCGGCCGGCATCCAGCGCTACCTCGAGTCCCCGGACCTCCTCGCCGGCGCGGTCTTCGTGATCCTCGCGATCGCGATCGTCGCGGTGATCGTCTACATCCAGGAGGGGCAGCGCCGCATCCCGATCCAGTACGCGAGCCGCGTCCGCGGTCGCCGGGTCTACCAGGGCGGCAGCACGTTCCTCCCGCTGCGCGTGAACCAGGCCGGCGTCATCCCGATCATCTTCGCGGTGAGCATCCTGCTGTTCCCGAGTCAGATCGCGCAGTACTTCACGACGTCGTCGATCGCCGTGGTCGCGGACGCCGCTCGCGCGGTCGTCTCGTTCTTCAGCAACAACTTCATCTACGGCGCGCTCTACTTCCTGCTGACGTTCGGCTTCACCTACTTCTACACGGCCTTCACGTTCAAACCGGACGAGACAGCCGAGCAGCTCCGCAAGAACGGCGGGTTCATACCCGGGATCCGGCCGGGCAAGCCGACCGCCGACTACCTGCAGCGGATCGTCTCGCGGATCACGCTCCTCGGAGCGATCTTCCTCGGCGCGATCGCCGTCGCCCCGTTCCTCGTCGGCGCGATCCTGCCGGGCCTCGGGGGGATCACGCTCGGAGGCACGAGCCTCCTCATCGTCGTGAGCGTCGTCGTCGAGACCCTCAAGCAGCTCGAGGCGCAGCTCCTCATGCGCAACTACGAGGGCTTCATCCGGTGAGGTTCCTCGTCCTGCTCGGGGCGCCTGGTGCCGGGAAGGGGACCCAGGCGATGATCCTCGCGCAGCGACTGGGGCTGCCTCACGTGGCGACCGGGGAGCTGTTCCGCGCGGCGGTCCGCGCCGGCACGGCCCTCGGTCGCGAGGCCCAGCAGTACATGGAGCGAGGGGAGCTCGTCCCCGACGCGATCACCGTCGACATGCTCCTCGAGCGCATCGACCGGCCGGACGCCGGCGAGGGCGTCATCCTCGACGGGTTCCCGCGCAGCCGCACGCAGGCGGAGGCGCTCGAGGCGGCCCTCCTCGAGCGGGGCATGGCGGTCGACCGGGCGCTCCTCGTGGACGTCCCGGCCGAGGACCTCGTCGGCCGGCTCTCGGGCCGGTGGGTCTGCCGTCTCGCCGGCCATCCGTATCACGTCATCTCGAACCCGCCGCGGATCCCCGGGATCTGCGACGTGGACGGCTCGGCGCTCGAGCAGCGCGAGGACGATCGGCCCGAGGTCGTCCGGGCGCGCCTCGCGCGACAGCTGGCGCCCATGCAGTCGGTCGTCGAGTACTACCGGGCGCGCGGGGTCCTTCGCACGGTCGACGGCCGCCAGCCGATCGACGACGTGACACGCGACCTCATCGCCGCCGTGGAGACGGTCCGGCCAGGCGCATGAGCATCGTCACCCGGAAGTCGCCCCGCGAGATCGACCTCATGCGCCGTGCCGGACGTATCGTCGCCGAGGTCCTCGCACTCGTGGAGTCGGAGCTCAGGCCCGGCATCTCCACCGCGGCCCTCGACGAGATGGCCGAGCGACACATCCGCGACGCAGGTGCCACTCCGTCGTTCAAGGGCTACTACGACTACCCCGCGTCGCTCTGCATCTCGATCGACGACGAGGTGGTCCACGGCATCCCCGGCGAACGGCAGGTGCGGGGCGGCCAGGTCGTCTCGATCGACGCCGGCGCGATCTGGCAGGGCTACCACGGGGACGCTGCGCGGACGTTCGTCGTCGGGGACGTTCCGGACCCCGTCCGGCAGCTCGTCGACGACACGCGCCTCGGCCTCATGGCGGGGATCGCCGCCGCACGGCCGGGAGCGCACATCGGGGACATCTCGGCCGCCGTCGAGGCGATCGGAGCCCCGGCCGGGTACGGCGTCGTCCGCCAGTACGTCGGCCACGGCATCGGGACCCGCATGCACGAGGCTCCGCAGGTCCCCAACTACACGACGGGCCAGCGCGGCCTGAAGCTCGTGCCCGGCATCTGCCTGGCGATCGAGCCGATGTTCACGCTCGGCACCTGGGAGTGCGACGTCCGGCCGGACGGCTGGACGGTTGTCACCCGCGACGGGTCGCTCGCTGCCCACTTCGAGCACACGATCGCGATCACGGAAGATGGGCCGGAGATCCTCACCAGCGTGTGAGGGGGCCTTGCCGGGAACGGCACGGTTCGGATAAACTATGCGTTCGTGTGTCGGCCACGCGCTGACGCACGCCCTTGATACGGAGGAAGCTGGTCGCCTGTGGCAAAGAAGGACGCTATCGAAGTCGAAGGCACCGTCATCGAGCCGCTGCCGAACACGATGTTCGCGGTCGAGCTCGAGACGGGTCATCGCGTCCTCGCCCACATCAGTGGCAAGCTCCGGATGAACTTCATCCGGATCCTCCCCGGTGATCGGGTGCGCGTGGAGCTGTCGCCCTACGACCTCTCGCGCGGCCGCATCACCTACCGGCTGAAGTAGCCGGCGAAGAACACGAGACCCGGCGTCCCGGGGAAGCTCCGCCGCGGCGGAACGACCCCGGTCCGCTCCACGACCCGCGACGACAGACGAACGAGGATCCGTTGAAGGTTCGAGCATCCGTCAAGGCCCGCTGCGACAACTGCAAGGTCATCCGTCGCCACGGGACCGTGATGGTCATCTGCACCAATCCAAAGCACAAGCAGCGGCAGGGCTGACCCATGGCACGCATCGCCGGCGTCGACATCCCGCGCGAGAAGCGCGTCGAGGTGGCGCTCACGTACATCTACGGGATCGGCCTCTCGACGGCCCAGAAGATCCTCCAGCAGACGAGCGTGAACCCGGACACCCGGGTGCGCGATCTCACGGAGGACCAGGTCAACCGCCTGCGCGAGCTCATCGACCGACGCCACAAGGTCGAAGGCGACCTGCGGCGCGAAGTGGCGCTCAACATCAAGCGGCTCATCGAGATCGGTTCGTACCGAGGCCTGCGGCACCGCCGCAACCTGCCGGTGCGCGGCCAGCGGACGAAGACGAACGCTCGCGCCCGGCGCGGTCCGAAGCGGACCGTCGGCGCGCGCCGCAAGAAGTAAGAGGAAGTACCCCCAGGGATGGCTGACCGAAAGCGCGCCCCGAAGCAGCGCCGCAAGGAACGCAAGAACGTGCCCAACGGGCACGTCCACGTTCTCGCGAGCTTCAACAACACCATCGTCACCATCACGGACCTCATGGGCCACGTCGTCTCGTGGGGATCCGCGGGCATCGCCGGCTTCAAGGGCTCGCGGAAGAGCACGCCCTACGCGGCGGCGCTCGCCGCGGACGGTGCGGCGCGCCGGGCGATGGAGCACGGGATGCGCCAGGTCGAGGTCTTCGTCAAGGGTCCGGGCGCCGGCCGCGAGCAGGCGATCCGGTCGATCCAGGCGGCCGGCCTCGAGGTGACCGCGATCACCGACGTCACGCCGATCCCGCACAACGGCTGCCGCCCGCCCAAGCGGCGCCGGGTCTGAGCGAGGTCCGCCGACGATGGCCCGATACACCGACTCCGTCTGCCGCCTCTGCCGCCGCGAGGGGGCCAAGCTCTTCCTCAAGGGAGAGCGCTGCTACACGAAGAAGTGCGCCTTCGAGCGCCGGCCCTCGCCGCCCGGTCAGCATGGCGTCCGCCGCCGCAAGATGGGCGACTACGGCATCCAGCTGCGCGAGAAGCAGAAGGTCCGCCGCGTCTACCGCGTGCTCGAGAAGCAGTTCAAGAACTACTTCGAAGTCGCGGAGTCGCGCCCGGGCGTGACCGGCGAGAACCTCCTCCGGCTCCTCGAGCTGCGCCTGGACAACGTCGTCTTCCGGATGGGCCTCGCCCGTTCGCGCGACCACGCCCGCCAGCTCGTCGGTCACGGCCACTTCGCCGTGAACGGCCGGGCAACGAACATCCCGTCGTTCCAGCTCAAGCCGGGCGACCGCGTCGAGGTCCGTGAGTCCCGCATCTCCCGCGAGCCGTTCAAGCTCGCCAAGGAGACGCTGCGCTCGCACCAGGCTCCGGACTGGCTCTCCATCGATCCGGTGAAGCTCACCGGGTCCGTGGTGGCCGCCCCTCGTCGCGACCAGATGCCGATGGAGCTGAACGAGCAGCTCGTCGTCGAGTACTACTCGAGGTGACGCGGTGATCGAGCTGGACATCCCGCAGATCGAACCGGTCGCCGAAGACGACCGCCACGCCAGGTACGAGGCCGCCCCGCTCCCCGCGGGCTACGGCGTCACGCTCGGCAACGCGCTCCGGCGCGTGCTCCTCTCGTCGCTCGAGGGTGCGGCGGTCACCGCGATCCAGATCCGCGACGTCTACCAGGAGTTCTCCACCATCCCCGGCGTGAAGGAGGACGTCACCCAGATCGTCCTCAACGTGAAGAAGCTCCGCCTCAAGAGCTTCGCCACGCACCCGGTCCAGCTCCGCCTCGAGAAGGCGGGGGCGGGCCCGGTCACCGCCGCGGACATCATCGAGAACGCCGACATCGAGATCGTCAACCCGGACCTCGTCCTCATGACGATCGACGCGGACGACGTCCGGATCGACATGGACCTCACGGTCGAGCGCGGCGTGGGCTACCAGCCGGCCGAGCGCCCCGAGGCCCCGCCGATCGGCGTCATCGCCGTCGACGCGATCTTCACGCCCGTGCGGAAGGTCAACTACTGGGTGGAGAACACCCGCGTCGGCCAGATGACGAACTTCGACAAGCTGACGCTCGAGATCGAGACCGACGGGACGATCACTCCCGAGGAGGCCCTCGGCAAGGCCGCCGACATCCTCGTCCGGCACCTGTCGCTCTTCTCGACGATCGGCATGACCGCGCTCCCGGCCGAGCGCGCGGCGAGCAGCGCCCCGCAGCTCCCGCCGAACATGCTCGACATGCCCATCGAGGAGCTCGACCTCCCGATGCGCGCGTACAACTCCCTCAAGCGCAACAACATCGTCAAGGTCGGGCAGCTGCTCCAGCTCTCCGACGACGATCTGCTCCGGATGCGCAACTTCGGGAAGAAGTCGCTCGACGAGATGAAGGAGCGACTCCGGATGCGCGGGTTCATCCTCCCGTCGTCCGATGAGGAGGCCGGCTCGGACGTCACCGACATCGAGACGGACGACGAGTCGTTCGAGGAGGAGGACTGATCGTGGCCCATCGCGTCGACGGGCGCAAGCTCAGCCGCAAGCAGGGGCCGCGGCTCGCCCTCTACAGGAACCTGGTCGTCTCGGTGCTGCGCTACGAGCGCGTGAAGACCACCGAGGCGAAGGCGAAGGAGATCCGCCCGCAGGTCGAGCGGATGATCACCCTCGCGAAGAGGGGCGACCTCAACGCCCGCCGCGCCGTCATCGCGGCGCTCCCGGACGAGCCGCTCGTGATCAACAAGCTCTTCGACGAGATCGCGCCGAAGTACGCGGACCGCACCTCCGGGTACACCCGGATCGTCCGCGTGGGACAGCGCCAGGGCGATGCCGCCCCGATCGTCCAGATCGAGCTCGTCTGACGCAGTGAAGAGTGCCCGAGAGGGCACCCCCGTGCGGTACCGCGCGCGGGTCGAATACGACGGGACCGACTTCGCGGGCTCGCAGGCTCAGGCCGGGGCTCGCACGGTCCAGGGGGAGCTCGAGGCCGCGCTCGCGGTCCTGTCCGGCGGACGCCGGATCAGGGTCGACGCGGCCGGGAGGACCGACGCGGGGGTCCACGCGACCGGACAGGTGATCGCATTCACCTATGACGGCCGCCTCTCCGCGGAGGAGCTGGCGAGGGCGTTCGACGCCCTTCTCCCGCCCGATGTCGCGATCCGCGACCTGGGGCGCGCGCCGGCCGGGTTCCATCCGCGCTACGCGGCTCGCTACCGGGAGTACCGGTACACCGTGTGGAACGGACCGCGCAGCCCGCTCCACGAGCGGACGGCGCTCTGGATCAGGGTCCCCCTCGACACCGCGGCGATGGAGCGGGCGGCGTCGGCCCTCGTGGGCAGGCGCGACTTCCGGGCCTTCGGCGCGGCGGACCGCGGGACGGTCCGGACCCTCCATCGGGTCCGGGTCCGGCGGGAGGGCCACCTCGTGACGATCGATGTCCGGGGTGACGCCTTCCTCCGCGGGATGGTTCGCAGGATCGTCGCCGCGCTGCTCCTCGTGGGCCGCGGTGAGACGGACGAAGCGGCGGTCGGAGCGGCGCTCGCGTCGCGACGGCCGGCGTTCGGCGGGGCCAGCGCCCCGGCGAAAGGGCTCTGCCTGCGGCGGGTCGTCCTCGGGCGACCGGCCGGTGTAGGGATGAGGAACGAGGACAGATGAACTCGAAGACGTACACGCTCAAGGGGAGCGAGATCGAGCGACGCTGGTACGTCGTCGACGCGACGGACGAGACGCTCGGCCGCCTCGCGTCCCGCGTGGCGCGCGTCCTCGAGGGCAAGCACAAGCCCACCTTCACGCCCAACCTCGATTCCGGCGACCACGTGATCGTCGTGAACGCGGCCAGGGTGGCGGTCTCGCGCGACAAGCTCGAATCGAAGCTGTACCGCCGCCACAGCGGATATCCCATGGGGTACAAGGAGGAGACCCTCGGTCACCTCCTGCAGCGCCGCCCCGAGGAGGTCATCCGGCGGGCGGTCAAGGGCATGCTCCAGCACAACAAGCTCGGCACCCAGCAGCTGCGGAAGCTGAAGATCTACGCCGGTGCGGAGCACCCCCACGAAGCCCAGAAGCCCGAGCCGCTCGGCTGATCAGGAGCAACGAACGATGTCGAATCTCGGCTACCACGAGGGAACGGGCCGTCGGAAGACCGCCGTCGCGCGCGTGCGGCTCATGCCCGGCGAGGGTGAGATCGTCGTGAACGGTCGCACGCTCGAGCAGCACTTCGGCAGCGCCGTGAGCGAGGCGGACATCCGCATGCCGTTCCGCGTGACCGGCACCGAGGGCCGCTTCAACGCGATGATCAAGGTCGAGGGCGGCGGCGTGACCGGGCAGGCCGGCGCGATCCGCCACGGGATCGCCCGCGCGCTGCTCGACATGGACGTGGACGCGAACAAGGTGCCGCTTCGGCAGGCCGGCTTCCTCACGCGGGACCCGCGGATGAAGGAGCGGAAGAAGTACGGTCTCAAGCGGGCACGGAAGGCGCCGCAGTACACCAAGCGCTGACGATCCCGGGTCCCCGCGGACCCGCGGCGGACGCGCGCACGGCCCTCCCGACGGCCTCTCGCACGGACGGGGTGGGATGACGGATCAGCTCTTCGAGCGGTACAAGGAGGCCCTCCGGGAGGGCCACGTGGCGGTCCTGCGCGGACGGCTCGAGGATGCGCTCGACGCGTACCGGCGCGCCACGGAGATCGCGCCGGGCCGTGCCCTGCCGCATACCAGCCTGGGCGGCGTGCTGCTCGATCTCGGTCGCTTCGACGACGCGCTCGAGGAGCTGAGGATCGCGCTCGAGCTCGCCCCGCGCGACGAGGGGGCGCTGCTCGGCCGCGCCGAGGCGCTCGCACGCACCGGGCAGCGCGGGGCGGCCGCCGCCGCCCTCGACACGCTCTCGGATGTCCTGCTCGAGACGGATCGCGAAGCGGACGCCGTCGAGACCCTCCAGCGAGCCCTCGTGCTCGAGGAGCGCGTGAGCCGGCGCCGTCGGTACCAGCGGGCGCTGCGCGCCCTGCGCATGGCGAGCGGCGACCGGGTCTCGGACCAGGTCTTCGCCCGGGCTCTCGCGGTGCTCGAGCCCACGGAGGGGAGCGCGACG
>JAKAJU010000022.1 GCA_021813655.1 Chloroflexota bacterium | reverse complement strand
CGCACATGGACGCGCCCGGGCACGCGGTGGCGAACGCGCGCGAGGCCCTCGACGGGCTGGACCGCGCCTTCGCGGCGGGCACGCTCGTCGAGACGCCGGTCCTCGGGGCGATGATCGCGGACCTGCGCGCGGCCCTCGGTGCCGACGACGATGGCAAGCTGGGCGGGAAGAGTGCCGAGGCGGCGCGATTCATCCTGCGCGCGATCTCGCGGGAGCTCGACGCGGCGTAGCCAGCCGGGCACGGGACATGGCTCGCGCGAGGACCGCCGGAGCATCCAGGCGGACATCGACGGCCTGCCCCTCGATTGACGGGGCCGCCGTCGTCGGCGTCCGTAGAATCGCTGGTGCCCGCACCGCAGACCGCGCCCGCGCCGGCGTCCGCATCGAGGTCTCGCGCCATGCCTCACCTCAAGCTCGGGATGCTCCTCTGGAGCCAGGCCGCCACGTACCTGGAGATGCGAGACGCCGCCCGCCGTGTCGACCGGCTCGGATACGACCACCTCTGGACGTGGGACCACGTCTACGCGATCTACGGCGAACCGTACCAGCCGATCCTCGAGGGCTGGTCCCTCCTCAACGCCTGGGCGGAGGCGACCGAGCGGGTGCGCCTGGGCCTGCTCGTCGGAGCGAACACGTTCCGGAACCCGGCCCTGACGGCGAAGCTCGCGACCACGCTCGACCACGTCAGCGGCGGCCGGGCGATCCTGGGACTCGGCGGCGCCTGGTTCGAGCTCGAGCACCGGGCCCACGGGATCGACTTCGGCTCGGGCGACGGCGAGCGGCTGGACCGGCTCGACGAGGCGGTCGGCATCATCCGCGCCGTCCTCGACGGTGACGAGGTCACCCACGCCGGCCGCTTCTACCGCACGGACGCGCTCGTGGGACTCCCGCGGCCGATCCAGGCGCGACTGCCGATCATGATCGGGGGCGGCGGCGAGAGGAAGACGCTCCGGACTGTCGCGCGGTACGCCGACATGTCGAACGTCTTCGGCGACCCGGAGACGCTCCGCCGGAAGGACGCCGTCATCCGTGCCCACTGCGCGGAGGTCGGGCGGGACGAGCGGGAGATCGAGCGCACGGTCGGCTGCACGCTCATCATCCGCGACTCGGAGGCCGAGGCCCGACGGGTCTGGGCGGAGCTGATGGCGCATAATCGAACGCCGGAGGCCGACTGGGACGGCCCCGACACGCTCTGGCTCGGGACCCCGGCGTTCATCGCCGACACGATCCACCAGAGGGTCGCGGCGGGCTTCTCGACGGTCATCGTCGAGAACCCGGCGCCGTACGACATCGAGACCTTCGAGCGGCTCATCGGCGAGGTGAAGCCGATGGTGGACGCGTCCGTCGCCGTCTGACACAGGCGACGGGCGTCACGGTCGCCCCGTCGTCGCTCCTCCCTCGGCCTCGTCCGGGCGCCCGGTCACGGGGGCCCCGTCCGCCCGCCCGGTCACGGGGGCCTCGTCCGCCCGCCCGGTCACGGCGGCATCCTCGCGTGCCGCCGACGGCGCCATGACGGCACCGGGCGCTGTCGGCAGCCAGCCGATGCGCAGGTACGAGATCGCGCCGCACACGGTCGTCGCGCCCAGCGTGGACACGTGGACCAGCAGTGCGAACGCGAATGCCGTATCGCCGGCCACGCCGAAGGTGGCGAGGATGCGGACCGCGGCCAGCTCCCACGTGCCCACGAATCCCGGCCCTGCAGGGATCGCGGTCACGAGGTTCACCCCGGCGGCGAGGAGCAGCGCCTGGCTCCACGTGAGCTCGATCCCCACGGCCTGGGCGCCCGCCGCGAAGGTGACGGTCGTGCACGTCCACGCGAGAGCGGTGAGCGCCACGGCCGGCATCAGCGTCCGCGCCCTGCCCGCGACGGCGATCCCCGCGCGGAACGTGGCGACCAGGTCCCGGATCCGCGGGTAGCGCTCGGCAGCCGCCGCGACGCGGCCCGCCCCCGGGAGCCTGTGCCCCACGAGCGCCACGGCGAGGCCGCCGACAAGGACGGCCGAGACGGCCACGCCGACGGCCACCGCCGATCCGATCTCCCCCCGCACGCCCAGGATGACGAGCGCGGCGGCGGCGATCGCGACGAGCGCCGTGAAGTCGAGGACGCGCTCCACCACGATCGTGCCGAGCGCGGTGGAGCGGCTGACGCCTTCGCGGTCGCCGATGTAGTGCGCGCGGACGAGCTCCCCGAGGCGGGCCGGCAGGACGTTGTTCGCCGCGTAGCCCGTCGTGAGGTACTGGAAGGTCCGCAGGAGCCGGACGTCCGCGACCGGCGCGAGCAGCACGCGCCAGCGGACCGTGCGGACCGTGATGTCGGCGGCGATCGCGACGGCCATCACGGCGATCCACACCGGCGACGCCGCCGAGAGGATCGAGAGGGCGGCGGCGACGTCGACGCTGCGGAAGACCAGCCACAGTGCGACGAGAGAGACCGTCGTGCCGCCGACGGTGCGGAGGACGAGCGACCGTCGCGACGGCCCCTCCCGCGACACCTTCGGCGCTCCGGGCGGCCGGTCGCCGTCCATCAGCGGCGGCGCGGGCGGAGCGCGGGCGATCGAACGAGCCCGGCCCGATCGAGAAGGTACCGGGCGACCACCCCGAGCGTGGAGAGCCCGTACACGACGCTGCGCCGGACTCCGACGGAGCTCGCCTCGGCGAAGTAGCGGGTCGGGACCGCGATCTCGCCGATCCGGTCCCGGAAGCCGGTCGCGACCGCCTGGGCGATGAGCTGCTGGTCGAAGACGAAGTCGTCGCTGTCCCGGTCGTACCGGATCGTCTCGAGGAGGTGACGCGAGTACGCGCGGAACCCGGTGTGGTACTCGGAGAGGTGCAGGCCGAAGGCGAGGTTCTCCACCTCGGTGAGGAAGCGGTTGCTCACGTGCTTCCAGCGGGGCATCCCGCCCGCGAGCGGATCGCCGAGGAAGCGGCTGCCGAGCATGAGGTCCCGCTCCCCTTCCACGATCGGGGCGATGAGCGCCGGGATGCGGGTGGCGTCGTACTGGTAGTCGGGATGGAGCATCACGACGACGTCCGCGCCCTCGGCCAGCGCGGTGTCATAGCAGGTCTTCTGGTTCCCGCCGTAGCCACGGTTCTGGCGGTGGGCGACCACCTGGAGGCCGAGCCGTCGGGCGACCTCCACGGTCTCGTCGGCCGAGAGGTCGTCGACGAGGATCACGTGGTCCACGACGTCGTGCGGGATGTCCGCGTACGTCCGCTCGAGCGTCCGCGCGGCGTTGTACGCGGGCATGACGACGACGACGCGCGGCGGTCCGGCCGCGGCCAGCTCCGGGTGCATGGGTTGCTCCTATGTCAAGCGGCCGCCGCGAGCGGGGCTCGCGTGGTCGCCCGGAGGGCATCATCGTGGAGCATCCGGCGGAAGACCTCGTCGCTGATCCGGCGGCGGAGCGCCCGGATCGCCTCGGTC
>JAKAJU010000102.1 GCA_021813655.1 Chloroflexota bacterium | reverse complement strand
TCGCCGAGCCGCCACGGTACCGGCGGGCGCCGGCGGGGTCGCAGGTCGATCCGTTCGCCGAGCGGATCGCCGCGATGCTCGCGGAGGACCCGACCGTCCGTGAACGTTGATGCACGAGGGGGCGTCGGGCGAGGTCCGGTAGGTGGCCGTCAGGCTCTGCGTGGGCAGAGCGGTCTTCGTCGCCCTCGGCGTGCTCCTCATCCAGGCCAGCGCCATCGTGCTTGGCGCGGCCTCGCTGGTCTGGGGGTCGCTTGCCATGTCGGCCGGCGGGTTCGACGTCTGCTACTTCAGCCTCATCCTCGGTGGGCCATTCACCGGGGCGGCGTGCCGTGCTGAGGTGACTCGCGATACGCAGCCTGGGTAGGGTGCCGACCCGGCGTCCCCGGGCGAGGTCTGGGAGCGGCCGGCTCCTTGGGCGTGAGGGGCCGGAGCGTTGCGGCATGCCCGCCGGACCCCGGACTCGGGGCCACCCAACGAAGCAGGGTGTCGCGCTGAGTCCAGGGAGGAGGGGGATGGAGCGGGAGACGGGATTCGAACCCGCGACATTCTGCTTGGGAAGCAGACACTCTGCCAGCTGAGTTACTCCCGCTCGGGAGGCTCCGGGGCGGACCCGTGCCGCGAGAATCTACCACCGGAGCCCCGGAGCGGCGAGGTGGCCTGGTGCGACGATCGACCGTGGGCGGTCGGCCGCGGCCGGCGCGGACTCGCGGTCATGCCGGCGACGGGCCTACCCGACGGCCTCATGGTCGTCACAATGCGCGGATGAGCCGACGCCGTGGGGGCCCGAAGAACCGCCGGGCCATGCGAGCTCGGTCGAGTGGGGCCGTGGGCCGGACGCCGAGCGGCCGCGGCCGGCGCGACGGCGATGCCGAGCTCGCGCGGATCGAACGAGACGGCGCCGCGGCGATCCGCCGTGAGATCGCCGGCCTCGCGAGCGACGACATCGTCGAGGTCGAGATGGAGGCCGGCAGCCTCCTGGGCGACTGGCGCGCCACGTGGCCGGACGAGCGCAAACCGCTCGACGCGTTCGGCACCGCGATCCTCCGACGGCTCGGCGCAATGGACGACCCGGACGTCTTCGCCCTCCTCCTCGCGGTCTCCGCGATCGCGGAGCCTCCGCTCGACGCCGTCGCGCGCGAAGGGGTGGCCCGGCTGCGGGCGGCGGGCGTCCCCGAGCCCCTGTGGAGTCGGTCGGTCGGTCAGCCGACCCTGGTGGACGCCTGGATCTCCACCGATCCGCTGGAGGACCAGTCGAACGTCGTCAGCGTCTGGTCCTACGGCGGCCGAATGCACGGGCTCATCGCGATGGTCGACTACAACTTCCGCGGCCTGATCCGGCACATCGGCGTCACGCCCGACCCCGATGGCTACCGCGAGGAGTGGCGGACGAAGTCCGGGATGCCGATCCGACCCCTGTCCGAGCAGGACCTCGCCGACCGCCTGGCGAACGGCGTGGAGATGTTCGACGTCTACCTGGACCCGCCGGTCTACGACGAGGTTCCCGGCCTCATCCCGCTCGTCCGCGCGCGGCTGCGGCTGCTCCCGACGCCCCGGCCGATCGAGGTGCGCGAGGTCCCTGAGAAGGAGCGCCGCCGGATCGTGCGGGAGTTCGTCGCGTCGCCCGAGGCGGCCGGGCTGGGGCGGGTGCGCGACGACCGGCCCGCGGGGAAGGGTCGGCGGTCCAGCTGGCCCGCGGCCGAGGTCGCCGACTCGTTCGTCGACTTCGCCTGCGACTACGGCGCCGGCGATCCGTTGCGCTGGAGCCCCATCGCGGTCGAGATCCTCCTGGCCGACTGGCTCCCCGGGAAGGCGATCCTCTCCCCCGCCGAGATCAATGCCCTGCCCGACGTCCTCCGCGCGTTCGTCCGTTACTGCGCCCGGCTGAAGGGCCTGGCGCCCGACGAGGTCGCCGAGACGCTCGAGGCGATCGACCAGTTCGCGGGCGACTTCGCGGCCGGCATGGCCGACGACGAGGCGGCCGGCCAGGCGAAGCGGCTGGGGAAGGAGCTGCTGGCCTCCGGCATCGACCTGACCGACGCCGACGCGGTGCAGACGTTCATGAGCCGCTGGGACGCCGAGGAGCGGGACCCCGCGCGGTAGCGGCCCCGCCAGAGGGGGACGATGCGGCGCCGAAAGCCGACGACGGCGCGGTCCACGGCCACGCGAGAAGAAGTCGGTGCCGCGCGTCGGTCGCCGGCGTGATCCACGAGGCGATGACCAGCAGCGGGATCGCGCTCCCGGGTCCGTCCGGCGTCGTTCAGCCGCGGCCCAGGACCACGTCGATCCCAGCCAGGACGAGCTCGAGGTTCGACGGCGAGAGGCGGCCGACTCGCCCGACGAGCGCCTCCCGGTCGAGGGTGACGAGCTGGGACACATTGGCGACCGAGGGCCTCGGGAGGCCCGTGTACCGCGCGGGCAGGAGCACGTTGCCGGGGGCATCGGCCCACCTGGGTTCGCTCGTGAGCGCGACGCAGACGACCGTCCGAAGGGTGCTCGCGTTGAACGCGTCGCACTGCACGACCACCACCGGCCGGCGGTACCCGGGCTCCGAACCTGCGGGCTGGCCGAGGTCGGCCCACCAGACCTCGCCCTGCGCGATCACGACTCCGCGGCGCCGAGCGTCCGGCGGGCAGCGGCGGCCGCGAAGCCGTCCGCGTCGGGCTGGCCGACCTGCTCGACGACCGAATCGAGCGCGGCCGTCACGTCGTCGGGGGCATGGCGAGCCACGTACTCGCGGAGGGCCGCGCTGTACACCTCGCTCCGCGAGCGGCGCGAGCGGCGGGCGAGGCGGTCGACCTGCGCGAAGAGGTCGTCGGGAACGGAGACGGCTGTCTTCATACCGAGAGTATAACCACGTGTCGGCACGGGGTCGAGCGGGGCCGCTCTCGTGTCCGTACGGAGCTGACGCAGGAGTGCCGATCAAGCTGGGTCTGGCCAACCGCGGCGCCGTGATGCCGCGGTAGTCTTCGCTCCGACGCCCGCGCGGATCGCCGCGTGCGGGTGATGCGGACGCCAAGGGGCAGCGTGACGGTTCACGGGTCGGCTTCGAAGCAAGGCTACGTGATGGTGACGGACCGTCGCTGGTTCGACCTGCTGTCGCGCCGCGCAGGCCCCGACGCGTCGATCGACAACGTCAACTTCTGGCGGCCGTCCGCCCAGCAACGGTTCCACGCGGTGGATCGCGGTGGTCTCGTCTTCTTCCGGCTCAAGGCGCCCGTGGACCGGATCGTGGGGTTCGGGCGGTTCGTCACCGACCTGCACGAGCGGATCTCCGTCGCCTGGGACCTCTTCGGCGAGAAGAATGGCTACCCGGACATCGAGCGGTTCACCGGCGCGATCGTCGGCTACCGGCGCGAGGCCGGCTGGTCGGACGCCGAGGCGCTCGCGCGACCGCTCACCTGCCTCGTCCTCGTCGATGCCGTCTTCCTCCCGCCCGATCGATGGCTCCCGTGGGGCGGCGACGAGGACTGGCGGCGCAACGTCGTCGTCGGCAAGGGGTACGACCTCGACCGCGCGCCCGGGTACGCCCTCCAGGCGCTCCACGACGCATGGTGGGCCGGCCGGCGCGGGCACGCGATCGAGGAGGAGGCGGCCGAGTACGCCACGGCGAGCTTCACCCCGCTCGCGACCGACGAGCGCGAGCGGACGACGATCCCGGTCGCCGCCCGGCACGGCCAGGGCGCGTTCAAGGCGGCGCTGCTCAGCGCGTACGGCGCCTGCGCGGTGACCGGCGAGCACGCCCGTCCCGTCCTCGACGCCGCGCACATCCAGCCGTACCTGGGGCCGCGTTCCAACCACCCGCAGAACGGGCTGCTCCTGCGGACCGACCTCCATCGGCTCTTCGACGACGGCTACGTGACCGTCACGCCCGACCACCACCTCGAGGTGAGCCGGCATTGCGGCCGAGCCCGGCGGCGCTCGAGTGGCACAACGAGCGGGTGTTCCGGTGAGGCCGGGTCGGGCAGACCTGCGCCGACTGCGGCCCCAACGTCGCGAGGGTCAACCAGCCCTGAGGAACATCTCGTAGCGGCGTTCCAGCCGACGGGGGTCGGGACGCTCGTTCAGGCGTCGTGGCAGCAGGATCCGGGCCCCGTGGATCCGCTGGAGCCCGACGACGAGCATCGGGCCGTCGTGCTCGTCGAGGATCGACGGCCGGACGTCGATGACGTAGTCCGGTCGGATCGCGAAGAAGAAGCGGTCGAAGGCCGCGTGGTGGAGCTTGCAGAGCGCGACGCCGTTGCTGACGATCGGGTCGCCCTCCGGCTCGCTGTCGGGCGTGATGTGAGCTGCGTCGAGCAGCTCCTGGTGTCGGAGGCTGCAGAGCGCGCACCGCTCCTGATAGGCGCGGATGACGCGCTCACGGAACGCGACCTGGTGGAGACGCTGCCGGACCGACCGGGTGACATATGCGCGGCGGGCCTGGGCGTCATCCTCCGCGACGCGATGCTCGTCGACGGCAGCGAGTGCGGCCGACAGGTCGTCGACTTGAAGGGTGAAGGTCAGACTCGGCGGGTCGTCGTCGATGACGAAGACGGGGTACGTTGCGACATACGACCCTGGCGCGACGGCATGGAAGTAGACGAGCGGGACCTGTTCGCGCATCGCCCGCCGCAAGCCGACGTTGTCGCTGTGCAGCGGATCGGTTCCGCGGTACGCGTAGTGCAGCACTCCGGCGCGATCGTCGAACGTGTCCGAGTACGGACCGTGCACGATCGTCGCGATCGAGATCGGCAGCTCGCAGACGGCCGGCTTCCAGATCCCTCGTGGGCCAACGAGCGGGATCCGTCGTTCGCCGAGTGTGAAGCTCTCGAGGGCGGTCCGCGACAGCGCCTCGCCGACCGACTCGCGCTGCTCGGACAGCCAGTCGAAGACCGCGCGGCGGATGGTGGCGTCAGCCTCCCCGATCACCGCGCCAGGATGACAGATCGCGATGCATCACCGCGCGCCTGGGGCCGGGTCGGCGAATCGACGCCCGGACTGCCCGGCGGACGGCGCCCCCTACGTCGCCTCGATCGTCTCCGGGTGCTCGAGGAGGCTCACGACGGAGTCCAGGAACGCGGCTGCGGGGGCCCCGTCGACGACCCGGTGGTCGAAGGTCAGGCTCAGGACCACGAGAGTCCGGACGACGACCGCGCCGCCCGCCACGGCCGGCCGCGGTCGCGCGCGACCCACGCCGAGGATCGCGGTCTGTGGTGGGTCGAGGAGCGGCGTGAACGCGTCGATCCGATGCGCTCCCAGGTTCGTCACGCTGAAGCAGGCGCCCTCGGTCTCCGCCCGCACCAGGGTCCCGGCGCGTGCCCGCTCAGCCAGGTCTGCGATCTCGCGCCCGAGCGCCTGGAGGTCCTTGACGTCGGCGTCCCGGACGACCGGCACGATGAGACCATCGTCGAGCGCGACGGCGACGCCGATGTCGATCCGCCCTGCCGGGACGAGGCCGCGATCGGTCCACCGCGCGGCGATCCGCGGGTGCTCGCGCAGCGCGAGGGCGTACGCGCGGACGATGGCCTCGGTGTACGAGGCGCGTCGGCCCCATCGGGCCGACCACGCCGCCAGCGTCGCCTCGAGGTCCGTGACGTCCGCCTCGGCGGTGAGCGTGAGCTGCGCGGTCGACGCCAGGCCCGAGCGGAGCCGCTCGGCGATCGTCCGGCGCATGAGCGAATGCGGCTCCGGCGGCTCCTCCAGCGCCGCGATCGCGGCGGAGGCGGGAGCCGCGGCAGTGCGACCGGCCGCAGCTGCTTCGACGTCCGCCTCGACGATCCGGCCGCCGGGCCCGGAGCCGGCGACCGACGTGAGGTCCACCCCGAGCTCGCGCGCGAGGCGCCTGGCCTACGCCGGGTCCCCCGATCGACCACGCGGCGCCCCCGATGGAGCACGCGACGCCCCCGATCGGGGCGCGCGTGACTCACGCCGCCTTCCCGTGTCGCGCGGCCCATCCGCGGCCTCGACCCACCACCTACGCCGGCGTCGCGAAGCTCGCCGTGGCGCGAGGGGCCTCGCGCACCCGACCCGCTAGACTGCGGCCCATGTCTGGACTTCGGACCACCGCCCAGCGTCGCGCCGACGCGACAGCCGCCTTCGAGCGACAGGGCGACGCCTGGCTGGCCACCGCGGGCGCGTCGGGAGAGCCCCATCTGATCGTCGTTTCGTGCGCGTGGACGGGCGACCGGTTCGTGGTCGCGACGCGCGGCGACAGCCCCACCGCCCGCAACCTCGATCGGGCCGGACGGGCCCGGATGGGGTTCGGCGCGACGGACGACGTCGTGATGGTCGACGCGGTCGTCGACGCGACGCGCCCCGCGACGCCCTCCGGCGGCGACCTCACGAGCTCATTCGTCGCCGCGCTGGGGTGGGACCCGGCCGAGGAAGGCGACGATTGGCGCTTCTTCGTCCTCCGGCCCACCCGGATCCAGGCCTACCGCGGGTACGGCGAGCGGGCGGGGCGCGAGGTCATGCGCGAGGGCCGCTGGCTGGCGTGACGGGCGGGCGTACAGTGGCACGGCCGAGGATCGAGCCGCGTCATGGACCCACCGCGGGAAGCCGTCTACCTGCGCCTGCACCGCTCGGGTGAGCTTGCGGAGCGCGCCCGTCTCGCGGACGCGCACCTGGGCGCCTGCGACCTCTGCGCCCGCTACTGCCGCGTCGACCGGCACCGGTCGGCCCGGGGAGCGGTCTGCCGGACGGCCGACCGGGCGATCGTCGAGGGCTGCGGCCCGCACCACGGTGAGGAGCGACCCCTGAGCGGGTGGGCCGGCTCGGGGACGATCTTCTTCAGCTGGTGCAGCCTCCGCTGCGTCTTCTGCCAGAACTGGGAGATCAGCCAGCGCGGCCGGGGCGGGCCGGTGGACGCCGCCGAGCTCGCGGCGATGATGCTGTGGCTCCAGGACCGGGGCTGCCACAACGTCAACCTGGTCACCCCGAGCCACGTCGTCGCGCAGGTCCTCGCCGCTCTCGTGATCGCCGCGGACGCCGGCCTGTGCCTCCCGCTCGTGTACAACTCGGGCGGCTACGACAGCCCCGAGGCGCTCGCCCTGCTCGACAGCGTCATCGACATTTACATGCCGGACATGAAGTACGGCGACGCCGCGGTGGCCCGACGGCTCTCGCACGTGCCCGACTACGTCGCCGTGAACCAGGCGGCCGTCCGGGAGATGCATCGCCAGGTCGGCGACCTCGTGCTCGACACACGGGGGGTCGCGCTGCGCGGGCTCCTCGTGCGCCATCTCGTGCTGCCGGACGACCTGGCCGGCACCGAACAGGTGCTGGAGTTCCTGGCGCGGGAGATCTCGACGGGGACGTACCTGAACCTGATGGACCAGTACCGGCCCTGCTACCGGGCCGACGAGAACCCACCACTCGATCGTCCGCTCCGGGCAGACGAGTACCGCCGTGCCGTGGAGCTGGCCGTGGGGCTGGGCCTGACCCGCCTCGATGGGGGACGCGCCGCGCTCGCGGCGCGGGCGGCACCATGACCACGCCCGAGCCCCGGACCGGGGACGATCCGGCCTCCGGGCCGCGGACGCGCGAGCACGCGGCCGTCGGCTCCCGGACGCTCGGGGAACCGGCCGTCGCGCGTCGGCTCGTGGCGACGCTCGGCGGCCGCTGGTCCAGCGAGATGGGTATCGACGTGGACCGCGATCCGGACGGGCCGGAGCGGTGGTTCCTGGCGGCCACGCTCTTCGCGCATCCGATCTCGGCGGAGGTCGTCGTGCGCACGTACGGCGCGCTCGCCCGGGCGGGCGTCCGCACGATCGCGGACGCCGGTCGCGCGACCTGGGACGCCCTGGTGGTCCTCCTCGACGAGGGCGGCTACGTCCGATACGACTTCCGGACGGCCACGCGCCTGCTGGCCCTGGCACGGGCGGTGGACGATCGATGGCGCGGGCGGGCGACGGACGCGCTCCGCGCGGTCGAGGATCCGGAGGCGCTCGCGGCGGCACTCGATGCGCTGCCGGGGTGGGGACCCACCACCGTCCGGATCTTCCTGCGTGAGCTCCGCGGGGTGTGGCCGGGCGCGCGGCCGGCACTGGACGAGCGGGCGGCGTGGGCGGCGGACCACCTCGCCCTGTGGTTGGCACCCGATCGCGAGCCCGACGGCGCTCGGCTCGAAGCGCTCGCGTCGACGGCGGCGCTCGATCCGCGGGACCTCGAGTCGGCCCTGATCCGGCTCGCGCTGGCGCACGGCAGGCGCCGCGCGCCGTGCCCGGGCGGCGAGCGATGCACGGCCCTGGCAGACCGGCGCTACGACCTCGCCACGGTGTCGCGGCACCCGACGGGATGAGGGTGGTGAACCCGTCCTTGACCTCGTCCGACGGTCGCCAGTCACACGTGGTCGGCGACTCGGCGCCACAGATCGGGATACCTGGACGGGAAGACCTCCGGGGCGCACAGCCACGCGAATGACGCCGGGTCACGCAGGAGGCGGCCGTACATGTCCGGGCTCGCCGGACCGGACCACTCGTCCGCCGTGAGCCGCTCGAGAGGGGGCACTGCGCGGTAGGCGGGGTTCGGCACGGCCCGATCGTCCATGCCGACCCGGTAGGCCATCCCGCGAGCCGCTCGAAGCGGGCCCTTGTCGTCCTCGGAGGCTCGGCAGATCGCATCGGCCACGACGAGCCATCCCTCGCCCAGGTTGATCGTCGCGTGGTGGAGCAGCGGCGGGATGACGACAATGGACCCGGCGGACGCGCCATCGGCATGGCCACCGCCGAAGATGTGGCTCGGCGCGGCCCGGCAAGGTCGTCCCGTCCTGGCGGGGCCGCGAGCGACTACTCTCGCGTCACGTGACGACCGTGAAGAGGAGACCGATCCATGCCAGCTCTCGTTCTCATCGCGGTCATCGGGCTCGCTGGCGGGATCCTGTCGGGCCTCTTCGGGATCGGCGGCGGCCTCGTCATCGTCCCCGGGCTGATCCTGCTCGCGGGGTTCCCGATCGCGAAGGCCGCCGGCACGTCACTGGCGGCGCTCCTCCTGCCGGTGGGGCTCTTCGGCGCCCTCGAGTACTACCGGGCGGGCCAGGTGGACCTGCGGGCGGCCGCGATCATCGCGGTCGGCCTCCTCGTCGGCGCATACCTCGGGGCTCGGATCGGGACATCGCTGGACCCAGCCATCGCACAGCGCGCGTTCGGGATCTTCCTTCTCGTCGTCGGAGCACGGCTGACGCTCTTCGCCTGACGGCCCAGCCGATCGCGGCGCGGCAGGCGCAGCGCCGAGGCCCCGCCGGGCCCCGTCGCGGATCCGTGCCACACTGCGCGGCGTGATCGACGTCACGCCGTCCCCGATCGCCTTCTCCATCGGCCCGCTCAGCATCGGCTGGTACGGCCTCGCCTATGCGGTGGGGCTCGCGGTGACGTACCTGGTCATCGCCCACGAGGCGCGCTGGCGCAGGCTCGACGTGAGCCTGCTCCCGAACGCGATGATCGTCGTGGCCGTCGCGGCCCTGATCGGCGGCCGCCTCTACCACGTCATCGACCAGTGGCAGCTCTACCGCGACGACCTTCTGAGGGTCGTCCTGCCGCCGTATTCCGGCCTCGGCGTGTACGGCGGGATCATCGCCGGCACGCTCACCGCTGTCCTCTACGCCCGCTGGAAGCGCCAGCCGGTGCTGATCTGGGCCGACGCCGTCGCCCCGGGCCTCTTCGTCATGCAGGCGATCGCGCGCTGGGGCAACTTCTTCAACCAGGAGCTGTACGGCGCGCCGACGACTCTGCCCTGGGGGATCGCGATCCAGTGCATCCATCGGACCCAGGGCTACCCATGCCCGCCGGGCTCCGACCCGCTCGCGACCCTCGGGCAGCACTTCCACCCGATGTTCCTCTACGAGTCGCTGTCGGGAGCGCTCGGGGCCCTCGCCCTCATCTGGCTGTCCCGCCGCTTCGCCGAGCGCCTGCGCCCCGGCGACCTGCTCCTCATCTTCTTCATCTGGTACGGCGTCGTCCGGTTCGCCGTCGAATCGCTCAAGGCCAACGACTGGGTCTTCTTCGGGATCCCGACCGCGCAGATCATCGCCGCCGCGACGGTCATCGTGGCCGCCGTCGCCCTCGTCGTCCGACACCGGCGGCCGGTGGGAGTCGGGCCGCCCGAGGGCGTTGCCGACGCCCGGGGGTAGCGACGCCGAGTCGAGCGGCTGATCGGATCCCGGCGAGACGGCTGCCTACGCGGACTCCAGGCTCCGGGCCAGCGCGCCCTCGCCCGACCGGCGCTTCTGCATGACGATCAGCACGAACAGGAACGTGGCCGCGAGCATCGCGGCTTCGGTCACGTACATGACCGAGATGCGTCCGTACGGCACGTAGAGCTGGCCGACGATCCAGGGAAGGGTCATCGAGCCGAGGCTGCCTCCGATCAGGAACGTCGCGCTGACCCGGCTGGTGATGGGCATGCGCCTCTCGGCCAGGTTGAAGCTGCTCGCGATCATCGAGGCGATGGAGAGGCCGAACCCGATCGTGCCGATCCAGAGGGCCGGGATCGAGTCGGGGAGCAGGATGACGAGGGCGAGGCTCGCCACCGCGCCGAGCAGATCGAGCTGCAGCATCGCTCGCGGCGAGAGGCGCAGGGCCAGCGGGACGGCCACGAGCCGACCGACCACCAACCCGCCCCAGAACACGGAGTTGATCACCCGAGCCGTGGTCTCGGAATCGGTCGCCCCGTTCGCGTACGTGTAGATCCAGCCGCCGAAGGCCAGCTCGCCTCCCATGTGCATGAAGAAGAACAGCGCGATCAGGCCGATCAGCCAGACGTAGCGGCGGAGGACGCTTCGACCGTCGGGGGTGGCCTGGGCGACCGCGGGGCTGTCGGGGTTGGGCACCCTCGCAAGCCATACGGCGACAGGGACCATCAGGGCGGCGAACAGCCAGAAGGTTGTCGCCGCGTTGCCGGTGGCGACGGCGAAGCGGTCGAAGACGAGGGGGCCGATGAAGGCGCCCACCCCGAAGGAGAGGTGCAGGGCATTCATGTACGGGGGGACGTCGTCCCGGTACAGCCACACGAGGAAGGTGTTGCCCCCGACATCCATCACGCCCAGGGGGAACCCGATCAGCGCGAACGCCAGCAGCAGCATCCAGAGCGATGACAGCCAGGGCACCGCGAGGGTCACGAGCGCCAGGGCCAGCAGAACCGTGGGCAGCACGCGGTTGCCGGCGAACCGCGCGTACAGGTGCCCGGCGAGCAGCGAGCCCGCGATGTAGCCGAGCGAGTTCGCGGTGAACAGGAGGGCGATCGTGTCGGTCGAGGAACCTGTCTGTGCCTGCAGGGCATCGAGGCTCGGCCCGATGGACGTGAGCATGAGGCCCAGCAGCACGTAGGTGGCGTAGTACGCCGCCGCGATCCGCAGCTTGCGGGACGTCGGGAACTGGGACGGCAGGGCGGCATCGTCGGGCATGGCGCCGCGCTCCGGGGCGATTTCGGGTGCGAGAGTGCCGGCACGCGGCAGGCGCTCCGCGCGGTCGACCACCTCCGACCCATCATCCCGGAGACGGTCAAGGGGACCGCCCCAAGTGGCACGGCGCCGGACCGTGGGGAGGGGCTGGACCACGTCACCCCCACCGCGTGCGGATCGGTCCCGTCAGTCGCTCAGCGCGCCGCCGGCCGCTCGGGGGCGCCCGCCGCCGGTTCCGCGAGCAGCTCCGGGGCGACGCCGAGGACCCCTGCGACGCCCGGGAGGATGAGTGCCGCGAACGCATCGTTGACCTCGTCGGGTGAGAGCGGCTGATCGGTCTCCAGCCACCAGCGCAGGAGTCCCAGGAACGCGCTCACGGCAACCCGGGACCCCATCGTCAGGGCCTGGTCACCCGCCGCCGGCGCGACGGCCGCGAACACCCGGTCGGAGAGGTCGATCCCGACGACGCGGCAGCCATATGACGTGGCGGCATGGACGGGTCCCACGCCGATCCCGGAGCCGACCTCGAGGATCTCGTCCGCGTCCTCGGCATGGCAGAGGGAGAGGAGCGTCCGCGTCGCGGGGAGACCCCCGATGTGCTTGGAGATGCCGACGTATGCCTGCATGTCGAGGAACGAGCTCGTCATGGCGAACGACCTCCCCGAAGACGGTCCTCTGCGGGCCGTCGCCTTCCCGACCCTGCGGCGTTGGCGCGCGCGTCCGCCCGCAGGCGTCCATTCTCCCGCCGGGATGGACGATCTCAGGGCGCGCGCGATGCCTGGGCGGGCCGGGGATCGGGCCGATCCGCCATTGCGCCAGCCCCTCGCGCGTGGCGAGGATTGCGCACACCGGAACGCGCCGACGCAGGGGGACGAACGATGCGATCCACCTTCACCCGAACGGCCCTGGCCATCGCAGCGGCCGCCGCGGTCGCCGTATCGGCCGCCGGCGGCTCGGCGATCCGCGGCGCGGCGTCCGGTGCGACAGTCGCGAGCGGCCCTGCCTCCCCCACCCCCATCACCCCTCGCGAGCTCGTCCAGCCCGGCGCCCTCATGGGCGAAGGGCCGTCGGGCTTCGCGTGGGACCCGAAGGGCGCCGTGCTCGCCTACGTGGCCCCCACCGCGGACGGCGATGACGTCCTCCGCACGTACGACGCGGCGACGGGGGCGCGGCGGATCCTTCTCGACCCGGGCGCGAACCCCGGCGCGATCGACCTCACCTCCGCCCAGTGGTCGCCGAAGGGCGACAGCATCCTCCTGACCGCCGGCGACGGGCTCCGGCTCGTCGACGCGCGGACGGGCGCAATGACGGCCGTCCCGGTCGCCGGCGACGCCGTGACGGCGGTCGGATTCGCCCCGTCGGGCGGATCCGTCGCATACGTCCAGGACAACGACCTGCGCACGATCCGTCTCTCCGACGGGGCGGTCACGCGGCTGACGACCGACGGCAGCGCCACGGTCTTCAACGGGAACCTGGACTGGGTCTACAACGAGGAGCTCGCGACTCGCTCCGCGCAGCCGGCCTGCGCGTGGTCGCCAGACGGCCGCTACCTCATCCACCTGCGGCTCGACGAGGCCGCGGTCGAGAACCACCCGACCACCGACTACCAGCCCGTCCCCCCGACGGTCAGCTGGACGCTCTACCCCGTCGTCGGGACCGCGAACCCGACGGCGACGGTCCAGGCGATCGACCTGGCGACCGGCACGAGCACGCCCGTCCCGCTGCCCGACGACGCCGACGAGTACGTGATGCCCCTGTTCACATGGTCGCCCGATGCGCGCGAGGCGTTCTACATGGCGGAGGACCGGGACCACACGGTCCTCGAGCTCCGCGCCTGGGACCCGGCGACCGGCACGGCACGGACGGTCATCCGCGAGACCGACCCGAAGTGGATCAACGAGAACTCGTACGTGGCGCCGATCTTCCTCGGGAACGGCGACCGCTTCCTCTGGCTCTCCGAACGCTCGGGGTTCATGCACCTCTACCTGTACGAGCGCGACGGGACGCTCGTCCGGCAGGTGACCGCGGGCGACTGGATGATCGACACGCCCGCGTGGAACGTCCTCGTGCCCGGCCGGCCGGTCTTCGTCGATCCCGCCGGCGATTGGGCGTACTTCTCCGCGACGAAGGAGAGCCCCCTGCAACGCCAGGTCTACCGCGCGGAGATCGCGACCGGTCGACTCGAGCGCCTCTCGAAGGACGCGGGCTTCCACTTCGGCGCGCTCTCGGGCGACGGACGGTTCCTCGTCGACCAGTGGTCCGACGTCACGACCACGCCCGTGACGTGGATCGTCAAGGCCGACGGGACACAGGTCGAAGTGCTCGGAAGGTCCGCCCCGCCGGCGCTGGACCTCCCCGACGTCACGCGCGAGTTCGTCACCGTGAAGGCGCACGACGGCACCGACCTGTACGCGCAGATCGTGCTGCCGCAGGGCTTCGACCCCATGAAGAGGTACCCGGTGGTCGTCCACTGGTACGGCGGGCCGACCCTGCAGATGGTCTCGGACCGCTACGGCGCGACGAACATCTTCAACATGATCGAGCGCGACACCCTGTACACGCAGGCCGGGTTCATCGTCTGGCGCCTCGACAACCGCGGGATGTTCGGGCGCGGGCACGCGTTCGAGACGCCGATCTTCGGTGAGCTCGGAAAGGCCGCCCTCGACGACCAGCTCGCGGGCATCGAGTACCTCCGGACCCTCCGGTACGTCGACGCGAGCCGGATCGGGACCGACGGGAAGTCGTTCGGCGGGTTCCTGACCCTCTACGCGCTCGAGAACGCGCCCACCGTGTTCACGGCCGGCGTCGTCGCATCGGCGCCGTCGAACTGGGCCTGGTACGACACGATCTACACCGAGCGCTACATGCGGACTCCCGCGAAGAACCCGCAGGGCTTCGCCGCCACCGACCTCGTGTCGCGGGCGAGCCGCCTCGTCGCGCGGCCGCTCATCATCCACGGCCTCGACGACAACAACGTCCACCTGCAGAACTCGGTGAACCTCGTCCAGCAGCTCGAGGCGATCGACAAGCCCTTCGACTTCCTCCCGCTGCCGAACCTGGACCACAGCTACCACGGCGACGGCCTCGTCGCGGCGCTCGCGGCGAGCACCGACTACTTCACGCGTGAGCTCGGCGGCGCGGCGCGGTAGGGACGGGCCGTTCGGGGGCCAGCCAGCCGACGGGCCGGGCATCGACGCCGGAGCTGCGTCGCGGGAGGGCTGGTCGGCAGACCCGACGAGGGGCAGAATGGCGGCCTCGCCATCGTCGGGAGGGACGCCATGTCGAGGCACGCGTGGGCACACGAGCCGGGACGAACCCGGAGGCCAGCCGCGGTCGTCGGGGCCCTCACGCTCGCCCTGATCGTCGCGGCCTGCTCGGGAGGGACCACTGCCGGGTCACCCCTCGCGACCGTTCAATCGGCGCCGCCAGCCGCCGCCGGCTCGGCGGGCGGCGGCACTGTCAGTGTCTTCGTGGACATCGTCGAGTGCACCAACGTCGGCGGGTCAGGGACGGCATCCGGGACGATCCAGAACGATGCCGGCACACCGACCGCCTACAGGATCCGGGTCGCCTTCCGCGACGCCGCAGGCGCCCAGGTCGCCGATGGATCCGCGGACACCGCGACAGCGGCTCCGGGGGCGACGGTCGACTGGGCGGTGAGCGTGGCCGGCCTCGGGGACGCGGATGTCAGCTGCCATACCCTGGACGTGACCGGCATCAGCGGCGGCAATCCGCCGGCGAGCTCGGGCGGCGGCAGCCCACCCGCAGGCTCCCCCATCGCCGAGTATCCGTGCACCCTCGTGTCCCAGTCGGCGGTGGAGAAGCTCGCGGGCAACACCGTCGAGCCGGGTGACGCGTCCACGGATCATCACGATGAGGATGGGACCCAGTGGACGGCCGCTGCGTGCAGCTGGGTCTCCTACGATCAGGGCGCGACGGAGGTCGACCTCGAGGTGACGAAGGCCGCCGGGTTCCCGTCCGGGACCGTGGGCTGCCCGCCGCTTCCGGGCACATCCGTCCAGGCCGCGGGCCTGAGCGCACCGGCGACGTGGGCCTGGTCCGACCCGGGCACCCAGGTGACCGTCGGCACGCTGCGCGTCTGCGCACCTGCGGCGCTCATCGACGTTCGGGTGGACGGGACGGTCGGGGAGGCTGGCCTGCGATCGGTGGCCGAGGGTGTCGCGTCCACTGCGCTCGCGGCACCCTGAGCGAGGGCGCGCCGCGGCGCGGCGCGCCCTCATCGCCCTCCTGCGCCAAGATGTCCGCGACCGACGAGCCGGCGGATCGTGGCCGCCGCGATCGGACGGTCCTCGCGGCCCAAGGAGGTCACGGATGGCGCGGAAGTTCGATCCGCAGGTCCCCGAATGGATCGAGACGCGGGCGAAGGCCGGCGCGCCGACTGCGAGGCGCCTCGAGCGCGACATGACCAAGGTGAACGACCGCGTCGCACTCGTCCTGGTTGCCGTCGTCGGGTCGATGTGGTGCGCCTACGTCTTCGCGGGCCTCGCCCTGGTCGCACTGCCGTCGGCGATGGGAGGCGGGATCCTCCCGCTCATCCAGTGGCTGAGCCAGACGTTCATCCAGCTGGTCATGCTCTCGGTGATCATGGTCGGCCAGAACATCCAGGGACGGACGGCCGACCAGCGCGCGGAGGCGACCTACCAGGACGCGACAGCGATCCTCGCGTACGCCGAGCAGATCCTCCAGCACGTCGAGCGGCAGGACGAGACGCTGTCGACGATGCAGGGGAAGACGCTGAAGATCGAGTCGTCGATGGGGACGGTCCTCGACAAGACGCTCTCGATGGAGGCGAACCTGGCGGCGGTGCTGGACCGGACGCTGAAGATCGAGGCCGGCCTGGCGAAGGGGTAGGACCCGCGGCGGCCGCGGACGGCGGATGGAGGGCCGGCCGCGGGCCGGCCCACGGCCCGGCGCACGGGCCGGCGCGTCAGCCCCTCAGGGCGTCCGCGATCGTGTCCGCGAGCGCCCCGAATCCCTTCCGCGCGCAGGTCGCGGTCCTCGGGTGACGGGCAGAGCCGGTGTACTGGTCCGAGACGGTATGGCCGAGCTGGGTCGGCGCCCAGATGACGACGAGGTCCGCCCACGCGATGTTCGCCCGCGCCGCGGTCTCGGTGTGCCGGCCCGAGCCGTCGACGAACCGCCATTCGATCCCCAGGGGACCCACGATCTCCCGACCCCACCGCGCGCCGCCTCCCGCCAGCTCCTCACGGTGACTCGGCGACCCGCCGACGACCACGAGCCGGCGCGCACCGGTCGCGATGCACGCTGCGTAGATCCGGGCACGGGCTCGCTCGTTCGCCGATGCACCGCAGACGCAGCACCGGTGTGGACTCGCGTGGACGACCGAGCCACCGCACAGCCGCGGGGCGATCGCGTCGCACTCCGCGTGACCGCACGTGAGCGCGAGGGCGCCGTCGAGGAACGGCCGCACGACCGAGAGGGTCGCGCCGTCCACGCCCTCCTCCACGAGGAGGCCCGCCCGCGCGAGCACCGTCCGCATGACCGGGATCGCGGATGCGGGGTCGAGGTGGCGCTCCCGCGCGAGCCGGGCGAGGGGGACGACGTTCATCGGGTCGATCGTACCGGCGGGCACGTCCGGCTTCGCGGCCGTCTGGCGGGCGTCGGTCGCGCGGCAGCGTGCCGGGCAGTTCGCCCGCGTCGCAGCCGAGCGGCGAAGAGGCCGGCCGGCGCCGATCGCGAAGCCTAGAATCCGACCATGATCACCTCCGACGCGCCCGCACCCGACCCCGTCGCGACCGGCTCCTCCCCGCTCGCGCCCTTCCCGCTCGCGTCCTCCGCTCTCGCGCCCGTCCCGGTCGATCCCTCCGCGCCCCCGATCGTCGTCGTCGGCGCGGGCCTCGCCGGCCTGACGGTGGCCCTCCTGCTCGCTGACCGGCACCCGATCGTCCTGCTCGCCAAGCGCGGCTTCGAGGAGGCCGCCACCGCGTGGGCACAGGGCGGGATCGTCGGCGTCATCGGGGACGACGACAGCGTCGAGCTCCACGTCCATGACACGCAGGTCGCGGGCGGCGGCCTCGTGGACGAGAACGCGGCGCGTTTCGTCGCCGAGAACAGCGCCGAGGCGATCCGCTGGCTCGTCGACCAGGGAGTCCCGTTCACCACGGATCCGGCCGGTCCCCTCGGGCTCCACCTGACGCGCGAGGGCGGGCACGCGGTGCGCCGCATCGCCCACGCGGCGGACGCGACGGGCCGCGCGATCCACGAGGTCCTCCTCGACCGCGCGCGCCGCCACCCGAACATCACGATGCGCGAGCGCTGGATGGCGATCGACGTCATCACGTCGCGCCACCTGCATCGCGAGGAGCCCGCCCGCTGCTACGGCGTCTATGCGCTCGACATGGACGGCGGCCGCGTCGAGACGCTGCCCGCGTCGGCGGTCGTCCTCGCCACCGGCGGCGTCGGCAAGGTGTACCGCTACACCACGAACCCG
>JAKAJU010000156.1 GCA_021813655.1 Chloroflexota bacterium | reverse complement strand
ATCTTCTGCCGCCGCGCGCCCCTGCCGCTGCGCGCCGCACTGCCGCCGCGGAGCTCTTCCGCCGTACCGCGCGCCCCCGTCACCTCGTGTCGTGCCGCCCCTGGGCCTGGAGCCTGGCCCACGTGTCCCGGAGGGTCAGCGTGCGGTTGAAGACCGGGCGCCCCGGCGCGGAGTCGGGGTCCGGCGTGAAGTACCCGAGCCGCTCGAACTGCACCGTCTCGCCGACGGGCACGTCGGCGAGCGCCGGCTCGATGAGCGCGCCCGCCCGTGGGCGGCCGCGGAGGACCGTCGGCCGCCCGCCCTGGCAGGGCCGGGGGATCGGACGGACGGCCGACGCGCGAGTCCGGGCTCAGAGGCCCGGGACGATGACCCCTGCCGGCAGGACCTTCGGCGTGATGGCCTCGGTATCGAGCGTCAGGCCCGTGCCGGTGTTGTCGGCCGCGATGCCGATCGCCGTCGCGGCTCCGTCCTGCTTGAACCCGCAGCTCAGGCCGACCGCCGTCGCCACCGCGGCGTCGACGGTGCCGTCGCTGTGGAGGCAGTGGATCGTCGTCGACCCCACCCGCTCCGAGGTGTAGGAAGCGACGACATCGATCTCGGAGCGCGAGTAGATGACGACGAAGCCCTTGATGAACGACATGGCGGGCGTGAAGCCCGGAGGCGCGAGCGTGTGCACGATGTCCGCGCAGTCGATCTCGAACGCGCCGTCGGGCCCGAGCCGGACCGGGATCGTCTGGCCCCCCTTGAACTGCTGCTCGGGCTCCGAGGTGACGACGCCGGTGGCGCCCGCCTGCGCCGAGCTGACCCAGCCCGTCAACACCGCCTTCTTCGCGAGCACCGCCGTCGTGAGCTGCGGGTTGTGCACGTTGATGTCGGTGGCGTAGTTGGCTGGCTTCGCGGGCAGCTCACGCGGGAACTCCCGCTGTGGCGTCAGGGGGTCCAGCGGGACGCCGTCCTGTGGCATCAGCCCGCAGTTGAACTGGGCCGAGTAGACCCAGATGGTCCGTTTGGCCGGTGCACCGGCTGCCGTGCCCGCATCTGCGAACAGGGTCACGGCGATCATCGCCGCAGGGACGAGCGCGCCGAGCAACGCCATTCCGATCGCTCGGCGATGCGAATGTAGGTTCACGGGTCACCCTCCTGGATGGGTCCACATGCGAACCAGCGCCGCCCCGGGTCCGCAACGACACGACCTCCTTTCGTCGCTCGATCCGGAGTCGTGACGGCGCGGCCTCGTCCATGGCGCGCTCGGGAGCCACCCAGGTGTCGGGTCTCGACGCCCGTGCACCTGGTCTGTCCTGTCGGTCACAGCTCGCTCCCGGGTGGGACGCCATCAGGCCGCAGACGCGCGGCGCCGCCGACCCGCGCATCATGGCCCACCGCACGAGGATCTGGCGAGAGGGAATCGGGGCGGACGGCCTACCTCGTGTCGTGCCGCCCCTGGGCCTGGAGCCTGGCCCACGTGTCCCGGAGGGTCAGCGTGCGGTTGAAGACAGGGCGCCCCGGCGCGGAGTCGGGGTCCGGCGTGAAGTACCCGAGCCGCTCGAACTGCACCGTCTCGCCGACGGGCACGTCGGCGAGCGCCGGCTCGATGAGCGCGCCCGTCCGCACCGTCTCGGAGTCCGGGTTGAGGTCGGCGAAGAGGTCGCGACCGCCCGCGCCCGGGTCGGGGTGCAGGAAGAGGTGGTCGTACAGGCGCACTTCCGCGGGGACCGCGTGATCCGCCGAGACCCAGTGGAGCGTCGCCTTGGGTCGCCGGCCGTCTGGCGCGGCCCCGCCACGCGTCGCGGGGTCGTGCGTGCATCGCAGCTCCACGATCGCCCCCGAGGCATCCTTCACGACCTCCCGGCACGTGACGAAGTACGCGCCGCGGAGCCGCACCTCCCGTCCGGGGGCGAGGCGGAAGAACTTCGCCGGCGGCTCCTCCATGAAGTCGTCGCGCTCGATCCACAGCTCGCGCGTGAACGGGACGGTCCGCGTCCCGGCCGACGGGTCCTCCGGGTTGTTCGCGACCTCCATGTGCTCGACCCGACCCTCGGGGTAGTCCTCGACGACGACCTTCAGGGGGTCGAGGACGGCGAAGCGCCGGGCGGCTGTCCGGTTGAGGACGTCCCGGACGGCGTGTTCGAGCATGCCGACCTCGACGACGCTGTCGCTCTTCGCGACCCCGATCATCGTCGCGAAATCCCGGATCCCCTCGGCGGGGAAGCCGCGTCGCCGGAGCCCGGAGATCGTGGGCATCCGTGGGTCGTCCCATCCGCGGACGTGGCCCTCGTTCACGAGGCGGAGCAGGACCCGCTTCGAGAGCACCGTGTGCGTGAGGTTCAGTCGGGCGAACTCGTACTGGCGAGGCCGCGACGGGACGGGCAGGTTCTCGATGAGCCAGTCGTACAGGGGGCGGTGGACCTCGAACTCGAGCGTGCAGATCGAGTGCGTCACCCCCTCGATCGCGTCGGACTGACCGTGGGCGAAGTCGTACGTCGGGTAGACGCACCACGCATCGCCCGTTCGGGGATGGGCGGCATGGACGATCCGATAGAGCACGGGATCGCGCAGGTTGATGTTGGGCGAGGCCATGTCGATCTTCGCGCGGAGGACCCGCGCGCCGTTGGGGAACTCGCCCGCGCGCATCCGCTCGAACAGGTCGAGGCTCTCCTCGATCGGCCGGTCCCGCCACGGGCTGTTCCGACCGGGCTCGGTGAGCGTGCCGCGATGCTCGCGGACCTCGTCCGCCGAGAGCTCGTCCACGTAGGCCTTGCCGGCCCGGATGAGGTCGACCGCCCACGCGTAGAGCTGCTCGAAGTAGTCGGACGCGAAGTAGAGGTGCTCACCCCAGTCGAACCCGAGCCAGCGGACGTCCGACTCGATCGCGTCGATGTACTCCTGCTCCTCCTTCACCGGGTTCGTGTCGTCGAAGCGCAGGTGGCAGCGGCCCCCGAACTCCTGGGCGATCCCGAAGTTGAGGCAGATCGACTTGGCGTGGCCGATGTGGAGGTACCCGTTGGGCTCGGGCGGGAATCGCGTGACGACCGTGTCGTGACGCCCGGCCCGCAGGTCGGCCGCGACGATCTCGCGGATGAAGTCGCCGCGCTCCGGGGCGGCGGGTGTCTCGGTGCTCACGCGGATTCGGCTCCAGGTGTCCGGCGGGGACATGCGGCGCGCGGCAGGGGAGCCCTCGTCGAAGGTCGGCGACGCGCTCGGGCCTCACGTTACCCGATGAGGCGGGAGTGCGATGCCATGCCACGCCCGTCCGGGCGAAGTTCGTCGCGCACTTCGGTCCGTTCGGCCTGCGCAGCGGGCGCGCCGAGGGACCACACTGCAGTACGTCGCCTGGGGGAGGATCGCCGGGGCACAGGCGACACCGCGTCCCACCTGATGCGTGCCCACTCGGCGCAGGAGGGTCCCACGTGAGACGCGTTCGTTCCCTGGTATTCGTGGCGGTCGTCGCGCTCGTCGGGTCGCTCGGAGCGGCACCGGCAACGGCGGCTCCGCCGGTACCTGTCTCGTTCACGATCCTGCACACCAACGACTTCCACGGCCAGCTCGAGGCGTCGGGCAGCAACCCGGGGATGGCGCGCGTCGCCACCGTCGTGAACGACGTCCGCACCTCGGTCGGCGCGAGCAACGTGCTGCTCGTCGACGCCGGCGACGAGATGCAGGGCTCGCTGCTCTCGAACCTCCAGCAGGGCGCGCCTGTCATCGGGACGTTCAACGCGATGGGCTACAACGTCGCGACGTTCGGCAACCACGAGTTCGACTGGGGGCAGGCGACCCTGGCCGCCCGGACGACCCAGGCGACCTACCCGTACGTCACGGCCAACGTCGTGGTGAACGACACCGGCGACTGCGCCACGGCGGGCTGGACCGCGCCCGCCTTCGCTGACGCCCCGTACCAGGTCCAGACCGTCGGCGTCGCCCCGAACACCGTGAAGGTCGGGTTCATCGGGGTCACGACGGCCGAGACGCCGACGATCACCGTCGCGTCCGCGACCGCCGGGCTCTGCTTCAAGGACCCGGCCGACTCGATCGTCCACTACTACGACCAGATGAAGGCCGACGGTGCCGATGTCGTCGTCGTGCTGAGCCACCTCGGCTACACCGACGGCGGCTACGGCTACGGCATCCCGGTCTACGGTGACCAGACCCTCGCCTCGAAGCTGAACACCGCGGGCAAGCCGGCCAACCTGATCATCGGCGGCCACAGCCACTCGAACCTGAGTGCGGCGACGACGGTCGGGAGCACGAAGGTCGTCCAGGCGTACTACAACGGCCGCACGCTCGGCCGGGCCGATGTCACCGTCGGCACCGACGGCTCGGTCGGCATCGTCTGGTCCCGGTACAACCCGCTCACCGGGTACGCCCAGGACCCGACGATCAGTGCGCTCATCGCCGGGTACGCGAGCGATCCCACATACCAGGCGCTCATCAACCAGCCCATCGGCTACTCGGCAGTCGACCTGCTGCGCGACTACAACGGCGACAACATGATGGGCGACTTCGTGGACGACGCCGTCTACGACTACCTCAACACCGACGGCACGGCCACGAATGACGTCGACCTGTTCCTCAACAACGCAGGCGGCATCCGCGCCGACTGGTGCTGGAACGGGACCGACTGGGTCGGCACGGGCTGTGTCGGGGGCACACACGCGGCCGGCCTGCTCACCTACGGCGACATGTTCTCGATCCTGCCATTCGGGAACGCGACGGTCGTCGGAGACATGACCGGGGCGCGGATCCTCGAGCTCCTGCAGCAGTCGGCGACCCTCTTCAAGGGCGCGATCCAGCCCTCGGGGATCAGGTTCAAGTTCTACCGGTACGCCGATGCGCTCCCCGGCCCGCAGCCATGGGCCTGGGGCGCCTACGACGTCAGCGTGTATGACAAGGGCCTCGGGTCCTGGCAGCCGCTCGACCTCAAGAAGACGTACCGCGTCGGGACGAACGAGTTCCTCGCCCCTGCCGGCCAGGACGGCTACCTGCCGTTCAAGTACATGACGAACCTGAGCTACTGGGGCGACATGCTCGACGCCGTCAACGCGTACGTCTCGGCGACGTACACGGCGGGCAGCCCGTACCTGGGCCCCAACGGCGACGGAACGCTCGACGGTCGCATCACCCGTGAAGGGACCGATGCCGGCGGCCCGATCGTCCCGGTGTCGATCCTCCACCACAACGACTCGCACGGGAACCTCTACAAGGGCACGTACGTCGGCTACACCCAGCTGGCGTCGCTGATCAAGCAGGAGCGGGCCCACAACCCCACCCGGACGATCCTCCTCTCCGGCGGGGACAACATCCAGGGCGACGCGATGTCCTACTACTTCAAGTCCGCCCCCACCGGCGTCGCCGTGGACGGGACGCCGCTGCCGGCCGAGCTCCAGATGCAGCCGCTCGTCAAGGCGTTCAACTCGATGGGCTACGACGGCATGACGCTCGGCAACCACGAGTTCAACTTCGGGAACTCGGTCTTCTCGTCCGTTCTCGGACAGGCGACGTTCCCGATCCTCGGGGCGAACGTCACCGACACGGGCGCCTACGGCCTGTCGGCCGTCCAGGGCGGCCAGGGCGTGAAGCCCTACGTCGAGAAGACGGTCGGGGCCGAGGGCATCAAGGTCGCGATCATCGGGATCACGAACCACCGCGTCCCCAACTACGAGCTGCCGAGCAACATCCCGGGCCTGACCTTCGGCGACCCGATCGCCAAGGCGCAGGAGCTCGCGGCCACCCTGCGCCCGAGCGAGGACGCGGTCGTCGCGCTCACGCACATCGGCTTCACCGAGAACCCGGGCAGCGTCGAGATCGACGCGAACGTCGACACGAACCTCGCGGCCACCACCAACGGGATCGACGCGATCGTCGGGGCCCACAGCCACACGAACCCGGCCACGGGCTTCGGGGCCTACAAGTTCCTCCCGACGGACGTCGCAGCCCCCAACGGCGCCCCCGTCCTCATCAGCCAGGCCTACCGCTACAACAACACCCTCGGCGAGATCGTCCTCGGGATGCGCGCCAAGCTCGGCGGCGGCTACGAGGTCGTGAGCCAGGCCGGGCGGTACATCTCGGTCTCCATGAGCACCCCCGAGGATGCAGCGACGAAGGCGATCATCGACCCGTACGTGGCGGCGCTGAACACGTACAACAGCACCGTGCTCGGCCAGACGACCGCGCCGATCGACACCATGGCGGCCTTCACGCAGGAGACGAACGGCGCCAACCTCCAGGCCGACGCATCGGTCTACGAGCTGACCACCCACGGGATCACGCCCGACATCCACCTCTCGGGCGCCATGACGAACAAGCTCATCGCCACGAGCGCGACCCCGGCGATCCCGTACACGCTCACCGTGTCCGACATGTTCTCGGCGATGCCGTACGAGAACTCGCTCGTCGTGCTGAGCATGAACGGGCCGCAGCTCAAGCGGGTGCTCGAGCGCGCCTACCGCAACTACTACTACTACAAGTACGTGCCCGGCTACGGCGGGTACTCGCACTACACGACATGCATGATCGACACGAACTCGATCGGGAAGATCACGTACAACGACCTCTACCCGGCGGCCTACGACCCGAACGTGAACCACGTCGTCTCGCTGTCGATCAACGGCACGAACGTGGACTTCAACAACGCGTCGAAGTACTACAAGGTGTCCACGGTCAACTACCTCGCCGCCGGCTCCTGCAACTTCAACGACGGCGGCGTGAGCCTCTGGCCGCTCAACCAGATCCTCAACGACACGCAGTACTACGTGCGTGACGCGGTCATCCACTACGTCCAGCACATGGGAACGGTGTCGCCCGCGATCGAGGGCCGGATCCAGTTCGTCTCCATCGCCACGCCGACGATCACCGGGTTCTACCCGGCGACCGGCCCGGTGGGAACGCAGGTGACGATCGTCGGCACCGGCCTCTCCTCTGTGACCGGGGTCTCGTTCGGCGGAGTCGCCGCGACCTTCACCGTCCTCAGCGACACGAGGATCGTCGCGACCGTTCCGCCGGGCGCCGTCACGGGACCGATCGTCGTCACGATCCTCGGCTCCGCATCGCCCATTGGCCAGTTCATCGTCACGACAGGGCCGACCATCAAGAGCTTCAGCCCGACCGCGGGCCGCGTCGGGACCTGGGTGACGATCAACGGCCTCGCGTTCACCAACGTCACCGGCGTCACCTTCAACGGCGTCAGGGCGGTCTTCGCGGTCCGCTCCACGACACAGATCATCGCGTCGGTGCCGGTCGGTGCGACCACCGGCAAGATCAAAGTCCAGACCGCGTGGGGCTCTGCGACCTCGGCGGCCAACTTCACCGTCATCCGGTAGCGCGTCAGCGGCACGCGCCGGCGGCGCCCGGACGGCCTCGGCCGTCCGGGCGCCGCTCTGTCAGGGGCTCCGTCGATCGTCGGTGATCCCGGTCGCGGTCAGGTCGGCGGAAGCCGCCGGGGAACGAGCGGATCGCGTCCGGCGACGGGCAGGTCATCGCCGGATCGGAGGCGGAGTCGTAACCGCCGCGGGAGTGGCGCCAACGGCCGCTCCACGCCCGCCGCGCACGCTAGGCTTCCGCCATGACGCCGACCGAGTTCGCCGAGAAATGGCGCGGCATCACGACGGGCGAGCGCGCCTCGGCGCAGGCGCACTTCATCGACCTGTGCCGGATGCTCGGCGAGCCCACCCCGCACGAGGCCGACCCCGTCGGCGAGTGGTTCGCGTTCGAGAAGGGCGCCGAGAAGATCGGCGGCGGCGACGGCTTCGCCGATGTCTGGAAGCGCGGCTTCTTCGCCTGGGAGTACAAGGGCAAGGGCCGCGATCTGCGCGCGGCGTACCGCCAGCTCGTCGACTACAAGGACGCCCTGGAGAACCCGCCCCTGCTCGTCGTCAGCGACCTCGAGCGGATCGAGGTCCGGACGAACTTCACGGGCATGGCCCCGGCGACCCGGACGGTCACCCTCGACGACCTCGCGGGACCCGACCCGGCCGAGGCGCTCGCGATCCTCCGGGCGGTCTTCACCGCACCCGACGAGCTGCGCCCGTCCGACCGGCCGGCCGAGCTGACCGAGGCGGCGGCGTCGCACTTCGCCGAGCTCGCGTGGGCCCTCCGCGGCCGCGGCCATGACCCCGAGCGCGTCGCGCACTTCCTCGATCGTCTGCTCTTCTGCCTCTTCGCCGAGGACGCCGGGATCCTGCCCAAGGGCGTCCTCTCCCGCCTCGCCGAGTCGACCCGGACCCGCCCGGAGCTCTTCGGCTCCGCGCTGCGCCAGCTCTTCGACCGGATGAGCCACGGGGGCGGGATGTTCGGGGCGGAGGAGGTGCCCTGGTTCGACGGCGGGCTGTTCGACTCGGACGATGTCCTCGACCTGACCGCCGCCGAGATCGCCACCCTCATGACCGTGGGCCGCCTGGACTGGGCGCTCATCGAGCCGGCGATCTTCGGGACCCTCTTCGAGCGCGGGCTCGACCCGGACCGGCGCGCCCAGCTCGGCGCGCACTACACCGCGCGCGAGCAGATCTGGCAGCTCGTGGAGCCGGTGGTGATCCGCCCACTGCGGCGCGAGTACGTCGCGATGCAGGAGCAGGTGACCCGGCTGCTGCTCTCGGGGCGGAAGGTGACGCGGGCGACGCCCGCCGATCAGGATCCCGCCCGCGTCTTCGCGGCGTTCCTCGACCGCCTGCGCGGCGTCCGCGTGCTCGACCCGGCGTGTGGCTCGGGCAACTTCCTCTACGTGACCCTCAAGGCCCTCAAGGACCTCGAGTGGGAGGCGATCTCGTGGGGCTCGCTCGTGCTCCACCAGCCCCAGCAGATCCCCCAGGTGGGGCCCGAGGCGGTCCTGGGGATCGAGGTCAACGCGTACGCCGCCGAGCTCGCCCGGGTGACGATCTGGATCGGCCAGATCCAGTGGATGCGCGGGCATGGCCTCGGGCACGGCACCCCGGTCCTGCGGCCGCTCGACACGATCGAGCACCGCGACGCCCTGTTCGACCTCACCGACCCCACACACCCGCGCGAGGCCGAGTGGCCCGCGGCCGAGTTCATCGTGGGGAACCCGCCGTTCCTGGGGGCGAAGCTGCTGCGTCGCGGCTTGGGCGACGCCTATGTTGATGCCTTGTTTGCCGTCTTCGGCGACCGGCTGCCCGGGATGAGTGACCTGTGTGCCTACTGGCACGAGAAGGCTCGGGCCCAGATCGCCGGTGGCAGGACCCGCCGTGCGGGGCTGCTCGCGACTCAGGGAATCCGTGGCGGGCTGGGCCGCCGCGTTCTCGAGCGAATCACGGAGTCAGGTGCGCTCTTCTTCGCCCGCTCGGACGACGCGTGGATCCTCGATGGCGCGAACGTCCATATCAGCTTCGTCGGGCAAGATGATGGGACGGGCACGGATCGCGAGCTCGACGGCCGCCGCGTGGCCGACATCAACGCCGACCTGACGACGGGGCTCGACCTCACGCGGGCGCGGCGATTGCGCGAAAACGCCAGCATCGCCTACATCGCCGACGTGAAGGCCGGGCCGTTCGACATCGACGGGGCAACGGCCCGAGCGATGCTCATGGCCCCGAACCCCGACGGCCGGTCGAACAGCGATGTCGTCAGGCCGTGGGCTAACGGCCGCGATATCACCGAGCGTCGCCGCGACGTGTGGATCATCGACTTCGGATTGGGGATGCCCCGACACGAGGCCGCTCTGTACGAACGCCCATTCGAATACGTGCGCACGCACGTCAAGCCGATGCGCGATGGGGTCAACCGGGCGCGATACCGCGAGCGCTGGTGGCTCCACGCGGAGGCCATTCCGGGAATGCGGGCGCGCCTCGCCGGTCTCGACCGCTTCATCGTGACACCGACACTCGCCAAGCACCGGTTGTTCGTCTGGCTCCCGGTGGAGGTCCTCGCCGACCATCAACTGGTCGCGGTCTGCCGCGACGACGACTTCACGTTCGGCGTCCTCCATTCCCGTGCCCACGAGCTGTGGGCGCTCGCACAGGGCACGCAGCTCGAGACGCGGCCTCGCTACACGCCCACCACCTGCTTCGAGACCTTCCCCTTTCCGCGACCCACGGATGCCCAGCGCGAGGCGATCGGCACTGCGGCCGCTGAGCTCGTTCGCCTCCGCGACGGCTGGCTCGATCCGCCCGGCCTGTCGGACGCGGAGCTGGCCCGTCGGACCCTGACGAACCTCTACAACGAGCGGCCCACCTGGCTCGCCCATGCCCACGCCGCCCTCGACGCCGCCGTCTTCGACGCCTACGGCTGGCCCGCCGACCTCCCCGACGAGGAGGTCCTCAGTCGCCTCCTCGAGCTCAACCTGGAGCGGGCGAGCGAGGAGGGCGCCTCGTGACGCCGCGATGGCTCGCTCGTGCCCACTGCCGGAATCCGGCCGATTCCGCGGCGGAGGCGCGGATCTGCCGGCACCGCGGGCACGACTTCGGGGGCACCAGCTGAGGCCTACCGGTCTCCGGTCACGATCCCGACGCGTATGATCGGCGGAAGGGATGCGTCCGGCGCATCTCCGAGGGGGCATGGGGCGTGGGCTGGTCGGTCGCTCTCGTTGTCGTCGCGGCCGCGATCGTTGCGTACACGGTCGCGACGCTGGTCGCCACGCGCAAGGTGGCCGCCGGCCGGGGACGCTGGGTGTGGGTCCAGCGGTCCGTCCAGCTCCTCATCCCCGTGGTGTTCATCTGGGCGGGCGTGGACATGCTCGCGAGTGCGCCGGCCATCGGGCTGATCATGGCCGCCCTCGGCGTCGGATGGCTCGCCGTCATCGTCCGGACACTCAGGCAGATGTCACGCCGCGTGAGCGCGGCGACGTCGACCGACGAGATCGGCAACGCCCTGACGGAGCCGCTCGTGGACCAGTACGTGATCTTCATCGGCGTCACGCTGATCGGCGGGCTCATCGTCGTCGTCGCCCTCATCGTCTACGGCGTGATGCTGGCAGCCCGATGAGCATGTCGCTCACGGCCGCGATGCTCGTGATCGCGATCGCCACCATCGGCCTGGTCGTCGGCTCCGTGTACCTCGGGGGCGGTCGAGTGGCAATCGAGCGTCAAGCGGGACGCCTCGTGGCCCTCAACGTGGCCGTCATCTCGGGCTGGTGATCGACCGACGGCGGATCATTGCCGCCGCGCGTACCACTGGCGCGGGCCCTCGCCGACCGATCTGGGCCTTCCTGGTCCTGGGGGCCGCGTTCGCCGGAGTCGTGCTCTGCGTCACGGTGCTGCTCGTCGTGCTGGAAAGGGCCTGAAGGAGGTCGGTCGGATGAGCCAGGACTCGGGCTCGAGCGGGTCGGTGACGTTCACACTCGATGCGCGCGAGGTGGTGAGCGCGTCGCGGGCGACCTATCGCGAGGCGCGGCACCTGATCCTGCCGAATCGATAGCGTGGTTTCGATTCAGTGCGTTGACTTCAAGCCCTCAGCCCCGATGGTTTGAATTCGGCGCGAGATTCGTCGGGCTCGCCGACGATCTCGAGGACCGAGGGTGCCCACCACTGGCGACCGTACGCGCGATCATCGAACAGTTCGAGGATGCCCGCGCCAACGAGCTTGTCGATGGTCGCCTTCGCGCTCGGATATGTCACCCCAAGCAGCCTCTGGGTGGCCGACACCGTCGTGATCGGCGAGCTGAACAGGCTGTCGACGAGCCGGACAGTCAACGTGGATCCCCTGGGTACGGTCACCGCGTCCCGCCACGTGGCTTGCAGATCCTGAAGGCGCTTCGCCCGCTGTATCGCATCACGCGACTGCTGCGCGACGCCGCGCAGGAAGAACAGCAGCCATTCGCGCCACTCCGAACGTTCGCTGACCCCCAGGAGCCGCGCGTAGTACCCGTCCCGCTCGCGCTCGAAGAAGGCGCTGAGGTAAAGCAAAGGTAGTGGCAGCAGACCCCAGTTGACCGTGAGCAGAGTAACGAGAAGGCGTCCGATCCTGCCATTCCCGTCGATGAAGGGATGCACCATCTCGAACTGAGCGTGTATCAACGCGAGGCGAACGAGAGGCGGGTGCACCTCAGCCGGTGCGTGGATGTACTGCTCGAGCTCAGCCAGTGCCTCCTCCATCTGAGCGACGGGGGGTGGTACGTAGCTGGCCTCGTTGAGCAGACAGTTCGGAGCGCCGATCCAGTTCTGGGAGCGACGGAACTCACCGGGGCTCTTGTCGGCGCCCCGCACTCCGCGGAGCAACCGGGCGTGAAGTTCCTTCATCAGACGGACACTCACCGGGAGGGTGCTGATCCGATCAAGTCCGTAGTGCGTCGCGTCGACGTAGTTGATCACCTCCTGCACGTCAGGAGGAGCAGGGCGTCGACGTGCCCCTGCGGTCGCGTCCCCAGCCTCGAATGAGTAGATGTCGGTGATCGTTGCCTGGGTGCCCTCGATCCGGGATGACAACACGGCTTCGCGTCGGATGAATGGCGCGATCAGAAGGTCTGGATTCGCCATGGTGCGGCCGAGTCCCGCGAGTTCACCGATTGACCGATCCGCCTCCGAGATTGCCGTTGCCAGCGGGAGGTCGATCGTCAGAGGCGGCGGGAGAGGGTGAGGGACAAAGGCCTTGTATGCGGACGCGTCACGGCCGACACGGACGACCAGGCCCGAGGCGCGCTCCCCGAGCACGGAGACATTGGGGTCAGTGATGATGCGTTCCATCGCTCGACACCTATAGCAAGTGGCGCCGAGACTATAGATTTGTGCGGACTTGTCAAGACAGCGACATATCGCCGCGAAGGTGCGCCCCGGTCGTCCTTGTGGCGCTGGCCGCATCGGCCCCCTGGGTGGCGGGCTCGCCTGATCCCGTGGGGCGAAGTCGCGCGAAACCCATCGCGCCCGGCGAGCCTCGGAAGAGGTGAAGCGCGCAGCACCACCGCCGCTTCCCATCCTTCAGGCAGGCCGCCTCGGCGGCCGCCGCCATGGGAGCCCGCCATGACGAAGACCCGAGTCATCCGCTCAGCCGCTGCGTCGGTCGTCGCGATCCTCCTGGTGACGGGCATCGCGCTCGCTGCCGAGGGCCGCGCGCGGCTCACGCCGCACGGGAGCCCAGGTATGAGCCCCGCCTCTCTGCCGGCGCGTGCCGGCTCGATGCCCGAGCTCGCGGGCGACACGCCCGAGCCCCGTGAGACCCCGGAGCCGACCCGCAGCCCCGAGCCGCATCGCGTCACGAGCGCCTCGACACCGGAGCCCACCGACACGCCCGAGCCGCGGGAGACGCCCGAATCCCGGGAGACGCCCGAGCCGTCGGAGACACCGGAGGCGTCGGAGTCGCCCGAGCCCTCCGAGACCCCCGATCGCGAGGACCGTTCCGCCGTGACCGGTGCGGTCCGGCCGAGCGCGGCGACCGCCAGCCACTCGGACGACGACCAGGACCGGTCCGGCGACCACCATTCGGACGAACACGACTGACACGGCCACGACCCGCATCCACCGCCGGAGGTGCCCCCCGGCTGTCATGGTGGCCTACCGCTTCTCGCAGGCGATCCCGTCCCTGTCGCGGTCGAGCTTCCTGTTCGCCGCGTAGACCGTGTTGTCCACCTTGAACGTCGTGACGGGCTTCGCGCTCCGGGTCACGTGGTCCCTGGCGCCCTTCTTCCCGACGCCGTGCGGGTACCTGGCGTTGAGGGCCTTGCAGTTCGGGTAGACCTTCGCGGCGGACGGCGCGGAAACGGGCGCAGGCACCGAGCGGGAGCCGGCTGCCGCCTCCTCCGTCGGGAGCGCGGTTGCGAGCATCACGACGAGGATCCCGCCCGCCAGCAGTCGTCTCACCCGTCTCCCTCGCGGTTCGTCGCCGCCACAGAAGGGGAGGGTGGCTGGCGCGCTAGGATTCGAACCTAGAATCCCCTGATCCAGAGTCAGGTGCCTTACCGTTAGGCCACGCGCCAACGCAAGGACGGATGATAGCGCGCGCCCGGTCGGGACGCGCGCTACGGACGAGATTCCCGCCGCTCAGGCCGCGGCCGCCTCCCGCCCGATGATCGAGGCGAGAGCCTCGAGCTCTCGGTCGAGCCCGGTGCAGGACGCTGCCCAGTCCTCGTCAGGGAAGGCGGGCGGGCGGATGATCGTGAACGTGTAGACGGATCCGCGCGCATGCGGGGTTGCCCGGCTCGGGAGCACCAGCCGGCCGAAGGTCGTCTCCATCACGAGATCGGCGGTGCGGGTCGCCGGGTCGGCGTCGAGCCGGTAGCGACGGACCTCGCCGAACATCGTCTCCATCTCGTGCCAACCCTCGCCGAGCGGTCGGGTCGTCCTCACGAAGGTCGCCCAGCGGAGCTGGTTCTCGGGGACACGGACGAATGCGAAGACGTCGTCGGGGCTCGCGTCGATGACGATGCTGCCGGTGTAGACGGTGGACATCGGTTGTGCCTCCGGGCTAGGATAGGCAGGTAGCCTGTCGAGATAGTAAGGCCACCTGTCGATGTCCGTCAACTCCGATCCCGCCCGCCGCGCCAATCTCGGCGCCCAGCTGTTCCGCGCCGCCCGTGCCTTCGACGCCCGCGTGGTGCGGGAGCTCCATGAAGCCGGCTACCCGGACATCCGCGCCGCGCACGCGGCCGTCTTCGCCCGCATCCGTCCGGAGGGGAGCCGGGTCGTGGAGATCGCAGCGCGCGCGGGGATGACCAAGCAGTCGATGGGGGAGCTGGTGGACGACCTCGTCGCGAAGGGGTATCTCGAGCGCGTGGCGGACCCGTCGGACGGCAGGGCGCGCCTCGTGGTGCTCACGGAGCGCGGCCGCAGGCACCGCGAGGCCGCGCTCGCGATCATGGCCGGCATCGAGCGCGACTACGAGGCGCGGCTCGGAGCCGAGCGGTTCGCTGTCCTGCGGGCGGCGCTCGACGAGCTTGCGGCGATCGAGGACCGCGGCGACTAGCGCTTCCCTTCGCTCCCGTGGTGGTGCGACTGCTGGTGGCCGGAGCCGTGGTGCTCGGCGTGCGGGATCTCGGCCTCCTTCGACCGCGGATCCACGTACGGGGCCTTGCCCGGGACGCGGCCGTCCCAGGTCCCCGGGTTCATGACCACGAGGAAGACGAGCGCGACGCCGAACGTGACGAACGTGAGGATCGCCCAGTTCACGGGGTTCCGGCGGCGCTTCGGCGCATAGAGCCACGCCATGGCGACGAGGGTGAACCAGACGACGGCGCCGAGGATGAGGAAGCTGACGGGTCCGAGCGGCATGGGAGGGAGATCCCCCTGTTGGGTGGGTAGGCGGGCTCGACCGATGTGGGCCGGGCAGCGTGGTCGGGCGCTCAGCGCACCTCGGGCGGGTGCTCGAGGATCGGCCGCGCCTTCTCGGGGTCGTCGCAGATGAAGGCGAAGGACGCGCGGTCGCCCCAGCGCCCGATGAAGAGGTGTCCGTAGATGTTCACGCCCGCGTCGGCGAGGGCGCGCGCGAGGCGTGCCATCCCGCCCGGTCGGTCGTCCACCTCGGCGAGCAGGGATTCGCCCTCGACGAACACGTAGGCGTGCTCGGCGAGGACCCTGCGCGTCGTGTCGTCGTCCGACGTCGTGAAGATCATGTGGCCGAACTCGCCGAGACCTCCGCCGCCGATCGCGCGCAGATCGACGCCGGCACCCGCGAGCGCCTCGGCGAGGTTCGCCAGGGAGCCGGGTTCGTTCGGGAGCTGGACGACGAACTGCTTCGCCATCGGGTCCTCCAGGGACGTGGTGGGTCGGTCCGGTGATTCTACGTGGCGCGAGGGAACCGCGTGGCGCGACCAGCGATCCCGGCCCGCCGGTCAGATCGCGCCGTCGAGCTGTGCGTACGCGCGGGCGATCGCGTCGCCGGCCATCTCCCTGGGGAGGGGGACGAGCCGCGCGGCCTGGACCTCCGGGATCCCCTGCTCGTGGGCGGCGCGGGCCTCCGCCGCGATGGTCGCGAGGTCGGCGGCCTGCCGCTCGACGTACGCGCGATCGACCACTTTGCCGTGCCCCGGCACGACGGGTCCCGACGCAAGCGCGGCGACACGCGTGGCTGTCGCCGGCCAGTCGAGCGGGAAGGCGTCGCCGAAGCTCGGCGGCGCTCCCTCCTCGACGAGGTCGCCGGCGAAGAGCACGTGCGCGTCCGGGACGAGGACGACGAGGTCCCCGTCCGTGTGTCCGCGGCCGACGTGGCGCAGCTCGACCGCGCGCCCGCCGACGCGGATCGACCGGTGGTCGCGGACGAGATGGTCGGGCGGGACGATCTCGACGTCCTCCACCTCGCTCGCGAGATCGCGCGGCAGGGTGGGGAGGAGGTCCCGCCGGCGAGCCTCGCCGTTCGCCCGAAGCTCGAGGGCGCATGCCTCGTGCCCCCAGATCTCGCACGGGAGCATGACCGCGTTCCCGTAGCAGTGGTCGAAGTGGCAGTGGGTGTTGACCACGACCGTCGGGCGGAGGTCTGTCACCGCGCGGATGTCGCGGAGGATCTGGGCGCCCTGCGGATGCGACGAGCGGGTGTCGACGAGGAGGCACGCGTCCGCGCCGACGACGAGGCCGACGTTCTCGTCGAACGTGCGGTATCGCCGGACGAAGACTCCCGGCCCGACCTCGCGCCAGCCCGAGGGCCGCCCGAAGGGCATCAGTCGCCGGAGGGATCCGCCGTGTGGACCGGGCAGGAGACCTCGTGGCGGATCCCGACCGCCCAGCCGAGGTCCTGGCGGCGGTCCGACACGACCCCGTACAGGAGGTCGGCGACGACCGGCACGGTGGGCAGCGAGGCCCACGGGCGCAGGAGGCGCCCGCCCGGCAGCGCGTCGAGGATCGTGAGCATCGCTCGGCCGCCGGCCGAGACACGTCCGGTGGCCCGGTCCACGACGTGGAGCGCCGACGCGAGCGGGTAGCGGGCCGCGGCGGCGCGGAGCGTCGGGTCCGGCGAGGAGGCTGCCGCCTGCAGGGGAACGAGGTCGAACTTCCCGGCGCGATCCCAGCGGCCGAGGCGCCGGACGCTCGCGGTGCAGAACGCGCAGTCGGCGTCGTAGAGGACGACGAGGCGGTGCTCGGACGCTCCCGGCGCCGGGTGGGCCTGGAGGTGGCGCGGCCGGCGGGGATGCGTCGCCGCGCTCGGCGGCCGCTGGTCGGAAGGGTCCGCGGGCACGTCGCGGGTCGCTGTCCGTGTCATGGGCGCAACGGATGGTACTCCTGGTGCGCGTCCGGTGCGAACGCGCGCGGACGCCCCCTCGATAATGGCCACTTCGCGCCTGCGACGCTGGTGAGGAGGTCCCGTGAGCGCTTCCGGTCCGACGGTCGTTTTCTTCCCCGAGGGCGCCTACGGCCCCACGAACAACTGCGTGGGGATCGGCCAGGTCCTCCGGGCGCACGGGGCCAGGGTCGTCTTCATCGTCGAGGAGTCCTTCGCCGGGAGTCTCGAGGCGCAGGGCTTCGAGGAGCGGCTCATGCGCCTCGGCCCGAAGCCCGCCGTCGAGGAGGTCCCGGGCCAGTTCTGGAAGGACTTCATCCGCGACACGGCGCCGACCTTCCGGCTCCCGACGGCCGACCAGCTCGGCGCGTTCATCCAGCCGACGTGGCAGGCGCTCATCGACGGCTCGCGCTACGTGAACGACCGCCTGCGCGAGATCCTCGACGAGGTCGGACCGGACGTCATCGTCGAGGACAACGTCGTCGGGTTCCCGGCGCTCGCCGCCTCGGGCCGCCCGTGGGTCCGGATCGTTAGCTGCAACCCCGCCGAGATCGCGGATCCCGCCGTCCCGCCCGTCTTCTCCGGCTATCCCGTGGCCGACCGGTCCGCCTGGCCGGCCTTCCGGGACGAGTACGCGCGGACGCATCGGGAGATGTGGGCCGAATTCGCCGACTGGCACCGCGCGAGCGGGGGCGGCCAGCTGCCGGACCTGGAGTTCATCGCGCCGTCGCCCCACCTCAACCTGTACCTCTACCCGGCAGAGGCCGACTACCGGCGGGAACGGCCGCTCGACCCGACCTGGCACCGCCTGGACTCGTGCGTGCGGAAGACCGACCTGACGGCCGACCTGCCAGACACGATCCGGTCCGGGCCCGGGCGACTCGTGTACCTGAGCCTGGGCAGCCTCGGATCGGCCGACGTCGAGCTCATGCAGCGGCTCATCGACGTCCTGGGGCGCACCGAGCACCGGGTCATCGTGAGCATGGGCCCCCAGCACGAGCTGCTCCGCCTCGCCCCGAACATGTGGGGCGCGGAGTTCCTTCCGCAGCCCGCGATCCTGCCGCTCGTCGACGTGGTCCTCACCCACGGCGGCAACAACACGGTGACCGAGTGCTTCCACCACGGGAAGCCGATGGTGCTCCTGCCCCTCTTCTGGGACCAGTACGACAACGCCCAGCGCGTCTCCGAGACGGGGTATGGGATCCGGCTCGCGACGTACGAGTTCGACGAGCCCGAGCTCTCGGCGGCGATCGACCGACTGGCGTCCGACGCGGCGCTCGCCGGTCGCCTCGCTGCCATCTCCGCAC
>JAKAJU010000065.1 GCA_021813655.1 Chloroflexota bacterium | reverse complement strand
TGGCCTGCCCACGACCCGGGCGAGGGCGGCCGGCGCCCCGGATGGCGGACGGCCGTCACGATCGTCGCCGGCGCGCTGGCGCTCGGCGGCCTCGCGTACCGCGGTCCCGAGCCCGCGACGTTCGCGATCCTCCTCGTTTGGTTCGCGGTCCTCGTCCTCCTCTTCGCGACCGACCTGGACCAGAGGCTGCTGCCGGACGTCATCACGCTCCCCGCGATCGCCGTCGCGGCGATCCTCCTCGTCGCAGGGCTCAACCCGCTGGTGCGCGGGGACGAGCTCGGGGCCATCGTGGCGGCCATCGCCTTCCCGGCGGTGCTGTTCGCGCTGTCGATCCCGTTCGGCTCCGGCGCGCTGGGGCTGGGCGACGTGAAGCTCCTCGTGGCCGTCGGCCTGATCGGAGGCTTCCCCCGCACGCTGACCGGCCTGCTCGCGGGTGCCGTCCTCGCGGGGGCCGTCCTCCTCGTCCTCCTCGTGCTCCGCAGGATCACGCTGAAGACGTACGTGCCATTCGGTCCCTTCCTCATCGTCGGCGCGGCGTACGGAGTGCTCATCACGCTCTGAGGCGGACGTCGAGGGTCAGGCAGCGCGACCTCCCATCTGCCGTGCAGGGGCCGTGACACGCCGGCTCGCGAGGACCCTGAAGGGGATGGCTCGCACCCGGTGCTAGACTTCGGGCTGAGCCGGGGTCGTCCCGCGGTGGTGCCCAGCCAGGGATGACGTGACCGGCGAGCGTGGCCACTGTCTGCGCGACGCGGCGCGGCAAGGGAGTCTCGTTCGCAGGATGACGTCGTTCTCTCGATGCCGAAGATGACCAGCACGCGGACCGGGCGGAGGTCCGTCGCGCGCCGCCTCACCGGCCTCCTCCTCGTCGGGGCCGTGCTCGGGACGCTCCTGGGCTCGGCCGCCGCTCCGACGAGCGCGAGCGATCCCCTCGCCGCCGCGATCGCGAAGCAGAAGTCCCTGCACGCGAAGATCGAGGCCCAGAAGAAGCAGATCGCGGCCCTGCGCACCCAGCAGGCGGGGCTGCAGTCGGACATCGCGGAGACCGCGAAGGCGCTCGACAGCGTCAACGCCGACCTCGCCGCCGCGAAGAAGCGCGTCGCGAAGACGACCACGCTCGTCAACCAGGCACGGACGCGCCTCAACACGCTGACGGCCCAGGTGAAGGAGTGGGACGCCACCGTCACGAGCCTCGAGGACGACGTCGCGCAACAGGACCGCCTCCTCTCGATCCGCAAGTCGCTCCTCGCGACCCGGCTCCGCGCCGCGTACATGACGGACCGCACGTCGCTGCTCGAGACGGTCCTCTCGGCGCAGTCGTTCACCGACGTCATCTCCGACGTCTCGTCCTACATGGACTTCTCCGCGCAGGACCAGGCGCTCGCGAGCCAGATCGAGCGGGACCGGCAGACGCTCGAGATCAGCCGGCAGATGGCGGAGGACGCCCGGGCGACCACCGAGGAGCTCCGCGTCGAGGCGAAGACCGAGAAGCTGGCGGTCGTCGCCCAGCTCGCCGACCTCAAGGACGCACGCGACAAGCTGCGCAAGCTCGACGCGAAGGTGAAGGCCCAGCTCGCGGTCCAGCAGCGGAACTTCAGCCGCGTCCGCCAGACGGCCTCGCAGCTCAAGACCGCGATGAACCGGGAGATCGCGGCCGAGAACGCGCTCAAGGCGAAGATCCGCGATCTCATCAACGCGCAGCAGCTGGGCGGGAACATCCCGTCGGCATACAACGGCACGCTCATGTGGCCTCTCGGAGGGGTGATCACCCAGGAGTACGGCTGCACCGGGGTGGCATGGGAGCCGCCGCTCGGCAACTGCTCCCACTACCACAACGGGATCGACATCGCCGCGCCGATCGGGTCGCCGGTCCGGGCCTCGGGGGACGGCGTGGTCGTCTTCGCCGGATACAACCCGTACGACCCGTACCCGAAGGCCGTCATCGTGATCATCGCCCACTCGACGGCGCTGCAGACGTGGTACGCGCACCTCGAGCCGGGCGTGGCCGTCCACGCCGGGCAGCGCGTGAGCCAGGGCCAGGTGATCGGGTACGTGGGGATGACCGGCCGCACGAGCGGGCCGCACCTCCACTGGATGGTCGACCTCAACGACATCTTCTCGAACCCGCGCCTCTTCCTCTAGGGCCGGCGTCCCCCCGGCGACGCGGTTCGCGCCCAGCTCGGCGGCCAGCCGGCGACCTCGCGGGGATGCCGTCCTGCCCGTGCTAGCATCGGCGCCGGGCACGCCGCGGCGCTCGCCACGCGGCCAGAGGCGGAGGACCTGACGTGAAGCGCACGCTGAGCGTGATCCTGGCCGGCGGCGAGGGCGCCCGACTCTCCATCCTGTCGTCGCAGCGCGCGAAGCCCGCGGTCCCGTTCGGCGGCAAGTACCGGATCATCGACTTCGCCCTCAGCAACGTCGTGAACTCCGGTGGCGACAACGTCGTCGTCCTCACCCAGTACAACCCGCGTTCGCTCAACGACCACATCGGCATGGGCCGCCCATGGGATCTCGACCGCACGACCGGCGGCGTCCGCCTCCTGCAGCCGTACATCGCGCAGGGACGGATCGCGATCTGGTATCGCGGCACGGCCGACGCTGTCTACCAGAACATGCGGTCGATCGAGCAGGCCCCCGGCGACTGCGTCCTCGTCCTCGCGGGCGACCACGTCTACAAGATGGACTACCAGCCCTTCGTCAACCTCCACCGGCGTCGCCGGGCGGACGTGACGATCGCCGTCCGCCGCGTGCCGATGGCGGAGGCGTCGCGGATGGGGATCCTCGCGATGGACGAGCACGGCCGGGTCACCGAGTGGCAGGAGAAGCCGAAGCAGCCCAAGAGCGACCTCGCGAGCATGGGCATCTACGTCTTCTCGAAGCGCGCGCTCCGCGAATGGCTCGCCGAGTCGCGCCCGGACTTCGGGGGCGACGTCATCCCCGCGATGCTCGCGGGCGACGCTCGCGTCTTCGCGTACCGTTTCGATGGCTACTGGCAGGACGTGGGGACGATCGGCAGCTACTGGCAGACCAACCTCGAGCTGCTCGAGGAGTCGCCGGCGCTCGACATGTACGACCGCGAATGGCTGATCCACACCCGGTCGGAGGAGCGCGCCCCGGCCAAGATCGGCAGGACCGCGATGGTGGTGCGGAGCCTCATCTCCCATGGCTGCGTCGTGGACGGGACCGTGGTGAACTCGGTCCTCTCGCCCGGCGTCCGCGTGGAGTCGGGTGCTGTCGTGCGTGACTCGATCATCATGTTCGACGCGGTCGTGCGGACGGGCGCGATCGTGGATCAGGCGATCCTCGACAAGGAGGCCGTCATCGGATCCGGCGCCATCGTCGGCGAGGGACCCATCCCAGCCCCGCCCAACCGGCTCGAGCCGAACGCTCTCACGACGGGCATCACGGTCATCGGCAAGCGGGCCGTCGTACCGCGCAGCCACCGCATCGGTCGCAACGTCCGGATCGACCCGGACGTGAAGGCGAGCGACTACGCGTCCCGCGTCGTGCAGGCCGGCGAGACGATCGTCCACGCGGAGTCGCGACCGGCGCGCCG
>JAKAJU010000083.1 GCA_021813655.1 Chloroflexota bacterium | reverse complement strand
GTCCGGGTCGCGCACGCGCTCGGCGGCCAGCGCGGCCGACTCCGCCTCGTGGGCGAGCTTGCGACCGTCTACCCGCGACTCGTCGTGGCGGGCCACGGGGCCGCGCTCGCGGTGGGGCGCGCCCTCGTCGCCGCGGCCCGCGCGGCGGGCGGCGACGCCGTCGCCCTGCCCACGTCGGAGATCCTCCTCCACCCGACGCACGTCGACGGTCGGACGCTTCTCCTCGTCGTGGCGAGCGGCGACGACGCGCGAGCCCATCGGCTCGTCACCGAGGCGGCGGCTCTTCCGGCGCGCCCGCTCATCGCCGTCGCTGTCGACGCCGCCGGCACCGCCCTGGCGGACGCCGCGGACGTCTCGTTCACGTCGGACGTCGACCCGGACACCGGCCCGCCGCTCGCCGGCCCGCTCGCGTCCGCGGTCCTCCTGTCGGCGATCGCCAGGATGCTGACGTGGGGGGCGTCGGCGGAGATCGACGACGTGCTCGCGCTGACGGCGGACGCGGCGACGGCCGTCGAGCGCGCGGGTCGCTCGCTCGCGGATCTCCCGGCCGAGCGACTCACGATCCTCACGTCCCTGCTCGGCGGACGTGCCGGCCTGCTCGTCACCGGTCGCGACGGTGGCCGTGCTGCGGCCGAGCTGGCGGCACTGGCGTGGTGGACGAACGCCGGCCGGGCCGTGGCGGTCTGCGACGCCGCGGACCTCGCGGAGGGCCCGATCGAGGCCGCCGGCCGCGACCTCTCCGTCCTCGTCCTCTCGCCGGACAGTGCGGCGAACGCCGCGGACCGGGACGTCGCGGCCGAGTTCGCGCGCGCCGGCTCGGCCGTCGTCTTCGTGGGGCCCCGATCGAGCGCCCCGCACGGAGTCGAGGCCGTGGTGCTTCCGGAGATCGACCCCGTCGTGGACCCCGTCGTGGCCGCGCTCGTCGCGACGATCGTCGGACGGCGGGTCGCGGCCGATCGCGGCCGCCCCGTCGGCAGGCGCGTCCACGCCCCGCGGTGAGGAGAAACCGATGGTCGTGAGCCGCTCGTTCGCCGACCTCGTGGGTCCCGGCCGGGTCGTCGTCGCCGACGGCGCGATGGGCACGAGCCTCATGGCCGCCGGGCTCCCGGCGGGCGCGGCGCCGGACACGTGGAACCTCGATCCGGCCGGCGCGGCGCACGTGCGGGCCACACATCGCGCCCATCGGGCGGCAGGTGCTGCGATCCTGCTCACGAACACGTTCGGTGCGAATCCGGTCCGGCTCCGCCTCGCCGACGGCGGGGAGGCCGCGGAGCGGGCGGCCGCGATCTGTGCCGCGGGGGTCGCGCTCGCGCGCGCCGAGGCGGACGGTGCGCTCGTCGCCGGATCGATCGGGCCGACGGGCGTGCTTCTCGAGCCGTACGGCGACCTCGGCGTCGCGGACGCCACCGCCGCGTTCGCCGTCCAGGCGCGCGCACTCGCCGAAGCGGGCGCCGACCTCGCGTGGATCGAGACCATGACGGACCTCACCGAAGCGCTCGCGGCCCTCGACGCCGTGCGCTCGGTCGCGCCCGACCTGCCCATCGTCGTCACGCTCGCGTTCGAGGGCGCCCGCACGATCATGGGCGTCGCCCCGGGCGACGCGGCCACCCGGCTCGCAGCTCGCGGCGTCGCCGCAGCCGGAGCCAACTGCGGGGGCGGCTACGAGTCGGTGGAGCGTGCCATCGCGGGGATGCGCGCGGCCGTTCCCGACCTTCTTCTCGTTGCGAAGGCGAACGCCGGGATGCCGTCCGCCGGTGCCGACGGCCGGTCGACCTTCCCCGGCACTCCGGCCGACGCGGCCGCCCACGCGCGACGCGTCGTCGGACTGGGGGCGTCGGTCGTCGGTGGCTGCTGCGGCTCGACGCCCGAGCACGTCGCCGCGATCGCCGGGGCGCTCCGCGCGGGCTGATCGGGCGCCCGCGGGAACGCTGCCCCGCGCCACCCCAGGCCGCCGAGCTCGATCGGGGCGCCGTCCCGATTCGCCACCCGAGCGCCACCGAGCCGCACTGGATCCTCCACGCTCCCATCGCGGACACGGCCGCGCCTGACCCGTACGGTGCCGGTACGTTCAGCGACTGCCCGACCGTTCGCGGGCGGGAGGCCGGGGTCCGGCCGGGAGGGGGAGGACGATGATCGACACGGGCGATACCGCGTGGGTGCTCACGTCGACAGCCCTGGTCATGCTCATGACACCGGGCCTCGCGCTCTTCTACGGCGGGCTCGTCCGCCAGAAGAACGTGCTGAGCACGATCATGCACAGCTTCTTCCTGCTCGCCCTCGTCACGGTCCTCTGGGTCGTCGTCGGCTACTCGCTCGCGTTCGCGCCGAGCGCGGGTTCGCTCGGCATCGTCGGCGGCCTCGACTTCGCGTTCCTCCGCGGCGTCGGCGCCCAGCCGGACCCCGTCTACGCGCCCACGATCCCCGCCCTGCTCTTCGCGGCGTTCCAGATGATGTTCGCGATCATCACGCCGGCGCTCATCTCGGGCGCCTTCGCCGAGCGGAAGCGGTTCGCCTCCTTCGTCATCTTCGCCGTCCTGTGGTCGGTCGCCGTCTACGCTCCGCTCGCCCACTGGGTCTGGGGCAGCGGGGGCTGGATCCGTGAGCTGGGCGCGCTCGACTTCGCCGGCGGGACGGTCGTCCACATCAGCTCCGGGGTCGCGGCGCTCGTCGCGGCGCTCCTCCTCGGGAAGCGGATACGGAGCGAATCCGAGCGGTTCGAGCCGCACGACGTGACGATGACCGTGCTCGGCGCAGGACTCCTCTGGTTCGGGTGGTTCGGGTTCAACGGCGGCAGCGCGCTGGGCGCGAACGGCGTCGCGGTGAACGCCTTCGTCGTGACGACGGTGGCGGGCGCGATGGCCTGCGTCACGTGGGTGACCGTCGCGTGGTTCCACAAGGGCCACGCGTCCGTCGTCGGGGCCGCCTCCGGCGCTGTCGCGGGCCTCGTGGCGATCACCCCGGCCTCCGGCTACGTCGACACCACGTCCGCGCTCGTCATCGGGCTCGGCGCCGGCGTCATCTGCTACTCGGCCATCCTTCTCCGAGAGCGACTGGAGGTGGATGACGCGCTCGACGTCTGGGCCGTCCACGGTGTCGGCGGGACCTGGGGCGCGATCGCGACCGGGTTCTTCGCGACGACCGCCGTGAACCCTGCCGGCCGCAACGGCCTCTTCGCGGGGAACCCCGGGCAGGTGGTCGTCCAGCTCATCGCCGTGGCCGCGACGTGGGCATTCAGCGCCGTGGCGACGCTCGTGATCCTCAAGGCGATCGACCTGGTCGTCGGGCTCCGGGTCCGTCGCGAGGACGAGGTCCTCGGGCTCGACCTCTCGCAGCACGGCGAGGTCGCGTATCAGCAGGGCTAGACCGAGGCGGGTGCGGCGCGCGGCGGGGGGCCCGCGCCGCCGGTCGGTCTGCGGAGAGCGGGACCGACGACCGGCTCACTCCTCGGCGGATGCCTCGTCCGCAAGGCGGTAGCCGACGCCGCGGACGCTCAGTGGAGCCGGCCCGCCGGCCTCGATCAGCTTCGCGCGGAGCCGCGCGAGGTGCGGCTTGAGCCACTGGGGATCGGGGTCGACGACGCCGGGCCATCCGGTCGCGAGCAGCCGCGCGTGGGGGACGACGCGGCCGCCGGCCGCGACGAGGGTCGCGAGGAGGAGGAACTCGGTCTTCGTGAGCACGACCGGGCGACCGTCGACGGTCGCGCGGTACAGGCCCGGGTCCAGCTCGAGCGTCCCCACGCGGATCGGGGCCTCGGGCAGGGAGCCGGGACCGCCCTCGCCGCGCCGGATGACGGCGCGGATGCGCGCGAGCAGCTCCTGGCGGCCGAACGGCTTGGTGACGTAGTCGTCGGCGCCGATGTCGAGCGCCTCGACCTTCGCGAGCTCGTCCGTCTCACCGGTGAGGACGATGACGGGGATGCGGCTCGTCCGCCGGATCCGCCGGAGGACCTCGACGCCGTCGATCCCGGGCATCGCGAGGTCGAGCAGGACCAGGTCCGGCGCCTCCGCGGCGAAGCGCTCGAGCGCCGCCTCGCCGTCGTATGCCGTGATGACGCGGTGACCGGCGCTCCCGACGAGCGCGGTGATGGCGCCCACCATGGCCGGTTCGTCGTCCACGACGAGGATCCGGAGCGCGCCCGTCCCGGGACCGTCACCCATACCGGTGACCGCGGCGCTCATCGGCCGAGCCCGTCCGCCGCGGGGAGCGCCACGACGAAGCGGCTCCCTCCGTAGCCGTTCGCCTCGATCCAGACGCGCCCGCCCATCGCGTCCATGAGCCGCCGTGCCGCGTACAGGCCGATGCCCGATCCGGAGCGGCCGCCCGCGCGCACGCGGACGTACGCGTCGAAGACCCGCTCCCACTCGTCGGCCGGGATGCCCGGCCCGTCGTCCGTCACGTACACGTGCACCTCCGGTCCCGTACGCCATCCTCCCACGCTCACGCCCCACCCTGCCGGGGCGTACTTCGCCTCGTTGTCGAGGAGATGCTCGAGGACCTGGCGGAAGCGCGAGTCGTCGCCGCACGCGACGAGCGGCCCCTCGCCGGGCTCCCAGCGGAGCCGGTGCGCGCGGAGGAGGGGGGCCATGAGGTCGACCGTCTCGGCGGCGGCGCGGCCGACGTCGAAGGGGACGCGCTCGAGGCCGACGAGGCCCTCGCCCCGGACCGAGGCGAGGATCGAGTCGACCAGCCGGTCGAGGCGGGTCACCTGCTCGATCGCCGCGGCGTGCCATCCCTCGATCGTGGCGCGCGGCGAGACGTCGCCCGCGCCGGTCCCCGCCTCCGCGAGGAGGTCGAGATACGCCCGGACGACGGAGAGCGGCGTCCGGAGCTCGTGCGTCACGACGCCGAGGAGCTCGGCCCGAGCCGCGTCGAGCGCGGTCAGCGTCTCGAGCTGCGTCTCGGCCTCGCGCTGGAGACGACCCTTCTCGACGATCCCGGCGAGGAGAGCGGCGATCGTCGTCACGAGCTCCACCTCGTGGTCGTCGAAGCGGCGGTTCGATCGCGTCTGCACGTTGAGCACGCCCACCACCCGGTCGTTCCACGTCAGCGGGACCGAGAGCATCGACGTGAGGTCCTTGAGGTCGTAGCCGCGCACCCACTTGAACCGTGGCTCGAGGCGCACGTCCGGGACCTCGACGGGCCGGCGCTGCTGGGCCGCCCACCCGGTGACCCCCTCGCCAAGGGCGAGGCTCACCTTGCCCACGTGCCCCGGGTCCAGCCCGTTGGTCGCCGCGAGCGTCAGGCGCTCGGTGACCGGGTCGAGCAGGTAGAAGGAGCAGACCTCGACCCCGAGCGCGACAGTCGTCCGCTCGATGATCGTGTTGAGGAGCTCGTCCCAGTCGCGCGCGAGGGTGGCGAGGCGCGCGAGGTCGTGGACGAGCTCGAGGTCGCGAAGGCGGCGCTCGACGTCTGCCTCCGCCGGTCGCGCGCGCGAGGGGGCGCTCCCGGCGCGCGCGCGTGGCATCGCTGCTCCTTCCGGTCGGCCGGCCCCGCTCAGGGCCGGTCGACGACCGTGGTCGGGAGCGATTCGAGCAGCGGCTCGGTCCACGTCCAGGCAGCGCCGTGATGGCGCCCGACGGCGCCGTGGCGGGCCGCCTCGACGCGGAGCGGGAGTCCGAAGATCTCGATGAACCCGACGGCGCTGGCGTGGTCGAAGGCGTCGCCCTCGTCGTAGGTCGCGAGGTTCTTGTCGTACAGCGAGAGCGGCGAGCGCCGTCCGACGACGACCGCGCTCCCGTGGTCGAGCTTCATCCGGACCTCGCCGGAGACGACACGCTGCGACGAGGCGGAGTAGCCGCGGAGGTCACGGTGCAGGGCGCTGAACCAGAGCCCGTCGTACGTGAGCTGGGCGAGCTCGTCCGCCACGATCCGGTTGAAGCGCAGCGTGTCCTTCGTGAGCGTGAGGCCCTCGAGGGCGCGATGGGCCCGGTGGAGGATCGTCGCCGCGGGGGTCTCGTAGATCTCGCGGCTCTTGATGCCGACGAGGCGGTCCTCCACGTGGTCGATCCGGCCGACGCCGTGAGCGCCGCCGAGGACATGGAGGCGTTCGACGAGCTCCACCGGTTCGAGTCGCTCGCCGTCGATCGAGACGGGGATCCCGCCCTCGAACCCGACGATGACCTCGACGGCCGCCGGCGCGGTCGCCGGGTCCACCGTCCATTCGTATGCGTCCGCCGGCGGGCTCGTCCACGGATCCTCGAGGACCCCGGTCTCGCACGACCGACCCCAGAGGTTGACGTCGATCGAGTAGGGGGACGCCTTCGTGATCGGGATCTCGATCCCGCGCGCGATCGCGTAGTCGATCTCCTGGTCGCGCGACAGACCCATCCCGACGCGGAGCGGGGCGACCACCTCGAGCGACGGGTCGAGCGCGTGGACGGCGACGTCGAAGCGCACCTGGTCGTTGCCCTTGCCGGTCGATCCGTGCGCGACGGCGTCGGCGCCCTCGCGACTCGCGACCTCGACGAGGAGCTGTGCGATGAGGGGGCGTGCGAGCGCGGTCGCGAGCGGGTAGACGCCCTGGTAGAGGGCGCCAGCCTGGAGGTGCGGCCAGACGAAGCTCCGGACGAACCTGTCCTTCGCGTCGACGACATACGCGCGGCTCGCGCCCGCGCTCATCGCCCGGCCCTCGACGCCCGCACGGAGCGACCCGCCACCGAGGTCCACGGTGAGCGTGACCACCTCGACGTCGTACTGCTCGCGGAGCCAGGCGACCGCGACCGACGTGTCGAGGCCCCCCGAGTAGGCGAGGACGACCTTCTTCATGCGTGTCCCTCCAGGTCCGCGGCGCGTGATCCGGGGACGCCGCTCCCCGTCATCTCTCGATCCGAACCGCCGGCATCGACCGGTCCGACGGCGCCCTGCAGCGCCCTGAACCGCGCGAGCCACTGCTCGAGGTGCGGCTCGTCCCGGAAGAGGACGAGCAGCGTGTTGTCTCCGGCGAGCGTCCCTTCCTGCTCGTCGAGGTCCGACTGGTCGATCGCCTGGGCGATGACCGACGCCGTCCCCGGCAGGGCCGTGAGCACCAGTGTCAGGCCGCTGCGTCCGATGCGGATGGGGATTTCGGCCACGATTCGCCGAAGACTGTCGTCGCGCGGGGCCTGCGGCAGGTCCTCGGCGCGCACGTAGACGTGCCGCCCTTCGCGGGCGATCTTCGCGAGGCCGAGCTCCGCGATGTCGCGGCTCACGGTCGCCTGGGTCGCGACGATCCCGCGCTCCCGGAGGCGCTCGACGACCTCGTCCTGGCTTCCGACCGGCCGGGCCGCGACGATCTCGAGGATCGCGCGCTGGCGGAGCGGCTTCGATGCGGGCGGGCGCGCCGCCGTCTCGGTCACCACGTCACGCCACGCCCGCGACGCCGGCCGCACGCCGCACGTGCGTTCCGAAGGACGGGTCGGCGATCGCGCGCGTGAGCGCCTCGTCGGCGGAGCCGTCCGCGATGATGGCCTCGGCCGCGTCCGTCGAGACCGCCGCGAGCGCGGCGCGCACCTTGGGGATCATCCCGCCCGCGATGACGCCCGCCTCGATGAGCCGCTCGGCCTCGGCGGTCGTGATGCTCGCGATGCGCTCGCCGTCCTCGCCGCGGATCCCGTCGACGTCCGTCATGAAGACCGTCTGCCGCGCGCCGAGCCCGACGGCGATCCCCGCCGTCGCGTCGTCCGCGTTCACGTTGCAGACGATCCCGTGCTCGTCGCGCGCGAGCGGGGCGACCACGGGGACCTGGCCGCCCACGAGGAGGGAGTCCAGGAGGTCGCGCCGCAGGTCGACGACGCGCGCGACCAGCCCCATCCCCTCGACGCGCTCGGCGACGAGCATCCCGCCGTCCACCCCGGAGAGCCCGACGGCGTCGACGCCGAGGTCGCGCAGGCCCGAGACGAGCTCGCTGTTCACGACGCCGCGGAGGACCGCCGCCGCGACCTCGAGCGACGCCTGGTCGGTGACCCGGAGGCCGCCCTCGAACCGGGTCTCCACCCCGAGGCGGTCGAGCCACTCAGTGATCCGCTTCCCGCCTCCGTGGACGAGGACGACCGGCCGTCGGCGCGAGACGCGCGCGACGTCGTCGAGGACCTGCCGCTGATCCGCGATCGTCGTGCCGCCCAGCTTGACGACGAGGATGTCGCTCACGTCGTGTACTCCGAGTTCTCGATGACGTACTCCTCCGTCAGGTCGCACCCGAAGCCCTCGCCGATGCCGGCCCCGAGGCCGAGATCGAGGGCGACGACGACCTCGGGATCGTCCATGGCGGCTCGTGCGGCCGCGCGGTCGAACGGGATGGGGCCTCCGGCCGCGCCGTCATAGACGAGGTGGCCCGCGATCGCGACGCGCAGCCGTGCGGGGTCCACCGCCGCCGCGATGCCGGCGCGGGCGGCGGCCGTGGCCGGGTCGAGACCGGACGCCTCGAGGATCGCGGCCTCGGCGGCACGCGCGTTCCCGGCGGCGCCGGCGATCCGGCCCCAGTTCGGGTCGCGTCCGTGCACGGCCGCCTTCACGAGGCTGCTCGACACGACGGCCCGGGCGACGGCTCGTGCGTCCGCGCCGTCGACGGCGCCCGTGACGCGGCACGTGATCAGCGTCGTGGCGCCCTCGCCGTCGCCCGCCTGCTGCCGGGCGAGATCCCGGGCGATCGCCTCGACGGCCGCTTCGAGCCGGGCGGCTGCCTCGGACCCGGCAGCGACCTCGGCTGCCGCGGAGGTCCCCGAGGCGACGAGGAAGACCGTGTCGTTCGTGCTCGTGTCCCCGTCCACGCTCAGCTGGTCCCACGTGCGCGCTGTCGCCCCCCGAAGGACCACGTGGAGCGCCGCCGGCGCGATCCGGGCGTCGGTCAGGACGACCGCGAGCATCGTCGCCATCCGCGGGTGGATCATCCCCACGCCCTTCGCGATCCCGCTCACCGTCACCGCCGCCGGCCGGCCGTCCGCCCCGGGGAGCTCCACCGAGGTCGTGGCGATCTTCGTCCGCGAGTCCGTCGTCCGGAACGCCGCTGCGGCCGCGGTCAGCGCATCGGGAGTCGCCGCGAGCGCCGGTGCCAGGCGCGCGACGCCCGCCGCGACGCGGTCGACCGGCAGGCGCGAGCCGATGACGCCGGTCGACAGGTGGAGCACGGCCTCCTCGGGCAGGCCGAGGGCGGCGCCCGTCGTCCGCCCGATCTCCCCCTGGTCCGTGTCGCCGAGCGCGCCGGTTGCCGCGTTCGCGCTCCCGCTCGTGCAGACGATCGCGCCGGCCCAGCCATACCGGCCGGCGCCCGACGGCTCGCTGGCGGCGAGGTTGCGCTGGCTCAGGCGGACGGGTGCGGCAGCGAACGCATTCGACGTGAAGACCGCGGCGACCGCGGCCGGCCCTCCCACCGTCCGAACGAGGGCCAGGTCCGGCCGGCCGGACTTCTTGATCCCGGCGGCGAGTCCCCCGGCGAGGAAGCCGTCCGGGACGACGGGGCGCCGCTCCACGAGGGGCAGGACATGCGGCCACGGCGCGAGCGGCGCTGCCCCAGGACCGGTCGGGCCGTTGGGCGGTGCGATCGGGCCGCGCGGCTCCGCGAGCGGGATCTCGGTCGCGAGCGTGCCGGGTGCCGGGTGGGCCGCCGGATGGGTCGTCTCGATGCCGTCGCCGTCGGGCGCGGCGTACTCCGTCGACACGTCGCCGCCCCGCGGCTCGTCCTTCGTCATCGGCGCGACTCCCTAGGGGGCGAGCGGCAGCTGCTCGAGGCCGGCGGTCTCGGGCAGCCCGTGGACGATGTTGAAGGCCTGGACAGCCTGCCCGGCCGCGCCCTTCACGAGGTTGTCGATGACGCCGATCGCGAGGATCCGCCCTGTGCGCTCGTCGAGCCGGACGTGGACGTCCGCGAAGTTGCTGCCGAGAACGTGCTTCGTCGCTGGACCCGTCGCGACGATGCGGACGAACGGCTCGCCGGCGTAGGCGACGGCGTAGAGGTCGTCGAGCTCGCCCGGGCTCACGCGCCGCACCGGGCGAACGTGGCAGGCGGACAGGATCCCCCGGGTCATCGGGATGAGGTGCGGGACGAAGTCGACCGCGCGCACGCCCGGGTTCGGGTCGGCCACGCCGCTGCCGACCCCGAGGAGGCCGAGCTCCTGCTCCATCTCCGCGACATGACGATGGCCCGCGAGGCCATACGCTCGGACCGACTCGTTCAGCTCGGAGAACATCATGTCCGGCTTGGGGTCGCGACCGGCGCCCGACACGCCGCTCTTGGCGTCCACGACGAGGTCGCCGATGAGGCCGGCTCGCGCGAGCGGTGCGAGGGCGAGGATCGTCGCGGTCGGGTAGCAGCCGGGCACGCCGACGATCGCGGGGATCGACTCTCGGAGCGCGATGAGCTCGGCGCGGTGGATCTCGGGCAGGCCGTAGACGGCGTGCTCGAGCAGTCTCGGCGCCGGGTGGTCGAGCGCGTACCAGCGCCTGTAGTCGTCCGGGTCTCTCAGCCGGAAGTCGGCGCCGAGGTCGAAGACGCGCATCCCCCGCGTCGCGAGGTCCGGGACGAGGGCGGCCGACGCTCCATGGGGGAGCGCGAGGAAGACCGCGTCCGCGTCGGGGACGGTGTCGCCGACCGCGAGCCCGGTGCGCGCGAGGTGCGGGTGCGACCGCGCCACGGGCTCGTCCTCGCGGCCACGTGCGACGAGCCCCACGATCTCCACGGACGGATGGCGGTCGAGGAGGCGGATGAGCTCGGCGCCCGCGTAGCCCGTGGCGCCGACGATCGCCACCCGCACCGGCGCCGACGAGCGCGGCGCGTCCTCGAGAAAGGCGACGGTGCGGCGATCCGGCGCGTCCGCCCCGCTTCCTGCCGCGCTCACGGGCGTCCGAAGCCCCTCGCAGGGGGCCGCAGGAAGGATCGGGTCGGGTCGTGCTGGGTCGCCGCCATCGCACGCATGACTATACATGAGACTGCATAGTCATGCAAGCAGAGGTGACCGCGGGCGAACTCGGCTCAGGCGTCGCCCACCGCGGCATCGGGAGCAGCGTCGAGGAACTGCTCGCGGTAGAGCCGAGCATACAACCCATCGATCGCGAGCAGCTGCTCGTGCGTGCCGCGCTCGACGATCCTGCCCCTGTCGTAGACGAGGATCCGGTCCGCCTTGAGGATCGTCGAGAGGCGGTGGGCGATCGCGATCGTCGTCCTTCCCGCGGTGAGCGACTCGAGCGCTGCCTGGATGAGTCGCTCGCTCACGGTGTCGAGCGCGCTCGTCGCCTCGTCGAGGATGAGGATCCGTGGGTCCTTGAGGAGGACGCGCGCGATCGCGATCCGCTGCTTCTCGCCGCCCGAGAGCTTGTATCCCCGCTCGCCGACGACGGTGTCGTACCCGTCGGGGAGCTCGACGATCCGGTCGTGGATCGCGGCCGCTCGTGCCGCGCGCTCCAGGTCGTCGGGGGTTGCGTCGGGGCGCGCATATGCGAGGTTCTCGCGGACGGTCGCGTGGAAGAGGTACGTCTCCTGCGTGACGAACCCGATCGTCCGCCCGAGGGATTCGAGGGTGATCCGCCGGATGTCGATCCCGTCGATCTCCACGGCCCCACGGTCCACGTCGTACAGGCGCGGGATGAGGTACGTCGTCGTCGTCTTGCCGGACCCGGACGGTCCCACGAGCGCCACCAGCTCGCCCGGCTCGGCCACGAAGTCGATCCCCTGGAGGCCGAACCGCTCCATCGGGGCCCGCGGCACCTCGCCGTCCTCACCGTCCTCGCCGTCCTCCGCCGAGGAATCCGGCCGCAACCCCGCCTCGACCTGCACCTCCAGAGCCGTCCCGATGAGGGTCGCAGCCTCGGCCGGAGCGCCCTCCACCGCCTGCCCATCGCCGATCATCGCCGAGCCGACCGCCTCGTCCTCGTCGCGGGCCTCGTCGATGGCCGCGAGCGCGGCATCGGGCACGGCGGGCGCGCGGCGCCCGGCCACCGCGTCGAGCGCACGGCTCGAGGGGATCGCGGCGGTCGGGTAGTCGAACCAGACGTCGTTGAAGCGGAGCCGGCCGCTGACTCCGCGCGGGTCGATCGCGACCGCGTCCGGCGCATCGACGATCTCCGGGTCGAGGTCCAGGTACTCGAAGATCCGGTCGAAGAGCGCGAGCGCGCCCGCGATCTCGATCTGCACCGAGAGCAGCTGGCCGAGGGGGAAGAACAGCCGGCTCTGGAGGGTCGTGAACGCGACGATGTCGCCGATCGTGGGGGCGTTCGCGGGCTCGTTGATCGCGAGGTAGCCCGCCAGCCAGTAGACGAGGGCGGGCGTGATCGAGAAGACCGTCCCGATGAGCATCCCGAACCAGCGTCCGACCATCGCCTGGCGGATCTGCAGGACCGCGAGCCTTCGGTTGAGGACGCGGAAGCGGGCGTTCGACGTGGACTGCTGCCCGAACGTCTTCGACAGGAGGATCCCACTGACGCTCAGGGTCTCCTCCGTGACGGCGGAGAGGTCCGCGAGCGACCGCTGGGTCTCGGCGCTCACCGCGCGACGGATCCTCCCGACGCGGTATGTGAGGACGAGGAAGATCGGCGTCACTCCGAGCGACAGGAGCGTGAGGCGCCAGTCGAGGAGCAGCATCACGATGACGGTGCTGGCCGCGACGGCGATGTTGCTCGTGATGCTCGCCGCGGTGTCCGTGACGACCGCTTGGACGCCGCCCACGTCGTTCGCGAGGCGGCTCTGGATCTCGCCGGTCCGGGTCTCGGTGAAGAACCGCAGGGGCATCCGCTGCAGGTGCGCGTAGAGCGCGTTGCGCAGGTCCTGCATGACGTTCTGGCCGATGACGTTGTTCACGTATGCCTGGCCGACGCCGATCAGGCCGCTGACGATCGGGACGACGATCATCAGTCCGACGAAGAGGTTGAGGAGGAACCAGTCCTTCTGCGGGATCGCGATGTCGATGAGCGCCTTGAGCAGGAGCGGGTTGATGAGGCCCAGCAGGCTCGTGACGACGATCGCGACGAGCACGATCACGACTTCCCGCCGGTACGGGCGGAAGAACCCCACGATGCGCCGAGCCGTCGCCCCGCGCCGCCCGGGCGGGACGGCCGGTGCCGGCCCGGCGGGCCCGGCGAGGCGGCCCATCCGCCGGCCGGTCACCGCGACATGGTCTCGATCGCCGCCGCCGGCCCTGCCTGTCGCCGCGGCCCGCTCGCTCGACGGGCGACCGCCACGATCGTCGAGCGCCGGGCGGGCATCGTGCGCGTGATCAGGTCGCCGGCGAGCCCGACAGCGAACGTCGTCCACGTGCGGTTCCATGCGCGGGCCAGATGGCCGACGGTGAAGACCCGGACGTCCGTCCAGCCCGCGTCCCGGAGCGCGGCCGCGAGCTCGCTGCGCGTGTTGCAGGCGCCGACGAGCGCGTGCGCATCCTCCCGGTGCTCCTTCACCACCCGCTGGAGTCGGTCACGGACCTTCGGCGGCAGGACGAGATAGGCGGCGACGAACGGATGGCGCCGGTTGACCGTCGTCGCCACGAGGGTCCCGCCCGTCCGCGTCCAGGTTGCGAGGTTCGCGAGCGCCGCGGCGGGGTCGCGGAGATGCTCGACCGTGAAGCTGAGCAGAACGACGTCGAACGTCGCCGGGGCGAACGCCCCGGCCTCCGTGCACATGTCGGCGAGCACGAATCTGTCGAGGTGCTCGACGCTGCCCGATGGCTGCGGGTCGATGTCGAGGCCGACGATCTCCCCGGCGCGCTGGCGGAACGGCCGCAGGGCCGAGACCCTTCCGCAGCCCGCGTCGAGGACGACCGTCCGGCGGCCCTCCGTGGCGGCCCGGTCCGAGGCTTCGCGGAGCGCTTCGTCGAGCAGGAGCCGGACCACGTCGGTCGTGGACGGCCGGATGCCGAGCGCCGGCAGAGCCGCGAGCCGCCCGGCTCCCCGCCTCGAGCGCAGCGACCCGGCCCGCGTCATCGTCCCCGCCGCTCAGCTCGCGGCGGCGGATGCCACCATCGCCGCATCCTCCGACTCGAGCCAGCGCTCGGCGTCGATCGCGGCGCGCGCTCCCTCGCCGGCGGCCGTGACCGCCTGTCGGTAGTGGGGGTCGTCCACGTCGCCGGCGACGAAGACACCCGGGATGCCCGATCCCGAGTGCTCGTGCACGTGGAGGTAGCCCTTCTCGTCCAGGTCGAGCCAGTCGCGGAAGACCGCAGTGTTCGGCCGGTGGCCGATCGCCACGAAGACCCCGTCGAGCGCGACGTCACGCTCGACGCCGGTGCGCGAGTCGCGGAGCCGCAGCCCCTCCACCTTGGCATCGCCGAGGACCTGCGCGACCTGCGACGTCCACTCCACCGAGATCTTCGGGTCGGCGAGGGCGCGTTCCTGCATGATCCGGCTCCCGCGGAACTCGTCGCGGCGGACGATCATCCGCACCGAACGCGCGAACCGGGTGAGGTAGAGCGCCTCCTCGAGCGCCGTGTCGCCGCCGCCGATGACCGCGACGTCCCGGTCGCGGAAGAAGAAGCCGTCGCACGTGGCGCACGCGGAGACTCCGCGTCCCCGCAGCCGCGTCTCGCTCTCGATGCCGAGCCACAGCGCCGATGCCCCGGTCGCGATGATGACGGCCCGTGCGCGGTACTCGACCCCGTCCGCCCAGAGCCGGAATGGACGCTCCGAGAAGTCCACGCGGTCCACGGCGACGTCGATCACGCGGCTCCCGAACCGCTCCGCCTGCGCGCGGAACCGGGCCATGAGGTCGGGGCCCTGGATCCCGTCGGGGAACCCCGGGTAGTTCTCCACGTCGCTCGTGAGCATGAGCTGGCCGCCGGGCTCGTGGCCGGCGAGGACGACGGGCTCGAGGCCGGCACGCGACGCGTAGATCGCGGCCGTGAGGCCTGCCGGGCCCGACCCGACGATCACGACCGTCGCTTCGAGAGGGCCTTCGCTGGACGTCGATCGCACCGGGACGATGTCCGTCCCGTCGGCCGGCGCACCCGCGCCGAAGTCGATCGAGAATCCCCCGAACCCACCGCCCGTCGTCACTTCCGTCATCGCCGCCCGTTCTCCTGGATCATGGGGTCCGCGCCCCGTCGCCCGCAGACTCTACCACGCCCGCGATACTCCCCAGGAGTATACTCCACGTTCTCGGCCGCACCCGGAACGCGTCCCGACACGCGGACGTGCGCGGCGCGAGCCGCGCACCGGCGGCCGGCTCAGAGCCTGCGCGCCTCGGGGATGACGCGGCCCCCGACGAGGTCGATCCAGGCCTCGACCCGGCTCGCCGGCACGCCGAGGATGACGTGCTGGACACCCGCATCGGCGAGCGACCCGAGGTCGTCGAGGAATCGCGCGGGCGTCGGGCTGCCGTCAGCCCCGTCGGGACTGACCCGGTTCGACCCCAGGTTCGTCCGCTCGATCTCCTCGTATGGGCGGCCCACCGCGTCGCAGTGCTCGCGGAGGATCGCGTACTTGTGGGCGACCTGCGCGGGCCCACCGAAGACGTTGCAGGCGTCGGCGTACTGCGCGACGAGCCGGAGCGTCTTCTTCTCGCCGCCACCCCCGACCATGATCGGCGGGTGCGGCCGGCTGATCGACTGGGGCGCGTTGAGCAGGCGCGTCGCATGGACGTGCAGTCCGTCGAACGCCTCCTCCGTCCCGCGCGGACCGGTCCACATCGCGTGGGCGATCCGCAGGGTCTCCTCGAGCATCTCGAAGCGCTCGCCGAGGGGCGGGAAGTCGAAGCCGAGCGCGAGCGACTCCTCCTCGTTCCACGCAGCGCCGATCCCGAGGTACGCGCGTCCGCCCGAGAGCACGTCGAGCGTCGTCGTCGCCTTCACCCAGAGCCCGGGCGCGCGGTAGTGGACGCCGCCGACCATGAGCCCCAGGCGCGCCCGTCGGGTCGCGGCCGCAAGGAACCCGAGGGTCGTCCACCCCTCGAGCATCGGGTCCTCGGCCGGTCCCAGTCCGCGGATCTGGAAGAAGTGGTCCATCACCCAGATCGAGTCGAATCCGGCATCGTCGGCCGCCCTCGCGTACCGGGCGACCGCCGGCCCGATCCCGTCGGGCGCATCGGGCCAGTCGAAGCGATTGATCTGGAGTCCGATCTTCACGGCGATCCCTCGTATCCGAGCAGCGAGTCGCGGGGTCAGGGGAAGAGGTCGAAGCGCGCGGGCATGACGATGTCCCCGATCGAGCCGTCGCCGCGCGTCGGCAGCGCCCCCCTGACGATCGCGACGGGGCGGCGCGCGGACTTGCCGAGCGCGAGCTCGGCAGCGGACGCGATCTCGTCGGCGACCGCCCGGATCGTGGACCGCATGACCCGACCGTCCGCGTCCTCGAGGCCGCGCAGGTCCTCGACGGGGAGGAGACCGCTGACCCCGATGGCCACGTCCACGATCCCCCAGCGCCACGGCCGCCCGAAGCTGTCGGACACGATCACGGCCAGGTCCACGTCGTGGGCCTCACGGACGGCCGCGCGGATGCGTGCGGCCGACGCGTCGGGATCGCGCGGCAGCAGCGTGACGACGTCCCCGCTCCCCGGGCCGACGTTCGACGCGTCGACGCCGCTGTTCGCGAGGACGAACCCGTGGCGGGTCTCGGTGATGATGACGCCGCGCTCCATCCGCACGACGCGGACGGCCTCGCGGAGCACGACCTCCACCTGTCGCGGATCGCGGTCCCACCGGGTGCCGAACGCGAGGGCCTCGGGCCGGGGCTCGACCTCGCGAAGGTCGACGACCGCACCCTCGGCCTTCGAGACGATCTTCTGGGTGACGACGAGGACGTCGTCGGGGTGGAGGGGCGGCACGCCCGACGTCACGCCGAGGGCCCGCGCGACGAGCGCGCCGACATCGTCTCCGACGGAGACCTCGCCGATCCCCTCGAGCGCCACGATCTCGACGCGGCCGCCCGCCCGGGGATCGCGTCCCGGTCCGGGGCCCGGCACGGCCCCCGGCGGCATCCCGGCGGGCTCGGACGCCCCGCTCACGAGCGCTGTCCTCGCGCCGCCGCAGGCGTGGACGCGGGCGACGGCAGCCGGCCCGGCGCCGCGCCGCCCTCGGCTGCGTCGAGGCCCTCGGCATCCGCGAGGTCCTCGGGCGTGTCGACGTCGAGATCGAGCGGTCCGCCGAGCTCGACGAGGATGGCCCCCGCCGACCGGGCGGCGGCCGCGTGGCGGCCGCGGCTGCCGGGCCCGAAGGCGAAGTCGATCGCGCGCGGCGGCGCGACGAGAAGGACGTTGGACCCCTCCCCGGCCCGATCGGGGACGAGGACGACGAGGGGAAGCCCCGGGACGAGCGCCCGCCGTCCCGCCGCCACGATGCCGCCGAGCGCCGGGCCGGAGACGCGCGCGAGGTCGATCGGGACGACGAGGACCGCCGTCGCGCCGGCCACCACGGCGCGCTCGCGTGCCGTGCGCAGGTCCGCGACGAGGTCGCGGCCCGACACGGTGAGGGGGATGGCCCCGATCTCGACGGCCTCGGCCAGGGCCGCGGGATCCGGGCTCGCGACGACGATCTCGTCCACGTCGCCGGCGACGCGGGCGTCCGCGAGGGCGCGCAGGGTCCGCCGGGTCAGGCTCGCCGCGAGCGCGGCGCGCTCTTCGGCATCGAGCGCGATGCCGAGGCGCGTCTTCGCGTGCTCCAACCCTCGAACAGGCACGAGCGCGACCACGCGGGCGAGAGCGCCGTCGGCAGCGGCGGGGCCGCCACCGGGAGAGGCGGGTGTGACGGGCGTCCGTTCCATCGTCGTCGATGGTAGCCGCAGGACTCGTCCGTCCGCGTCATCCCGGGTCGGGCGGGCCCACGGACGGCGCTACCCGAGCGCGGCGAGGGTCTCGCGCGCGAGGCGCGCCCGCGCGGCGCCGTCGGTCATGATCGAGTCGGTCACGAGCGTGCGCATCCCGAGCGCCTCGACCGCGGACGCGAGATCCGCGTCCTCGGCGTCGAGCACGAAGACGTCCGCGAGGCCCGCGTAGAGCCGGGCCACGCCGGCTGCGCTGACGTCGTGGCCGAGGCTCGCGAGCATCCGGTCCGCAGGCCCCTTGATCGCCCGACCCGCCACGATCGGCGAGATCGCGGCGATCCGGACGCCGCGGGTCCGGGCGGCCTCGATGGAGTCGCGCATCCCGGGCACGGCCAGGATCGGCCCGACGGACACCACGGGGTTGGACGGGCAGATGACGATCGCATCGGCCTCGGCGAAGGCGGCGAGGACCTCGGGCGTCGACGATGCGGCGTCGACGCCATCGAAGCTCACGGCGCGCACCTCGGGCGCCTGTCGGAGCCGGACGAAGTAGTCCTGGAAGGCGAGCCAGCCATCGTCGGACAGCACCTGCGTCCGGACCGGGACGTCGGTCATGGGGAGGATCCGCGAAGCGACGCCGAGGGACGCCTGGAGGCCGAGCGAGACCTCTGTCAGCCGCGATCCCGCGCGCAGCCGCGCGGTCCGCGCGATGTGCGTCGCGATGTCGCGGTCGCCCAGGCGGAACCAGGTCTCCTCGCCGTAGAGGGCGAGCCGGTCCATCACGGCCCACGACTCGCCGGCGATCCCCCAGCCCTGGACCGGGTCGGCGATACCGGCGAGCGTGTACATGACGGTGTCGTGGTCCGGACAGACGAGGAGGCCGTGGCGCTCGGTGTCGTCGCCCGTGTTGACGACGACGGTGAGGTCGCCGGGTGCGAGGACCTGCTGGAGGCCGTCGCAGAGGCGCGCACCGCCGACGCCGCCCGCGAGCGCGACGACCTTCACGGCATCGTTCCCCGGGACCGGGCGGTCATCGTCACCGGTGGAGCTTCGGGAGGACGTCGCGCCCGAAGACCTCGATCGGAA
>JAKAJU010000167.1 GCA_021813655.1 Chloroflexota bacterium | reverse complement strand
GTCGTCGAGGTGGCCGCCGGTGCTGTCCACCCAGCCGAAGCAGAGCGCCTCCTCGATCGCGGCCTCGTAGTCGACGCTGACGCGGCCGGAGCGCGGCCGCCATGTGACGAGCCAGACGCCCCGGGCCGTCGCGTGGTTCGCCTCCAGCCATGCGCGCCAGGCGGCGCGGTCCTCGGGCTGCACGTACGGCGCGTCATCGAGGGCGGACACGGTCCGAGTCTAGCGCTGCGACAGTCGCCCCGGGCGCGCGCACCCGGGGCGCGCCCCCTCGCGGGGGGCGCCTCCGGGTGGGGGAGCAGATCGATGCCGCCGGATCGGGAAGGCGGCGATGATGCCGACCGTCGAAGCCTCGGGGCCGAGGGCCGCTCGCTGTTACTCGGCTCGTGGAATGCGGTCTGCTCGACCTCCCGCAGCGCCCGAAGGACGCCCTCCACGGTGGAGGCCGACCGGCCGTGTCTCGTGGCCGACGCCCTCGGTTCGTCCCCGATGTCGGACCCCGACGGTCGCGCTCACCGTACCCCTCGCCGGTGCCTGCTTCGATGGGCAGGTGGTCCCGTCGCCGTGGGACGAAGGTCGGCGGCGTCCGCGCACCGCTTTCTCGCAGGGTCCGTCGGACCACGTCGTGCGGCCGCTCAGGCTAGCATTCGGGCCGCATGCTCCCGAACGTCGCCCTCCGCCCGCACCGGTCGCTGCTGGCGCGTGCCGCGCTGGCCGCGGTCACGCTGGCGCTCGCCGTGTCCACCGCTGCGTGCACCGCAACCGCGACGCCCGTGCCCGACCCGTCGAGCCCGTGCGGTGGCGCGGACGTCCAGCGCGGTGCAGGCTTCTATCCGGACCTCGAGAAGCTCGTGCCCCCGACGCTCGCCGGCGCGACGCCGACGATCCGCGACTCCGGGCGCTACTGCTCCACCAAGACGCTCGGCCCGCTCGCCACGCGACACGACGAGGTGCGCTTCGCCGGCGCCACGTTTCCCCGGACCAGCCAGTCGGGGATCAGCCTGATCGTCTACAACGCGCCCGGGCTTACCGCGGACGAGGTCGGCGACGCGTTCCGGGCGGGCTCCGGGACCGGACGCCAGACCGAGCTCGTCTCGGACGCGCCGCGCCAGGTCGGCGGCCGGACCGGCCGACGGATCGAGCTGATCAACGGCAACACGCGCCAGGTGGTCGTCGTCTGGCCGTCCCGGACGCCGGGGGACGTCCTCATCGTCATCGTGGTCGACGTGAGCAACGCGGCCATCGACGACGCGGTCGCGGCGTTCGACGGGTTCGGGGCTGGCCGCGGCTCCCCGCCCGCCGCCCCGAGCGGCGGGTACCATGCGGGGGCTTCCCCTGCCCGGGCCGTATGAGACAGGAGCATCCGATGTACGTCGACGGGCTCAGCTTCCTCGAGGACGAGCGCGAAGCCTGGCTCCCGTTCGAGGCCCTCGCGTCGCTGCCCGACGCGGATTTCGTCCGACCGGTCGAGGCGGCACACGGATGGTCGGCGCGCGACCTCGCGGTCCACCTCATCTCCGGGCAGGCCCACGCCCTCGAGGTCGCCCGTGAGCTCGCCGTCTCCGACCACAGCGCCGCCTGGGAGCGCGGCGAGCGGGAGTGGGAAGAGAAGGGCGGCGACGTCTTCAACGCCGAGGTGCAGGCCGCCGCTGCGGGGCTCACCGACGCCCAGGTGCGCGCCCGGCTCACGGACGTGCCCGGCGAGCTCCGGGGCTACCTGACGGTCGTGCCGGAGACCCGGTGGGTGAAGAACGCCACATTCCGCGAGTTCTTCCTCTCGGAGACGCTCGACCACTACGGCGATCACGCGGCGGACCTCTCGGCGATCCTCGCGGCGGCCGGCCGCTAGCGCGGACAGCCCCGGGGAAGCCGACGACCGGCCCTGGCGGGCCGGTCGTCTTCGTTCGTGTCGTCAGCGGCCCCGTGGCCGCGGGTTCAGGCGACGGGCTTGGGTGCGAACTGGGCCAGGCCGAACGAGCGCTCGAGATCCTCCGCGGGACGGAAGCCCATGACGCCCTTGGGCTGCTCGCCCGGCGCAAAGAAGGCGATCGTGGGGATGCTCATGATCCCGAACGCCTGCGAGAGGCGCGGGTTCGCATCGACGTCCACCTTCACGACATCCACGGCGCCGTCGTACTTCTGCGCGATCTTCTCGAGCTCCGGCGCGACCATCTTGCACGGGCCGCACCATGCCGCCCAGAAATCCACGATCACCGGGCGCTCGCTCTGAAGAACCATCTGCTCGAACGTGTCGTCCGTCGCGTGCCTGATCTCGGCCATCCGACCTGTTGATCCTTTCCCCGCCCACTGCGGGCGTGCCCGTTCCCCGAGGGGCTCAGCGGGCGATGTGCTGAATGAGCTGGTATGCCTCGAGGACCCGCGGGTCGGAGAGGCTGTAGTACACGGTGCTGCCCACGCGCCTGCTCGTCACGAGCCCCGCGCTCCGCAGAACGGAGAGGTGCTGGCTCATGTTGGGCACCTGGCATCGGGCGCGCGACGAGAGATCGCCGACGGACAGCTCGCCCGCCGCCAGGCACTCGAGCACGCACAGCCGCTTCGGATCGGCGAGCGCACGGCCGATGGCGGCGAAACGCTGCCGTTCCGTCTCGGTGGACGCCACGATGATGGACATGGCCGGACTATCTCACGGATTGCGCAAGCGCGCAAGTCCCCAGAACGAGTGGCGCCGCCAGACGCGTCAGAGCCCGTCCTGCCACGTGACCTGGGGAAGGGCGATGACCACCTGGGCCCGAGGCATCGTCCGTCGGTAGAGCGACCCGTATCGATCGAGCATGCGTGCCGGCTGCATACCCGATTCCCCGGAGGCGACCCGGGCGACCATGGGGAGCCCGGCGTCGGCGCCCGTCAGGGCCGCGAGCCACCTGCCGTACCGGGCCACCTCGCCGGCATCGCCGCGGCGGAGTGCGACTGCCCGGCACCACGCTGCGGGCCCGCTGTCGAGGGGGCGGCTCGCGGCGAGCGCCTGGAGCCGCTCCCACGCCGCGTCGTCGCCCTCCCACGCTGGGACGACCAACGCGAAGAGGTCCGGGTCGATCCGCGCGAGCTCCGCTGCCGCGCTGCGGGCGTCGTCAAGCCGCCCCCCGTACAGATCGATCGCGAGACCGCGGTCAGCGGAGGTCGCCCGAGCGGCGGCGAGGATCGCCGGGAGCTCCGCCCGCAGGCCCGCCGTCGATGACCAGAACGGATCCCCGGCGAGCGTCGGCGCCGCCGCGAGGGCCGCCGCGAAGTCCGCAACTGCGATCTCGCGATCCCCGAGGCGGTCCCTCAGCCATCCGGCCGGCAGCGCGAGCTGCGCGTCGCGGAGGCCGAGGCGCTCGGCTCGGGCGAGCGCAGCCTTCGCACCCTCGACGTCCCCGAGCTGCCACCGGACGGCTGCCAGGTCGAGCCATGCGTACGGGTAGTCGTCCGCAGCGGAGCTCGCAGCCAGGTCGGCTTCCGCGGCCTGCAGGTCGCCGGTGTTGGCGGAGGCGAGGCCGAGGGTGAAGGCGTACGCGTTGAGCCCCGGGTCGGCGACCACGGCGCGGGCCGCGAGGTCGACGGCCTCGTCCCAGCGACCCGCGTCCGCCGCGATCGTCGCACGCGCCGCCAGGACGGTCACGGATTCCATGGCCAGCAGAGCCGCGACGAGGAGCACCGTGCCACCGGCCGCAGCCAGGGATCCGGCTCTCGACGCGGGCCCCCTGGGTCGGACGAGCGTCGCGCCTGTCACCGGCGCGGCCGACGGATCACCCAGCGCGACCGCATCGAGCCACGCCAGTGGGAGCGCGATCGCGAGAAGCACCGCGGGGACGTTCATGAGCATGTCCGCCGTCTGCTGGACGGCGAGGAGCACGAGGCCGAAGAGCGCCGCGAGCGCGACGCGCCGTCGCGCCGGATCGGCTGACCGGAGCGCGAGGACGATGAGGACCGCGAGCGTCGCCAGGATGACCAGGCCCGCGACGATCCCGATGAGCCCGAACTCCGCCAGCGTCTGCGTGTAGATGCTGTGCGCGTGCGGGATGTACAGGTCGGGCTGCCCGGCTTCCTCGTTCGCCGCCCGAAGGATCTGCCAGGTTCCCGATCCGGTCCCCGCGACGGGCGATGACGCGAACATCCGCATGCTCGCGGCGGCGAAGGCCGCGCGGTAGCCGCCGTCGTCCAGCGTCAGGCGCCCGCTCCCGGCCGCGACGAGACCGGCGACCACGAGGACGACGCCCGCGGTCCCGACGGCGAGCAGGCCGATCCGCGACCCCACGGCTCGTCGCACGCGAGACCGAACGTCGGGCAGTGCGACGAGCGCGACCAGGCCCGTGACCGCGAGCCCGGCGGCGGCCCCGAGCCAGGCGCCACGGGAGCCGGTCACGAGCGTGACGACGCCGACGAGGGCGACGAGCGCGACCGCGGCGGCACGGCCGCCCGTCCCGTGGACCGCGGAGGTCGCCAGCGCGAACGCTCCGAGAATGAGCACGAGGGTGGCGACCGGATTGGGGGAGCCGAGGCTCAACCCGAGGTAGCCGGGTCGGAGCGGCGGGATCGTGACTGCTCCGACGTCGCGCCACCAACCGTCCCAGGCCTGGATCGTCTCGAGGAGGTAGAGCAGGCACACGGCCACGCAGAGTGCGAGAGCGAGGCGCGCGATCAGCGCGCGGAACCGACTGCGACGCATCAGTGCGACCAGCAGCAGGTAGAGCTCGACGAGGAGCACGGCGTACACGACCATCTCGGCGCTCAGCCGCGGTGCGCGGGAGGTGAGCGTCGAGGCGCCGAAGGCGAGGAGACAGGCAAGGAGCGCGGGCCACAGCCGGCTCGCCGGCAGCCAGCCGGGGCGAAGAGCGGCGTATGCCAGCCACGGCACGATCGCGACGAGCGCCATGAGGTCGTAGGCGAGTCGGACTCCGACCGAGTCGAGCCGGCCCGAGCCGGCCGCGACGAGGGTCGTGAACAGGGCGGCGGTGACGATCGCGACGACGACGCCGGCGGTCGCGAGCCGCTGCGCGCTCACCGCGGGGTCGAGACGGGTGGGTGGCATCGCCCGAAGCATGACCATCTGCGAAGGCGCAGACAAGGTGGCGGGCCACCCGCGGTCGCCTGGGTTCCATCCCCGCCCGCCCCGGTATCCTCCCGACCATGGATGCCGAGCCTCTCATCGTCCCTCTCGCCGCCATCCGCGAGGCGCAGAGCCTTCTCGCGGGAGTCGTCGAGCGCACGCCGATCCTGGAATCGCGCCCGGCTGCACGCGCGGTCCGCCGCGCCGCGGGCGTGACCCTCGCCGACGGGAATCTCCACCTGAAGGCGGAACACCTCCAGGTCACGGGCAGCTTCAAGCCGCGCGGTGCGACGGTCCGGATCCGTCACCTCGATGCAGCGGCACGCTCGGCCGGGGTGATCACCGTCTCAGCCGGCAACCACGCGCAGGCTGTCGCGTGGGCGGCCCGCGATGCGGGCGTTCACGCGACGGTCGTCATGCCCGTCGGCGCCGTGCGCGCCAAGGTCGACGCGTGTCGGGAATACCGGGCCGAGGTCGTCCTAGCAGGCGAGACGATCGGCGAGACGTGGGCGCGGATGGAGGAGATCCGCGATGCCCGGGGGCTCACGTTCCTCCATCCGTTCGACGACGCCGACGTCATCGCCGGCCAGGGGACGGTCGGTCTCGAGATCCTCGAGGCCCTGCCGGACATCGGCCTCGTGGTCGTGCCGGCGGGCGGAGGCGGTCTCGCGTGCGGCATCGCGGCGGCGCTCAAGGAGTCGATGCCGACCGTCCGGGTCGTCGCCGTCGAGCCCGCGACGTCGGCGGCGCTCACCCGCGCGCTCGAAGCGGGCGCGGTCGTGCCCGTCGAGCACTCGTCGATCGCCGACGGTCTCAACGCGCCATTCGCGGGAGCGCGCACGCTCGCGATGGGGCGCCGGTACCTCGACGGCATCGTGCTCGTCTCCGACGACGAGATCGCCTCGGCCATGCGGTTCGCGGCCGAGCGGATGGAGCAGGTTCTCGAGCCCGCCGGGGCCGCGGCGCTCGCCGCGCTCCTCGCGGGCCGGGTGCCGCTCCGTCGCCAGGACCGGGTCTGCGCGGTCCTCTCCGGCCGGAACGTGGATCGCGACAGGTTCGACGCGCTCGTCGCGGCTGCGGCGTCGTTCGACGCCGGCGACGACGCGTGACCGGGCGGGAGTCCGCCCCTCACTCGTAGCCGAGGTCCGCCAGCCGGTCCTCGTCGATCCCGAGGTGGTGTGCGAGCTCGTGCACGATCGTCACCTCGATCTCGTCCGCGAGGTCGTCCGGATCGGGGAAGTCCTCCTCGAGGGGTATCCGGAAGATCGTGATCTTGTTGGGGAACGGGCTCCAGTCCGCGCCCCACTCGGTCCTGGGCGTCCCCTCGTAGAGGCCATACAAGCCGTCGTCCGGCCGGAGGCCCTGCTCGCGGAGCTGCTCGCGGGTCGGCTCGTCCTCGACGACGACCGCCACCTCGTCGAGCGCCGCGGCGAACGGCATGGGGATCCCCTCGATGACCTCATCGACGATCGACTCGAACCAGTCGCGGGCGCGCGAGGCCCGCGGCGGTCGACGCACGGGGTGAGCGCGCTGGCCGCGCGGTCGCTTCGGCATGGCAGGCGCCATGGTACGTCCGCCGTCGCCGGCGCCGCGAGCCGTCGCGATCCACGCGGGCAGGCGGACGCGGGCAGGCGGACGCGGGCCGCAGCCCTGCGGCCTATGCTCGAGCGATGGAGAACGACCTGCTCGCCGCGGCGGGCCTCGCGCCGCTCGGCCATGAGCCTCCCGACGACCCCGCGCCCGATCCGGCCGTGGAACCGTCAGGGTTCGTCGTCCCGGCCGACGACGGAACGCGGATCCACTTCCTCGAGTGGCCCGAGCCGGCGAGGGCCGGTGCCCCGGGAGCCCCTCGCTCGAAGGGTGTGCTCCTCATCCACGGCGTCGCCCAGACGGCGTGGGTGTGGGCCCCGGTGGCGCGCCGGCTCGCGGCGACCGCCCACGTGGTGGCATCGGACCTCCGCGGCCACGGCCTCTCCGACGCGCCCGCGGTCGGGTACGACCTCGCGACGCTCGCGGGCGATGCCCTGGCTGCCGCCGAGGGCGCCGGCCTGATCCACGCGGGCCCAGCCGCGCCCATGAGCGCCGCCGCACCCATCGGCTCCGGCACGCTCGAGGGCGCCGGCGGACTCGGGGACTCTCCGCCACTCGTGCTCGCCGGCCATGGGTTCGGTGCGGCGGTCGCGGCGACCCTCGCGGCCCGCCTCGGCCCGCGCTGCTCCGGTCTGGTCCTCGTCGACGGCGGATGGGACGACTCCGATCGTGCGGCGGGCACGACACTCGACGAGTGGCTCCGCTCGGTGGAGGAGCCGCCGGAGGTGCTCCGGACGATGGCGACGTTCCTCGCCGATCGCGAGGGGTACGACCCGGCGTCGTGGGACCTGGACCAGGAGCGGGCCGCGCGGGCCTCGGTCGTGGAGCTTGCCGCCGGCCGCGTCGTCTCGTCCGCGCGGCGGCATGCCGTCGCCGGCGTCGGGGCGTCGCTGCTCGCCTACGACGCCGCCGCGACGCTCGCGTCGGTGACGGCGCCGATCGTCGCTCTCGTCGCGCGCGACGACGCCGACGGTGCCCGGACCGCAGCCCTCGCCCGAGCCGGGTCGGCGGTGGTCAGCGCGGGCGGCCGGCCTCCGCGTTACCGCCTCTTCGCCGACGCCGGGCACAACCTCATGCGCTACCGGCCGGGCGAGGTCGCCGCGGCGATCCTCGCAGCCGCGTCGGTCCGCGGCTGACGGCGTACCATCCTGCGGATGGACCGGATCGGCACAGAGTCGAGCTTCCTAGACGAGGACGAGCTCGTCGACGAGCTCGAGGGACCGGACGCCGAGGCGTTCGAGGCCGCCGTGCGCCGCATCCTCGTGGAGGTGGGAGAGGATCCCGACCGCCCGGGGCTCGACAGGACGCCCGCACGGGTCCACCGCATGTACCGGGAGCTGACCCGAGGCTACCGGGTGGACGCCGATCGACTGATCAACGGCGCGATCTTCGACGTCGGATACAGCGAGATGGTCGTGGTGCGCGGGATCGAGTTCTACTCGCTCTGCGAGCACCACCTCCTGCCGTTCTATGGGACAGCGGCGGTCGCGTACATCCCGGACGGGCGCGTCATCGGCCTCTCCAAGATCCCCCGGATCGTCGAGATGTTCGCCCGCCGCCTCCAGGTCCAGGAGCGGATGACCGCCCAGATCGCCGACTTCCTGATGGCGCGGCTCGAGCCGCAGGGCGTGGGCGTAGTCATGGAGGCGACCCACCTCTGCACCGTCATGCGCGGCGTCGGGAAGCAGGGGACGGTGATGACGACGAGCCACGTCCTCGGGCTCTTCCGGTCGAACGAGAAGACGCGTGCCGAGTTCCTCGCGCACCTCCAGCGGGGGGCCTCGGGCGCCTGAGCCGCGGGTCGTCCCGACGACCGTCCCGGGCGGTGGGCGGGTCCGCCGCACGCCCGCCGCGGCTATCATCCGGACATGTCCGATCGACCGATCAAGGTCCTCATCGCGAAGCCCGGCCTCGACGGCCACGATCGCGGCGCGAAGGTCCTCGCGCGCGGCCTGCGGGACGAAGGGTTCGAGGTCGTCTACACGGGCCTTCGCCAGACTCCCGAGATGATCGCCACGGCGGCTCTCCAGGAGGATGTCGACGTCGTCGGCCTCTCGATCCTCTCCGGCGCGCACATGACGCTCCTCCCGCGCATCTGCGACCTCCTGCGCGACCGTGGCCTCGACGACGTGCTCGTCGTCGCAGGGGGGATCGTGCCCGACGAGGATGTGCCCAGGCTCCGGGAGATCGGCGTCGCCGCAGTCTTCGGCCCGGGCACGACGATCGGCGAGGTCGCGGCGTTCCTGCGCGAGCGCGCGCGGTCGCGCGACATCGCGTGAGCTCCCGGGCGCCCGACCCGGCCGCGAGGGCGGAGGCGCTGGCGACCGCGGCCCTCGCCGGCGACCGGCGGGCGCTCGCGCGGCTGCTCACCGTGGTCGAGGCCGCGTCGCCCGTCGGCGAGGCGGCGGTCCGGACCATCCACACGCGCGCCGGTCGCGCGCACGTCGTTGGGGTGACCGGTGCGCCGGGCGCTGGCAAGAGCACGCTCGTGAACGCGATGCTGCGCGAGCTGCGGGCACGCGGCCGGACCGTCGCGGTCGTGGCGGTGGATCCTTCGAGCCCGATCACCGGAGGCGCGATCCTCGGCGACCGGGTGCGGATGCAGGAGCACGCGAGCGACGACGGCGTCTTCATCCGCTCCATGGCCGCGCGAGGCCACGCGGGCGGGCTCGCGGCGACGACGAACACCGCGGTCATCGTCCTCGACGCGGCCGGCTTCGACCTCGTCATCGTCGAGACGGTCGGGACGGGCCAGAGCGAGGTCGAGGTCGCCGCGGCGGCCGACACGACGATCGTGCTGGAGGCGCCCGAGATGGGCGACGAGGTCCAGGCGATCAAGGCCGGGCTGCTCGAGGTCGCCGACATCGTCGTCGTGAGCAAGGGTGACCGCCCCGGTGCGGAGCGGACGGCGAACCTGCTGCGGACGATGCTCGCGCCGCTGGCCGGGCCGCACGATGCCGACGAGGCCGCGGTCGAGGACGAAGACCGCACCACCTCCGGCGATCGGACGACCCCGCGGCGCGCTCGTCCGCGGACGCCCGAGGTGCTCATCACGACCGGAGCCACCGGCGGCGGGGTCGCGGCACTCATCGACGCGCTCGACCGCCGACGGGAGCGGGCGGGATCGGGCCCCATCGCCGACGCGAGGGTGAGACGGGCCGCGACGCTCGTCTGGGCCATCGTCGCGGAGCGTGTCCGGGCCGACCTCGGGTCCAGGGAGCGTGCCGCCGAGACGCGGGCGCTGATCCGCGACGTCGCCGCCCACGAGGTCGATCCGTATGCGGCAGCCGACGCGCTCCTCGCGACGCGGGACGCGTCCGTCCGGAGGGACGAGGAGGGGACACCGTGAGCATCGATCGCGTGCTCGTCGTCGGGGTCGGCTTCATGGGTCACGGGATCGCGCAGGCGGCGGCCGTCGCCGGCCGGACGGTCCTCGTCCACGAGCCAGACATCGCACGAGCCACCGCCGGCCGCGAGCGCATCGCCGCCAACCTCACCCGACTCGTGGACAAGGGGCGTCTGGACGCGACCGAGCGGGACGCCATCCTCGCGCGCATCGAGGTGCTCGCGGACCTCGACGAGCTCCCGCCAGTGGACCTCGCGGTGGAGGCGGCGCCTGAGGACGCGGCCCTCAAGGCTGGCGTCCTGGCACGCGTCGACGCCGTTCTGCCGTCCGACGCGATCCTCGCGACGAACACGAGCTCGATCTCGATCGACGGCCTCGCGGCCGCGATCGGGGAGACCCGACGGCCTCGCTTCCTCGGCCTCCACTTCTTCAGCCCTGTCCCGATCATGCCTCTCGTGGAGATCGTCCATGGGTCGGCGACCGACCCCGCCACGCTCGAGGCGGCGCGCGGCTTCGCCGAGTCCCTCGGGAAGCGAACCGTCGCGAGCGCGGATCGGCCCGGCTTCATCGTGAACCGGATGCTCATGCCGTTCCTCGCGGAGGCGATCCGGATCCTCGAGGAAGGGACGGCGACCGCAGAGGACATCGATGCGGGGGCGAAGCTCGGGCTCAACCATCCGATGGGGCCCCTCGAGCTGGCCGACTTCATCGGGCTCGACGTGTGCCTGGGGGTCATGCGCGTGCTGGAGGCCGACCTGGGGCCCGCGTACGCACCGCCGGCCACCCTCGTCGGCCTCGTCGAGGCGGGGCACCTCGGGCGCAAGTCGGGCCGCGGCTTCCACGCGTACGGCTGACGCGCCGGGACAGTGGCCCGGGCTGGCGGTTGGCGCATCGGCGAGCGCTCATCGGTCGGCTAGACTGGCCATCATGCCCGTGCCTGCACCGTCGGCCGCCGACGTCTTCATCGTCTCGGCCGTCCGGACGCCGATCGGCCGCTTCGGCGGCGTCTTCGTCGACGTCCCCGCCACGACCCTCGGTGGGCATGCGATCCACGCCGCCGTCGAGCGCGCGGGGCTCCCTCCGGAGGCCGCCATCGACGAGGTGCTCATGGGGAACGTCCTCACCGCGGGCACCGGCCAGGCACCGGCGCGCCGGGCGGCGCTCGCCGGCGGCCTGCCGGACTCCACGCCGGCCACGGCCGTGAACCGCGTCTGTGGCTCGGGCCTGAAGGCGCTGATGCTCGGAGCTGCCGAGATCCGCGCCGGGGACGCCGAGATCGTCGTGGCCGGCGGGATGGAGAGCATGTCGCGCGCGCCGTACCTGCTCGACCGGGCCCGGTTCGGGTACCGCCTCGGCGACGGCACGCTGCGCGACGGTGCGATCGTCGACGGGCTCTGGTGCGCGTTCGAGGACTGCCACATGGGGACGCACGCCGAGCGGGTGGCGATCCGCGAGAGCGTGTCGCGCGTCGACCAGGACGCCTACGCCCTGCGGTCCCACGAGCGCGCTGTGGCCGCGGCGGATGCGGGCCGGTTCGACGATGAGATCGTCCCGGTGACAGTGGCGGACGCGAAGGGGCGCGAGACGATCGTCGGGGCCGACGAGACCCCGCGACGCGATTCGTCGCTCGAGGCGCTCGCGCGCCTCAGGCCGGCGTTCGCGGCTCCCGGGGATGCCGAGGGCGACGGCGAAGCGGGCACCGTCACGGCCGGCAACGCCCCGGGGCTGTCCGACGGCGCCGCGGCGACGGTCCTCGCGAGCCGCGCGGTCGTCGAGCGCCGCGGCCTCAGGCCGCTCGCGCGGATCGTGGGGTACGTGCAGGCCGAGCTGGCGCCGCGGTGGCTCTTCCTTGCGCCGATCGAGGGGGTCCGGCGGCTTCTCGAGCGGACGGGTGTCGATCTCGACGAGGTGGACCTCATCGAGCTGAACGAGGCCTTCGCGGCGCAGGCGCTCGCGGACATCCGTGGTCTCGGCCTCGAGCAGGAGCGGGTGAACGTCAACGGCGGCGCGATCGCCCTCGGGCACCCGATCGGGGCGAGCGGTGCGCGGATCGTCGCGACGCTCGCGCACGAGCTGCGCCGACGCGGTGGGCGCTACGGGATCGCCGCCCTCTGCCTCGGCGGCGGCGGATCCGTGGCGATGCTCATCGAGGCGGTGCCGCCGGAGACGGCCTGACGAGACGACCGTCCAGCCAAGGACGACCCACGACCGGCTGGGAGCGCCGGATCCATCCCAGGGAGTGAACCGATGGCCGACGGGACGACGATCACACTGAGCGCGTCCGAGACCGAGACCCTCGTCCAGGCGCTGAGGATGCTCCTCGCGACGCTCGGTCGCGAGGATGCCGACGAGATCGCCGAGATCCAGGCCCTCCTCGCCCGGCTCGCCGCGGCCTGACACCCCGCAGACGATGACCGACCTGCCCCTCGGGCCCTCGGCCGAGGCGCCCACGCATCTCCATCTCGTCGGCGGCGACTGGGTCCCGTCCGGGTCCGGGCGCGCGTTCGAGAGCCGCAACCCGGCCGACCGACGCGACCTCGTCGGGCTCTTCCAGGCGGGTGACGCAGCGGACGCCGCGCGCGCGATCGCCGCCGCCGGCGAGGCGCTGCCGGCGTGGCAGGCGACGCCGGCGCCCCGTCGTGGCGAGATCCTCTACCGGTTCGGGGCGCTGCTGGCGGAGCGGAAGGAGGAGGTCGCGCGCGCGATGACGCGCGAGATGGGCAAGGTGCTCCCCGAGGCGCGCGGCGACGTGCAGGAGGGGATCGACATCGCCTTCCTCATGGCTGGCGAGGGGCGCCGGATGTTCGGCGACACCGTCCCGTCCGAGCTCCCCGACAAGTGGGCGATGAGCGTCCGGGTCCCGATCGGCGTCGCCGGGATCGTCACGCCCTGGAACTTCCCGGTCGCGATCCCGTGCTGGAAGATGATGCCCGCCCTCGTCACGGGCAACACCGTCGTCTTCAAGCCCGCGACTGACACCCCGTACTGCGCGACGCTCCTCGTGCGGATCATGGAGGAGGCCGGCTTCCCGCCCGGCACCGTCAACCTCGTGACCGGGAGCGGCGCGGAGGTCGGCGACGCGATCGTCGGCTCTGCCGACGTCGACGTCGTGAGCTTCACCGGAAGCACGGCCGTCGGGAAGCGGATCGCGGAGGCGGCGGGGCGGAGGCTCAAGCGCCTGAGCCTCGAGCTCGGCGGGAAGAACGCGATCGTCGTCCTCGGGGACGCCGACCTCGAGCTCGCCGTCGACGGGATCCTCTGGTCCGCGTTCGGGACGACCGGACAGCGGTGCACGGCCGCGAGCCGTGTCATCGTCGAGCGGTCCGTCCACGATGGTCTCGTCGGGATGCTCGTGGAGCGGGCGCGGTCGATGCGGCTCGGGTCCGGGCTGGACCCGACGACCGATGTGGGGCCGCTCATCAACGAGACCGCGCTCGAGAAGGTGGCGTCGTACGTCGAGATCGGGCGGAGCGAGGGGGCCGAGGTCGCCTGCGGCGGCACGCCGGTCCGCGACGGCGACCTGGCGCATGGCTCGTTCTTCGCGCCCACGATCCTGACCGGCGTCCGCCCGATGCACCGGGTGGCGCAGGAGGAGATCTTCGGGCCTGTGCTCTCGGTCATCGAGGTCGAGGACTACGAGGAGGCCGTCGCGGCCGTCAACGGCACGCGCTACGGCCTCTCGAGCTCGATCTTCACGCGCGACGTGAACCGCGCCTTCCGCGCCATGCGCGACTTCCGGACGGGGATCGTCTACGTGAACGCGGGGACGATCGGGGCAGAGACGCACCTGCCGTTCGGCGGCGTGAAGGAGACCGGCAACGGCCATCGCGAGGCTGGCCACGCTGCGCTCGACACGTACACCGAGTGGAAGGCCGTCTACGTCGACTTCAGCGGAAGGCTCCAGCGCGCGCAGATCGACAACCAGCCGGACGGCGCGGACCCCGGGCAACGGTGACGGACGACCCGTACGGTCTCGGCGCGGGCGACGCGGCGGCGCGGCCTGAAGACCCGGACCCTGCGCACCCGAGGGACCCGGAGGACGCCGCCCGCGACGCGTTCGCCGATCTGGTCTTCGGGGCGGTGGACGCGCTCCGGGCGCAGCTCCAGGAGCCGTACGCCTCGCAGCTCGGTGAGGTCGCGTTCGTCACCGAGGACGAGCCGCGCCCGGAGCAGCGGCCGCCCGGCGGCACGCTGTACGGACTCTTCGAGGGTGTCCCGCGCAACAGGTACGGCGCCGACCTCGCGGTGATCCCCGCGCGGATCACGGTCTATCGGCGGCCGCACGAGTGGATGTTCCGTGACCCCGCCGCTCGGGCCGTCGCGGTGGCGTCGACGGTGCGCCACGAGGTCGCCCACTACTTCGGGACCGACGAGGCGGGGATCCGGGCGATCGAGCGCGAGAACCGGTCCGGCCCGCCGCGATAGCGGTGGGCCGATGGTCGGCACGGCCGCCGCGCACCGGGGGAGCGGCCCTGCATGGTCTCCCGACATGTCGGCGGACGTGCCGCGCGCCCTCGGATGACGTGGTGTATCCTCCCCGCGGGCCGGTAGCTCAACGGTAGAGCAAGTGACTCTTAATCACTAGGTTGTGGGTTCGAATCCCTCCCGGCTCACCATGCGATCGCTGCCCATCCGAACGCCCCGCCCGGACCGCCGAGCGGGGCGTTCGAGCATCCGGGTTCGAGTCGCCGGCCCGGACCGGTCAGTCCGGCGCGCACATGGCGAAGGCGGTGTTGTTGGCGCTGGTCGCCGTGAACACTGCGGTCCAGTAGCGGGTGGTGGCCGTCGTGGGCACTCCGCCGCTCCCGGAGGGGAAGCTGCCCGTGAGCTGGACGAGGTTCGTGTAGGAGGTGCCCCCGCCACCGATGACGTGGTTCCCGGCCCCGCAGTCTGCGACGACGATCCAGTCATTGGCCACCGTGGTCGCGGTGGTCGTTGCAGCTGTCCCTGCGGGTCCGGTGGGACCCGTGAGCCCGGTCGGTCCCGTCGGTCCGATCGGCCCGGTCGCGCCGGTGAGCCCGGTCGCGCCGGTCGGTCCCGTCGGTCCCATCGGGCCGGGGACCCCTGCCGCGTTGATCGGGACGAGCCTCCCGCCACCGGGGAGCCGGCACTGGTTCGCGTCGGTGATCCGGACGTTGCCGTAGTTGTCGAAGCAGGCGTAGAGCATCGTCGGGGTGGACGCGGCGAGCGTGCCGCCGGCGGCGACGACGATGAGTCCGGCGGCCGCGAGCCCGACCACCGCGCCACGGATCCGATGGCGAGATGCGTGCATGGAGCCCACTCCCAGCTCGGCGCGATCACGGCGCGCTTTCTCCGTGCCGGCATCGTCGGACGGAGATGCCGCAGGGGCCAGAGCCGGACGCACCGACTCCGGCGCCGGCCGACGGTCCCGCGGCGGCAGGCTCGGTGGCCGCTCACGCCGCGAGCGCCCCGGGAGTCAGCCGCGAAGGAGCTTCGCCAGGGCGCGGATGACGAGGGCGGCCGACAGACCCGCGACGAGGACGAAGGCCGGACTCGGATACACGTCGGAGATGGGCCGGAAGGTCGTTCCCGAGGGCCCGATCTCGACATAGCCCACCGGTTCGGCGCCGCCCCCACCCCCTCCGCCGGATCCCTCGCCCATGGCGGCCCCCTCACCGCCCTGGGCCGGGCCACTGCCACTGCCCGCACCGAAGAACCAGCGCAGTCGCGCGACGGGGATGACGGTCACGCCGCCCCGCTCGATCGGCTCCCCGAAGACGGCAGTCACATGGGCTCGGCCTCCCATCCGTTCCATGACGCGCTCGAAGAGGCGGGCGCCCATGCCGCCTTCGGCTGCCTGCTTCGCCTCATCCATCGCGTCATCCTTCGCGGCGGTCATCGCGGTAGCCTCCCGGACCTGAACGCAGCCGCGGGACCCCCGCCCGCGGTGAGCGTTCGCGCGTCCGTTCGCATCATGCGGAGGCCAGCGCGGCCGGCGGCAGTGCCCGACGTCATCGGCCGCCCGGGCCGGTGGGCCGCGCGTGGCCGGTGGGCCGTGCGTGGCCGTGGGCGAGAACCGTCGTCGCCATCTCGGGTGGGACCTCCTCGGCCTTCAGCGCCAGAGCGGCCCGTACGGGTGGTCGCTGGTCAGCGGTCGGCCCTCCGCGAACCGGTCGAGCGAGAACGGCGAGATGTCCACCGTCGTCGCGGCGCCGTCGAGGATCAGCTCGGTGAGGGCGAGGCCGACGGCCGGCGCCGTCTTGAAGCCGGTCCCGGAGTGCCCGCAGTCGAGGTAGAAGCCCTCCGGGCCCGCGGGCCCGAGGATGGCGTGCTGGTCGGGCGTGATCCCGTCCTGCCCGCCGTGGGCGGTCCGCAGAGTCCCGGCGGCCATCCACGGCAGCCGTGCACAGACGCCGTCCACCATCGCGTCGAGGTTCTGCGGCGAGAGCGGCTCCTGGGGCCGGTCCGGTGAGCCGCCGACGACGTTGCCCGCCTCCAGGCCCACGAGCATGAGGTCCCGGCCCTCGGGCCGGAAGTAGACCTCGGTCGCCTGGTCGATGACGATCGGGAAACGATGGTCGCGCCCCGCCGGGAGGCCGAAGAACGCGGTGTCGTGCCGCCACGATTCCACGGGCACCTCGACACCCACCGTGGCGGCCACCTCCGCCGCCCATGCGCCCGCCGCGTCCACGACGACCGGGGCAGCGATCCGACCTCGGTCCGTGTCGGCACCCGCCACGCGGTCGCCCTCGACGACGACCCGCGCGCGCGTGCCGGCCAGGTAACGGGCACCGCGGCGCCGCGCGGCCGCCAGGAACCCGGATGCCGTTGCGGTCGGATCTGCGTACCCCGACTGCGGCTCGTAGGCCGCGGCGACGATGTCGTCCGTCACGACGTCGGGGATCAGCCGGGCGACGTCGTCGGGCCCAACGACCGACGTCTCGATCCCGATCCGCCGGTGCATCGCGACGTTCGCGCGGAGGCGGTCGGCCATCTCCGGCGGCACCAGCTGGACGAAGCCCGTCCGGACGAAGTCGCACGAGCCGTCACCGACCCGTTCGGCCCACTCGCGGAAGTAGGGCAGGGAGGCCCACGCGAGGCGCGACTCCGCCTCGAGGTCGTAGTGCATCCGGACGAACCCGGACGAGCGACCGGTCGCGCCGGCGGCGACGGCGGACCGCTCGACGACGGTGACGCGTGCGCCGCGCCGCGCGAGGTGGAACGCGAGGCTCGCGCCCTGAACGCCCGCGCCGATGACCACGACGTCCGCCGTCTCGTCCACGTGCCGCTCCTCCCGTTCGTCCGGCTTCACCGCCGGAGCTGACCGCGCACCACCCGCGCGGGGCCCGGCGGGCTGCGGCGATGGTATCCCGTCGTCGGTGGCGGCGACGCCGTGCTACGCTTCGCCGGTCCCTTTGAGGCCGGTCCCGTGAGGCCGGCGGACCGGTCCCGTGAGGCCGGGAAGGAGGCGTCCGCATCGTGTCATGCCATGTCCGCCCGGAACGCAGCCCGCGCCGGGCGTCCTCCCCGCAGGTCAGCCCGTCCCGCTTCGCATGACCGCGCCCCCGTTCCCCGAGCCTGGCTCCGTCGTCGACGCACGCGTCGGCGACGCCGGTCCCGCGCTCCTCGCGCTCGCCGACGGCATGGTCCTCGCCGGACGCGCGTTCGGAGCACCCGTCGCGGCGGGCGGCGATCTCGTCGTCAACACGAGCCAGACTGGCTACCAGGAGGTCTGCACCGACCCGTCGTATGCCGGGCAGGTGGTCGTGATGACGTATCCGCTGATCGGGAACCACGGGCGCCTCCTGGCCGATGACCAGTCCGAGCGGCCGTGGCTCCGGGCGCTCGTCGTGGCGAACGCGACGGCCGCCGTCGTGGACGACGCGGCGCAGATCGCGAGCCTGCTTCGCGGGCAGGGGATCCCCGCGATCGCGGGGGTGGACACGCGAGCGCTCGCCCGCCACCTGCGCACCCACGGCTCCGTCCGCGCGATCGTCACGGCACCGGGTGAGACCGATCCCGAGGCCGCCGTGACCGCCGCACAGGCGGTCCCGCGCTGGGAGGACCAGGACTTCGTCGGCCTCGTCTCGCCGTCGGCACCCCGCGACGCGGGCGACGCCTCCGAGGGCGGCCCGCTCGTCGCGATCGTCGACCTCGGCCTCAAGTCGAGCATCGTCCGCAACCTGCGCGCCCGCGGCGCGCGCGTCCGCATCCTGCCGCACACGGCGACGATCGAGGACGTCCTTGCGCCGGGGATCCACGGCGTCGTCCTCTCTCCCGGCCCGGGCGACCCGGCCCGCCTGGGGGCCCAGGTGGCGCTCGCTCGCGCCGTCATCGCCGACGGGCGGCCCCTTCTCGGGATCTGCCTGGGGCACCAGATCGTCGGGCGTGCCGCGGGCGCGGAGACACGGCGGCTCAGGTTCGGCCATCACGGCGCCAACCACCCGGTCCGTGACGAGGTCCGCGGCACCGTCCAGGTCACGGCGCAGAACCACGAGGTGACCGTGGACGCGGAGACGCTCCCGCCGGGGAGCGGGTTCGTCGTGAGCCAGGTGAACCTCAACGACGGGTCGGTCGAGGGCCTCCGGCACACGTCGCTGCCGATCGAGACCGTCCAGTACCACCCGGAGGGCGCGCCGGGGCCGCTCGACGCCCTCGCGGTGTTCGACCGCTTCGTCGCGGCCGCGCGCGACCGAGCGGGGTGTCCGTGAGCGACCGCGGCGATGCACCGCGGGCGACAGTCGCGCGCGACGGCGCCCCCGTCCCGCGGGGCCGGCCCGCGTCCGTCCTCATCCTCGGCTCGGGGCCGGTCGTCATCGGGCAGGCGGCCGAGTTCGACTACGCGGGGACACAGGCGTGTCGGGCGCTCCGCGCCGAGGGCGTCCGGACCGTCCTCGTCAACTCGAACCCCGCGACGATCATGACCGACCCGAGCGTCGCCGACGCCGTCTATCTCGAGCCGCTGACGGTCGAGGCCGTCGAGGCGGTCATCGCGCGCGAGAAGCCGGAGGGCCTGCTCGCCGGCCTGGGCGGCCA
>JAKAJU010000034.1 GCA_021813655.1 Chloroflexota bacterium | reverse complement strand
CGGCGCTGCCGTGGGGCACGCTCGGCCGCGGCGCGCGCGGCCGTGACGCGGGCGCGCGTGGAGGGCTTTGCCATCGGGCCACCCGCCGCACCGGAGAGCGGCGTCCCCGGCCTGATGGCCGCCTCCTCGGCGGGCCGGAAGAGGCCCGTGAGGCCGTGCTCCTCGCGCCGCCCGTCCGGCGCATCCGTGTTGCCGTAGGGGAGGACGAGCGCAGAGTCCGGCAGGCGCTGCGCCCAGGCTGGGTCCACGCCCTGCGCGAACGCATCGAACGCGGCGTCGGCGTACTCCTCGGCGGCGTCGGTCTCCGCCCACCAGATCCGCAGCTTCGTGACGTCCTTGAGCGTGCGGAGCCGCCAGGCGCTCCCGAACGGGCGCCTGTCGCCGACGGTTGTCGCCGCGAGAGCGGCCGCGCGGCCGCCGAGCGACTTCGTCGTCGACCCGATGTAGAGGACCGTCTCGCCCGGGAGCCACCAGCGGCGAAGCGACGCGGCGAGCTCGTGCGGGGTGGGGGTGGCGCCGTCGAGCCGGAGACCCGGCACGCGCTCGAGCCATGTGCGCAGCGCGCCGAAGTCCACGGGGGCGTCGGCGACCGGCGCGGCGAGCTCGACGACGAAGACGCCGGGACGCCCGCTGCGGAGCGGCGCGCCCCAGAGGACGGGGCCGTCGGCGAGGAGGCCGAGGCCCGCGAGGAGCTCGCGGGCGGTCGGGCCGGGGCGGGCGGGCGGAGCAGGGGAGGTCGGCATGCCGGTCAGCCTATCCGAGCGACGCCCGGGGCGCTCGCCGCACCGCGGGGCGCGGTCGGCGTCTGAAGCTGTCGGGGGTCAGGCGGTCGCCTTCCCCGGCTCGATCTCCATCATCGCGTGATGGATCCCGAGGACGTCCATGAGGCCCAGGTAGGGATCGGGATCCATCTCCTCGGGGATGACGATCCCCTCGGTCCGCCATGCGCCCTCCGCGATGAGCTCCATCGCGAGGACGGGATTGAAGCCGGTCTGCCAGCCGACGACCTGCAGCCCGTGGTTGCGCCAGATCTCCTGGCCGTCGGCCATCTGGTAGAGGTACACCTCGCGAGGGCGGCCGTCCTTCACCCCGGTCACCCACGTGCCGACGATCGCACGGCCGATCATCCGGTCGCCGACCGTCATCGGGTCCGGCGTCACGGCCATGACCATGTCGCGCGGCGCGACCTCCACGTTGCCCACCCGGACCTTCTTTGTGGAGTCGAGGCCGAGCTTGTGGAGGGTCTTGAGGACGTCGATGAACTCCGAGCCGAGCGCGTACTTGAACGACGCGCTCCGGATGTCGAGGGCGCGCGGCGCAAGCGCGACCTCCTCGTGCTCGACGTTCACGCATTCCACCGGGCCGACACCCTCCGGGAAGACGAACCTCTCGGCGCCCGAGAACGGCTCGGTCGTGAACCAGCCGCGCTCCTTCTCCCAGAGCAGGGGCGGGTTCAGGCACTCCTCGATCGTCGTCCAGATGCTGAAGACCGGAGCGAACGCGTAGCCCTCGATGTACATGTCGCCGCCGTCGCGGACGTGGACGCCGTGCACCTCGTCGAAGAGGTGCTTGGCGGCGTACTTCGCGAACAGGTCCGACAGGCCGGGGTCCATCCCGATCCCGAGGAGCGCCATGTGGCCACTCCCCTTCCACGCGTCCGCGAGGGCGAACTGGCGCTCGCCGAGCATGACGCCGACCTTGCGGAACGGGTCGTCCGGATGGGGCTCCGAGAGGCTGACGGCCATGTCCACGTAGTCCACGCCTGCCTCGAGGGCCGCCTCGAAGATCGGCATGACGAACCGCGGGTCCACCGCGTTCATCACGAGGTCGATCTTCTCAGCCTTGACGAGCGCGACGATGTCGGCCTTCCTGCTCGCGTCCAGGCGCACGGCGCTGTAGCGAGGATCGTGGCCCACGACGGAATGGACGTACTGCGCGCGCTCGACGTTGTAGTCCGCGAGGACCATCTTCTCGAGCCACGGCCGTCCGCGACTGAGGGACGCGATCGCCTCGCCGACGGTGCCCGTGCCGATGAGCAGGACCTTCATGACCGATGCTCCTTCCGGCGGGCCCCCGACCGCGCCGCCTCGGCGCCGGGCCGCCCCGCGCTCCGTGTACGCGTCCAGTGTGCCCGGACGGGCGGCCGTCGGTCAGCCGGTGACGCGGCGCCCGGTACCATCGGCGACATGAGTGGACGCGGGACACCGGCGATCCGGGTCCTCGAGCGAGCCGGAGTCCTCTACGTCGTGCACGAGTACGACGCGGGCGCGCCGCTGCCCGTCGCCGCCAGTCCGCGCGACCGGCGAGTCGGGTACGGCGATCGGACCGCGACGGCGCTCGGCATCGACCCGGCCCGTATCCACAAGACGCTCGTCGCGTCTGTCGACGGCCGCCTCGTGGCCGCGCTCGTGTCCGTGGACCGCGAGCTCGACCTCAAGGCGCTCGCGGCTGCGGCGGGCGGCCGGCGCGCAGAGATGGCGGATCCCTCAGCCGCCGAGCGCTCGACGGGCTATGTCGTGGGCGGGATCAGTCCGTTCGGGCAGCGCCGGCAGCTGCCGACCATCGTGGACACGGGCGCGCTCGCCCACGCGACGATCCTCGTCAGCGGTGGGCGCCGGGGCCTCCAGGTCGAGCTCGCGCCCGCGGAGGTCGTCCGGCTCACCCGCGCGACCGTCGCGCCGATCGCGCGCTGAGGGGACGGGGCGGACGCGCGGGACGGGCGAGACCCGCTCAGCCGGCGAGCGCTGCCCGCACCTCGGGCGCCCGCTCGAGCGTCTCGAGATCCCACGGGGTGCGGAAGACCCAGATCGACTCCGTGAAGCCGAGGCGCGCGACGGTCCGCAACCCGGCGGCGACCTCCGCCGGCGACCCCGCGAGGTCCGGCTGGTCCTCCCCGGGCTGCATCGCGTGCACTCGCGCGTACGCAGCGAACGCGTCGAGCGCCTCGCGCCGTCCGGTGCGGACGACGACGTTCTGCGTCACGGTCCGGGCGACCGTCGCCGGATCCCGGCCGATGGCCGCGCAGTGCTCGTCGAGCGCCGCCGAGGCGTCCGCGAGCTCCCCGGCGTCCCCGTAGCAGTTCCAGACGTCGGCGTGCCGGGCGACGATCCGGAGCGTCCTGCGGCGGCCCGAGCCGCCGATGAGGATGGGGATCGAGCCTCGGATCGGGCCAGGGCGAACGACGGCGTCCGCGAAGGCATAGAAGCGTCCGGCGTGCGTCACGCGCTCGCCCGCCAGAAGGCGCCGGACCAGCATGACCGACTCCTCGAGGCGATCCAGCCGCTCGCCCGGGCTCGCGCCGAAGTCGAACCCGAACGCTCGGTGCTCCTGCTCCATCCACCCCGCCCCGAGCCCGAGGACCGCGCGCCCGCCGGAGATCTCGTCGAGCGTCACGGCCATCTTCGCGACGAGGCCCGGGTTGCGGAACGTGTTCGCGCCCACGAGCAGGCCGAGGCGGACGCGCGAGGTGACCGCTGCGAGCGCGGTGAGCGTCGTCCAGCCTTCGAGCTTGGGACGGTCCGGGTCACCCTCGTCGTTGAGAAGGTGGTCGTCGACCCAGACCGAGCCGAACCCCGCGTCCTCGGCGGCCCGCACGGCGTCCCGCAGGGCGGGCCATCGGGCCTCCTGGATCCAGAACGCGGCGCCGAGCCCGAGACCCGCCGGGGAGACCTGCGGCCTCACCGTGGTGCCATCGGGTGCGGCCGCGCGATCCAGGATCCGGTCCGCCGTCAGCGACCGTGCGCCGGCATCCGGTCGCCGCGTCCGCTCGATCGCGGATGGATGCCGGCACGCCGCGCGCCCCCCTCGCGCGCGCGGGCCTCGCGGGCGTCGCGGACGGACGCGCCCGGCGATGCGCGACCCGAGATCGGGCGCGGCTCGACGTTGCGGTCGGGCACGAACCCGGGCTCGACGGTCCACGGGATGGCCACCTTCAGCAGGCGCTGGATCCCGCGCAGGAGGTCCACCTCGTCCACGCAGGCGAGGCTGATGGCGTCGCCCTCGAGGCCCGCGCGCCCGGTTCGCCCGATGCGATGGATGTAGTCCTCGGCCACGAGCGGCAGCTCGTAGTTCACGACGAGCGGGAGCTCCTCGATGTCGAGCCCGCGCGACGCGACGTCGGTCGCGACGAGGACCTCGATCTCGCCCGACTTGAAGTCTGCGAGGGCCTTCGTCCGCTCCGACTGGCTCCGGTCGCTGTGGATCGGCACCGCGGCGATCCCGGCCCGGTCGAGCTCGCGCGCGAGTCGGCTGGCCGCGATCTTCGTCCGCGTGAAGACGAGCAGCTGCCGCCAGCGGTTCGTCCGGATGAGGTGGATGAGCAGCGCGGTCTTGCGGTCGCGGTCCACGGGATAGAGGAGCTGGCGGATCGTCTCGACGGCGGTGTTCCGGGGGGCCACCTGAACCGTCTCAGGTCGGTCGAGGAAGCTGCCGGAGAGCCGGCGGACATCGTCGTTGGTCGTCGCGCTGAAGAGGAGGTTCTGCCGGCGCACGGGGAGCAGCTCCATGATCCGGCGGATGTCCGGGATGAAGCCCATGTCGAGCATCCGGTCCGCCTCGTCGAGGACGAAGATCTGGACCTGGCCGAGGTTCACGGCCTTCTGGCCGACGAGGTCGAGCAGGCGGCCGGGCGTCGCCACGAGGATCTCGACGCCGGCCCGCGTCTCCTTCGCCTGCGGATCGACCGGGACCCCGCCGTAGACGACGGCCGACCGGAGCGGCACGTAGCGCCCGTACGCCTTCACCGACTCGGCGATCTGCATCGCCAGCTCGCGCGTCGGCGTGAGGATGAGGGCGCGCACGGGGTGACGCGCGGGAGAGAAGCTCGCGTTCGCGGTCGGGGCGAGGAGCTCGAGGATCGGGAGGACGAAGGCGGCGGTCTTGCCGGTCCCGGTCTGGGCGGCGGCGAGGAGGTCGCGCCCGGCGAGGACGATCGGGATCGCCTGCTCCTGGACGGGCGTGGGCTCCTCGTATCCCTCATCGGCGATCGCGCGCAGGGTCGCGGCCGAGAGTCCGAGGCGGTCGAATGGCACGGGCGTGGGGCACTCCTGGGGCCGGCGCGGTGCGAGACCTCGCGAGATCCGGGCGGGGGACCGCGGCGACGGCTGGGGCGGCGCGCTGGGCGCCGGGGCTTCCTTGACGCCTCAAGCATAGCCGATGAGGTGCCGTGCGCACCGGGATCGGCCCGTCCGCAGGGGATCGGTCCGGCACCCGGCGGCATCAGCCCTTGAGCACGGCGAGCGGGGTGAGCCGCCGGAGGGGGCGGACGAGGTCGGCCGAGAGGGCCATGACATGGTCCACGTCCTTGTACGCGGACGCGGCCTCTTCGGCGACGTCGCGCGGGTCGCCGGCGTGGAGTCGGATCCCTGTCCGCTCGAGCTCTGCGAAGACCTCCCCGCTCGTCCTGGCGTGCCGGGCGGCCGTGCGGCTCATCGTGCGGCCTGCGCCGTGCTGGCACGTCTCGAACGACTCGGCACGGCCGAGGCCCACCCCGACCCACGACGCCGAGCCCATCGATCCGGGCACGAGGACCGGCGCTCCAGCGGTGGCCCGGACCGCGCCCTTGCGGTGCACCAGCCCCTCGACGGAGCGTCCGTCGGGCCCGGCGTGATGCTCCGTGGCCGCGAAGTTGTGGTGGATGTCGATCGTCCGCGCCAGACGCGACACTCGCGTCGTCGATGCGAGCGACGCCTCGACGGCGTCGAGGATGCGCGAGCGGTTGACCTCCGCGTAGCGCAGGGCATAGCGCATCGCCGCGAGGTAGTCGGCATGGTCGGGCTCGTCATCGGGCAGCCACGCGAGCTCGCGGTGGGGGAGCGGGAGCCCGCGTCGGGCGCACAGCGCGAGGGCGCGCCGGTGGAAGGCGTCGCAGATCGCCTTCCCGAGGCTGCGCGAGCCGGTATGGAGCATGACGGCGACGGATCCCTCGGCGTCGCGCTGGACCTCGAGGAAGTGGTTGCCGCTCCCGAGCGTGCCGAGCTGTGGCAGCGCGTGCGCGAGCCAGTCCTCCTGCACGCCGCCGGGGCGAGGGAGCCCGATCTCGCTCTCCGCGCGATCGCGGTCGACGCCGCCGCGGTGGTGCTCGAACCCGACCGGGATCCGCGAAGCGAGCCTCGCGAGGAGCGCGTCGAGGACGTGCGGACCGAGGTCGTCGACCGTCAGGTCGGTCTCGAGGAGGGAGACGCCGCAGCCGATGTCGACGCCGATCGCGTACGGCACCACGGCGCGGTCGGCGAACAGCACGCCGCCGATCGGCATGCCGTAGCCGACGTGAGCGTCAGGCATGAGGGCGACGTGGTCGATCGCGAACGGCAGCAGCGCGAGGTTCCGAGCCTGGGCGAGCGTCTTCTCCTCGAGGTCGTCCGCCCACGAGAGGATCGGGACTCCGCCGGATCGGAGCACCTTCATGGTGCGCCTCCGCTCCGGATTCTCCCACGCCTGCGGCGGCCAGCGCGTACCGTGAGGGCGTGGACCGGTCCGCGTACGCCCTCGCCGTGGTGAACCCGCGGAGCCGCCTCCTCGCCGGCGAGGGGCGGCGCGCAGACGTCGAGCGAGCCGTGCGCGACGCCGTGCGCGCCCGGACCGGAGCCGACCTCGTCTGGGTGGATGGCGACCGCGCGTCCCTGGAGGTCGCGGTGGACGCGGCGATCGTCGGGCGCGCGCCCGTGGTCGTGGCGATCGGCGGCGACGGGACGATCCGCATCGCGGCGGAGCGGCTCGTCGGGACCGGCATCCCGCTCGCGGTCGTGCCGGGTGGCACCGGGAACCTCTTCTCGGGCGCGCTCGGGCTCCCGCTCCGGCGGGCCGCGGCGATCCGCGCGATCGCCGAGGGGGACGAGCGCGACGTTGACGCGGGTGCCGTGTCGTGGACCGTGGAACTCGGGCTCGCGGGCGGCGAGGGCCGTACCGGTCCGCCGACCTCGGGCAGGGGCACGTTCATCGTCGCGTGCGGGTCCGGGTTCGACGCGCGGGTGATGGCGGCGGCTGGCGAGGCCACGAAGCGCCGGGTGGGCCGGGCCGCGTACTTCGCGGCCGCCGCGTCGCTCGTGCCCGCCCTGACCGCCCACGCGCACCGGATCGAGGTGGACGGCGAGGTGCACGAGGTCATGGCGCTCGCCGTGCTCGTCGTGAACGCGGGTGAGCTCATCCCCGGCCTCGTCGCCCCGCGCCTCCCGATCAGTGCCACCGACGGGCTGTTCGACCTCCTCGTCGTGCGCGGGTCGGGCGTCGCCCGGGGGCTCGTCGGCGGGCTCGAGCTCCTGGCACGGACCCAGGTGGGCTGGTCGGGGACGGGCTCGTCGCTCCGCGCGTGGGGTCGTCACGTCGCCGTCTCGTCGGCGCCGCCCGAGGTCATCGAGGTGGACGGCGACGTGCTCGGGCGCGGGTCCTTCGTCGCGGACGTCCTGCCCGGCGCGCTCCGCGTCGTCGTGCCCGTGCCCGGTACCTGACGACCGACGCCCGGCCAGGGCGTGGCGTGGGCGCGCAGGCCGGACCGGGGCCTACCGCGCCTTCTTCGGCGGGAGCGTGGCCGTGAACGCGATGGCGCGCGCCACCCACGTGTGCACCGCGGCGTCGTCCGCGACGATCCGCGGCGGGAGGACGGCGTACGCCCGCATCGGCCGGTCCGGCATCGGGGCGAACGGCTTCGCGCCGTCCATCGCGAGGAGCTCGGTGCGCGCCGCGTCCGGCAGCCGGACGTACCAGTCGGCCTCGTACAGCCCGGTCGCCATGCTCCCGCCGACGAATGAGGCCGGGTACCCGAACATCGGCCTCTCCTTCGCCTCGGGGTGCGCGGCGAGGATCGCCCGGTACCGTTCGACGAGCGCGACCGGCGACTTCGCGAAGCTCGGCCTGTCCACCGCGCGCTACCGGGGACCCGGACGCAGCAGCCCGGCGACGTTCGCGATCGCGAGCAGGAGGATCGCGCCGACGATCGCGACGGCGAGCGTCTCGACGTTGAAGCCCTCCGAGACGTTGACGTGGAAGACGACGCTCGCGAGCCATCCGCCGATGACCGCGCCGACGATCCCGACGACGACGTTGAGCAGGATGCCGTTGCCGCGGCCGTGCACGAGCTTGCCGGCGACCCAGCCCGCGAATCCGCCGATGATGAGCCAGCCGATGATCTCCATCACACCTCCGTGCTCTCCCGATCCCGGCCAGTCTACGCATGACCGGGCGCCCCGCGCGGGGCGCCCGGTGGTGGAGACGGCGGATCCGTCGATGATCCCCGGTCGATCGAGCGGGCAGACGGGTCGCGGTACCATCCCCTGAGTGTCGAAGAACCCTGCGTCCCTCCCATTCACGGATGACCCCGACGCGGACGCGCTGATCGCCCGCGATCCGCTCGCGCTCCTCATCGGGTTCGCCCTCGACCAGCAGGTGACCGTCCAGAAGGCCTTCTCGGGCCCGCTGGTGCTGTCGCGGCGCCTCGGCGGCCTGGACGCCGCGGCGATCGCCGCGATGGACACGTCCCGTCTCGAGGCCGCCTTCCGAGAGAAGCCTGCGATCCATCGCTTCCCGGGGGCCATGGCCGCACGTGTGCAGGAGCTCTGCCGCCACGTCGCGTCCGCCTACGGCGGCGACGCGTCGCGGATCTGGGTCGGCGCCACCGACGGCGTGGACCTCGAGAAGCGCCTGCTCGCCATCCCCGGCATCGGCGCGATGAAGGCGCGGTCGCTCACGGCGGTCCTCGCGAACCGCTTCGGCGTCCGTCCGCCAGGATGGCAGGCGGTCATGCCGGACTACCCCACGCTCGGTGACGTGGACTCGGCCGAGGCGCTCGCCGCATACCAGGCGGCGAAGCGCGCCCACAAGGCAGCGCTGAAGGCGGCGGGCTGACGGGACCCCACGGCGAGGCCCCGCGACCGCGCGGCCGGTCCGCGCCGGCGGGCGGGGCCGCGTTCCGGCACGTCGTGCTCGTCGGGCTCATGGGGTCGGGCAAGACGACGGTCGGCGCCCCGCTCGCGGGCCGGCTCGGCGTGCCGTTCGTCGATGGCGATGCGGCCCTTCTTGCGGCCGCAGGACGCGACGCTCGAACGATCGCGGCCGAGGACGGGGTCCCCGCGCTGCTCGCCCGCGAGGCTCGAGTCCTGCGCGACGCGCTCGCGTCGTCGAGACCGTCCGTCATCGCCGCCGCGGCGAGCGTCGTGGACGACCCGGCCTGCCGCCGGGCGCTCCGGCAACCCGGGGTCGTCGTGATCCGACTCCGCGCGCGCCCCGCGACGCTCGTCGCCCGGCACTCCTCCGTCAACCATCGGCGTCCGCTCGGCCCCGATCTCGCGGCGGGCTTCGCCGCCCAGTCGCGGAGCCGCGCCGCCCGGTTCGCAGCGGTCCGTCCGGCCACGACGATCGATGTGGACGACGCGTCCGTGGAGGCGATCGTGGCGGCGGCTGCGGCGGCGGTCCGCGGCCGTGGACCATGGCCCCCGTCACGGTATAGTTGTGGTAGCAACGACCGAGACCACCGGGCCTGCCGCGTGTCGCGCAGATCCCGGAGGTCGTGCCCGGGGGTGACGATGGACGAGGCGATCCGAGACGAGCTGGCGCGGGGCCAGGTCATCGACATCACCACGAGGGGGCGTTCGACCGGCGAGCCGCGTCGGATCGAGATCGTCTACCACGTGATCGATGGACGGATCTGGATCTCCGGGACGCCCCGGCCGCAGCGCCGGGCCTGGCTCGCGAACCTCGAGGCTGACCCTCGCCTCACGTTCCACCTGAAGGGCGCCGTCGTGGCGGACCTGCCGGCGACCGCGCGCGTGGTCACCGATCCGGACGAGCGACGCCGGATCCTCGCGTCGGTCGCGCATGCGTGGGGCCGAAGCGACCTCGAGACGATGGTCGAGCAGAGTCCGCTCGTCGAGGTGTCGGTCGAGGGCTACGCGCCCGCCGCCTGACGTCGCGCCTGACGCCGCGCCTGACGCCGCCACCCGCGCAGCCGCGCCCGATCAGGTGTCGATCGGCGGCGGGCCCGGTCCCGGGGACGGACTCGGCGGCAGGACCAGCGTCGCGAAGAGGTGGTCCAGCGTCGCGGCCGGGTCGTCCGTCATCCCCGTGTGAACGTCCCCCGGCTGAACGACCGTGCTCGCCGGTGCGACGAGCCAGTGGAATCGCTCCGCCTGCGGGAGGGCCGCGATCGGACCCGCGTCGCGATCTCCCGCTGCAATCCGCGGGATCGCCTCGAGGTGGCGACGAATCTCGTCGGCGTCGCAGTCGGGCGCGAGGACGCGCAACCGGGGTCTCGTCGAGGTCCACCTTCGCGGCCAGGAACCGTCGAGGGCGGCACAGGAGGACGACGCCCGCGTTCATCGTCTCGCCGCGCTCAACGTGGGGGACCACGCGCACGACCGCATACGCGAAGGCACTACGCGGCGACGCGGCCACGCTCCACCTCCGTGACGAACGCGGCGCGCCCTTCGACGCGCCCGACCAGGTAGTCCACGTAGGCGCGCCGGTGGGCGTCCGGGTCGGGCAGCCCGGACTCGGGCGCGAGCCATGCGTCGGGGACGTCCGCGACGATCGATTCGAGGAGCTCGCGCGTCACCTGCGGCGCGAGACGCGCGTCGGCGGCGGCCACCGGGCCGGCGAACGGGAGCAGGACGTGGTCGCGGAGCTGGGGGAACGGCCGGCGCGCGTGCTCGGCGGGATCGCGCCACGTGTGGTGCACGTAGAGGGCGGCACCGTGGTCGATGAGCCACAACCGGCGATGCCATACGAGGAGGTTGACGTTCCGCGGCGTGCGATCGGGGTTCATCACGAGCCCGTCGAACCAGACGACGTCGGCCGCGAGGTCGGGGTCCGGGGCATCGGCGACAGGCGCGTAGGGGAGCGCACCCGGGAGGAAGTCCAGGCCCACGTTCAATCCGGGACTCCTCTGCAGCAGATCGCGGATCTCCTCGTGCGGCTCTGCCGCACCGAGGCCCGGGTCGAAGTCGACGAGGACGATCTCCGGGACCCGGAGGCCGAGCGCGCGCCCGAGCTCGCCCGCCACGATCTCGGCGACGAGCGCCTTGGGGCCCTGGCCGGCCCCGTGGAACTTGGCGGTCTAGAGCCCCTCGTCGTCTGCCTCCACGACCGCCGGCAGCGAGCCTCCCTCGCGCAGAGGCGTCACGTAGCGCGTCGCGACCACCGTCCGGAGCATGCCGCGAGTGTACGGTGGAGGCGAGGCCTGCAGATCCCGCACCGGACGCGCACGGGCGAGAGGGCTGCCTCGCCGGCGCTCCCAGACGCGTCGTCCTTTACTGACGACCACGTGTAATGCTAGACTGACATTCCTCGGTCGCACCGACGTGACCTGGCATCCTGAGGCGAGCTGACATGGATGAGTACGACACGCGCGCGATCGTCGCCGCGTACTTCGAGGCGCAGGCGCGGCGGCGGGGCGAGTCGGCGGCCGAGAGCCCGGACGACGTCCGGGAGCGGCGGTCGGCGCGGGGGATCCTCGACGTCGCCGACTACGTGCGCGAGCTTCCCGACGGGGATGCGCGGCTCGACCGCATCACGAGCGTGTGCGTCGAGGTGCGACCCGAGCCCGGCGCGACGCTCGCAGTCGGCGCGACCGCGGACGAGATCGCCCTCCGCTTCCGGTACGACGATCCGCTCGAGGCGCCGGACGCGCTCCTCGATCGATTCGCTGCGGCCGCGGAGGCTGGCGCCGCAGCCCGCTATGCGGAGGGCCGGACGCCGGCCGAGATCGCAGAGGACCTGGGGTCGGGGCATCCGACGCGCGCGCTGCTCGCCGTGCGGTTCATGGCCGACCACCTCGACCCGTGGGAGGACGAGGCCGTGAGTCGGGCGCGCGCGGCCGGGTGGTCGTGGGAGCGGATCGCGGCGGTCCTCGGCCGGACGCGACAGAGCGTGTGGTCCAAGCACCGCGAGACCGAGCGCTCGTCGCCGATCGTCCGCGCGCCGCGGGCCGTGGCGGCCCTCGCGAAGGCGGCGATCACGCGCGTTCCGCACGGAGGCTCGCATGGCGCGGATCCCGTCCTGGACCGCGACGCGGAGGCCGCCGCCGCGGCAGCTGCGGAACGTGCCGCTGGGAGCCTGACCGAGGCCGCCAGCGGGGCCGCGAGCGACCTCGCGAGCGACAACGCCCCCGCTTCAGTGCCGGCCCTTGCGGAGGGCGTCACCGCCTGACCCGATCCGTGGCGCGATGAACGCGCTTCGGCACGCCCGGCGCACACCGGTTCGTCCCGCGCGCACCGGCGGTCCGGAGCACATCGGCGGCTCGGACCGCCCTCTGGCGAGGTCTGCCTCGGCGGTTCGGCCCTCCGGAGCGGTCCGCGCGGTGGCATGCTGCCTGCATCGGGTGCTCCCCGCTCATCACCCGGAGGTCGTCGATGCGCCGTCCTGCCGCCCGAGTCGCGGTCATCCTGGCCGTCGGCCTTGCCGTCGCCGCCTGCTCGTCCTCCTCCGGAGGGTCCGCGACGCCTGCGCCGTCCGTCTCCGCCGTCTTCGCCGGCGGCACGGAGAACGTCCAGGTCGCCGGACCCGTCCTGTCGTTCACGGCGCCGCTGGTGACCGGCCGGCTCGTCGACGACGGCGCGATGCTCAACGTCCAGTACATCAACGTCCAGGGCGGGACCCTCACCTACACGGGACCCGGGAAGCCGGGGACGTACAAGACCGAGCGCACGGCCGACACGATCACCTCGCTCGCCCTCGTCGTGGGCGTCCAGGGCGCCGGCGGGGACGTACCATACGTGTCCTTCTCGTCGATCGCCGGCGAGTGCTCCGTCACGATCGTCAGGGTCGACAGGACCGGTGGGAACGCGACCTTCACGTGCTCGAATCTCGCGAGCTCGGACGGGAAGACGAAGACCGACGCGACCGGCACGTTCGACGCACGCCCCTGACGAGGCACTCGTCGCGCCCGAACGATCCCGGGCGCAGGCATCCCTTCGGCGGCTGACGGACGCCTCCCTCCCGTCGGACGCGACGCCGTCCGGTACTGGCACGGCCGTCCTCCGAGGCGGAGACGCGCGGGTCGTGAGCGCAGGCTCGCGAGTCGAGGGAGGACAGGTGACATGGTCTACAACCTGGGTCTCTACGGGCTGGGTGTCCTCGTCGCCCTGTCCATCGGCTTCGGGATCCTCGCCGGACTGGTCACCTGGCGGTCGGCGTCCCACTGGGTCGGGCCGATCGGAGCGGCCGCCTTCTTCGTCGGCGGGCTGCTGGTGAGCGAGGTGCTGTTCGCGACCGCGACCGCGGCGGAGTTCCAGCCGAACATCGACGGCCTCTCGTTCGACGAGGCGCTGCTCGGCGGTCTCATCGCCGGGCTGGTGGCCGCCATCGTCGCGTGGTTCGTGACGCGTCGTCACCAGCCGCACCGGCCGACGCAGCCAGCCTGAGGTCCACCGACGGATCCGACGCTGCGGACATCCGGCCTATTCCTGCCGAAACATGTCAGCATCGGCGGTATCCTGCGGACGTGCGCGCGAGTCGACTCGTCAACCTCCTGCTGCTCCTCCAGACGCGCGGCCAGCTCACCGGGGCAGAGCTCGCCGAGCAGCTCGAGGTCTCGCTCCGAACCGTGTATCGGGACGTGGATGCGCTCGCCGAGGCCGGCGTGCCCATCTACGCCGAGCGCGGCCCAGGGGGCGGGGTGCGGTTGGTGGACGGCTACCGGACGCGTCTCACCGGCCTCAACGCCGACGAGGCCGAGGCGCTCTTCCTGTCCGGCCTGCCCGGACCGGCGGCCGAGCTGGGTCTGGGTACGGTCGTCGCGGCGGCGCGTCTCAAGGTCCTCGCTGCGCTCCCGCCTGAGCTCCGGTCGCGCGCGAGCCGCATCAACGAGCGGTTCCATCTCGACGCGCCCGGCTGGTTCCAGCCTGCCGAGGAGCTTCCCTACCTGGGGAGACTGGCGACCGCCGTGTGGGAGAGCCGCCGCATCACCATTCGGTATCGCCGCGGCGAGCGCGTCGAGTCCCGCCCGCTCGACCCGCTCGGGCTCGTCCTCAAGGGCGGGACGTGGTACCTCGTCGCGCTCTCGAAGGGGAGTCCCCGGACGTTTCGCGTGTCGAGGATCGAGGACGTGAGGGTGGAGGAGGCACTGTTCGAGCGGCCACGAGCCTTCGATCTCGCTGGCTTCTGGGCAGCCTCCACCGCAGCCTACGAGCGTGACCGGCCGGGCGTGGACGTGACCCTCCGCGTGGATCCGGAGAGGCTCGGCGCGCTCGAGGCGGCCGTCTCCGCGACGGCGATGGCATCGGCGACGCTCGTCGAAGAGCCTGACCCGGCCGGCTGGACCCGGATCCGCCTCAGGATGGAATCGATCGAGTGGGCGATCGGGGACCTCCTCCCGGTGGGTGGAGGCGTGGAGGTGCTCGAACCGGCAGAGGTGCGTCGCGGGATCGTGGCCGCCGCCCGGGCCGTCATCGACCAGTACGGGCCTCGGGGTGAGGCCACGCTCACCTCGAGGCCCGGAGGATCCCGATCCGCGACGCGCTCCTGACGCTCACCCAGTCGACCGCGTCGCTGGTGACGGGTCGCCCCGGTCACGGCTCGCCTGGAGCCGGCCGCGCTCGGGTCGGATCCGGTGCCCGCCCTGCGCTTGCGGTCGTCCCTCTGGCGCCGGCCGGCGCCGTCGGTTGCCCGGCGCTTCCTGACGTCGCTCGGGTCGATTCGGCTGCTTCTGCCCGGGCCACGCGGTGAGAGCGGAGCCGAAGCGCGCGCTCCACCTCACGCACGCGGTCCGCGTGCACCGCCCGAGCCAGCTCTTCGTGGATCATCACGGTCACCCCTTCCATCGATGTCGTCGGAGCAGAGGTTACCGGTCGTTCATGACAGATCCTGGCAGGATTCAGTCTCCGCTCCGGGCCGGGCACGCTCCTGCGTCCATCTCCCCGTTGACGGCCGCCGATCGCGTCCTGCATCCTCCTGCACAGCGCGTCCCGCCTCTGTCGTGGGCTGCGCCCGACAGGGAGGGTCCCGATGACCAGCGTCCCGATGAGCCTCCGACGGGCGGGGGTCGCGGTCGCCGCGCTCGCGCTCGTCGCGGTCGGTGCTGGCGGCACCCTCGCCGCGAGCAACCCGTCGATGCTCTATGCGTGCTTCAACGCGAGCGGCGCGGTCGCGATGAGCAGCTCGAATCAATGCAAGCTCGCGGGCGGGGGAGTGCTCGCCCCGATCAACGCCGCGGGCGTCGCTGGACCGACCGGGGCGACGGGTGCAGCCGGCCCCACCGGGGCGACGGGGCCCGCTGGCCCCACCGGACCGACGGGTCCCACCGGGGCGGGCGTGGCCACCGCGTTCGTTACCTGGGCGTCCGGAACCGGGGGCATGTTCTACAACGACGGTGCGGGCCACTTCCTCCTGCTCGGATGTTCGGGGCAGGGGGCTCCGATCGGATCGCAGGTCCCGGTCTTCCAGGTGTCGCTGGGCGCGTATGCGGACTACTCGGGGAGCACGGGCACCGTCCAGCTCGCGGGCGGCGGGCTCACGTCCTACGCGTTCTCCCCGCCCCAGACCGTCACCTTCACGATCAACGACGGTTCGAGCCCGCTGGTGTTCCGGGTCCTCTCCGAGACGCAGGGAGCCACCTGCGACTTCGTCGTCCAGCACTAGATCGACCGGAGCGGCAAGCCCCGACTCGCACCCGAGGACCCCGCCCATCGGTCGGGGGCTTCGAGCGCACCTAGAATCGACCGCCTCTGCGGGAATCGTTCACCGGTGATGTCGCGGACGCGGGTGTCGGAGCATCCCCCACGAACCCACGAGGTGCGTGATGACCAGGTTCGTCGTCGATGCCAGCGCCGTCCTCCACCTGGCGAGCGCGGGGATCGAGGTCCCAGTCGAGCATGAGCTCCTCGCGCCGACGCTCCTGCGCTCCCAGACGTTGTCGGCCCTGCACGAGGCCGTCCAGCGCGGCGAGATCCCGGGCGATGTCGCCCACGACCGGCTCGCCCGCATCGGCCAATGCGGATCCGGCTGCTGGGCGACGGGGTGCTGCGGCGGCGGGCCTGGGACGTGGCCGACCGGCTGGGATGGGCTTCGACCTACGACGCCGAGTACGTCGCGCTCACGCAGCTTCAGGCGGTTGCGCTCGTGACCCTCGACCCGGAGCTTGCGCGAATCGTCGAAGGGATCGTCGCGACTGCGTCGATCGACGTCCTGCGCCAGGAGACGCCGCGCGGGGCCAGCCAGCGGTCATGACACGGATCGCGACCGCGGACGATCCCGGGGGCAGTCGGAGGCGCTCGCGGGACGGGTCGCCTAGCGCTGTGGGGACTGCGTGCCCAGCCCCACCGGGCACGACACTCCGGTGCCGTGATCGGGGCAATAGCCCCCGGGGACTCTAGACAGATATGCTAATGTTCCCCTGTGGACAGGCACCCGGCCGCGTACATCCGGCGTTCGTTCGTGGACGCCGACTCCCCCGGCGACATCAGCCGGGAGGCCCAGCGCGCCGCCGTGCGCCGACTGGCGACCGCCGACGGCCACAACGGAGACCTCGTCGAGTACGACGACTGGGGCGTCTCGGCCGACATCGCCAAGAGCGGCAAGCGCACGGCGTACACGCGACTCCTCGCGGACATGGAGGCCGGCAGCCTGTCGGCCGTGTACGCGTTCGACGTGGACCGCCTCTACCGCGATCCGCGCGACCTCATCCGCCTGCAGGACGCCGCCAGCCGCCACGCCGTCACGATCACGACCACGGGCGGACGGCTCGCGATCGGCGAGGGTGACGACCCGGCGGCGGAGGCGTTCGCGTTCATCGGCGCAGTATTCGGGCGCATGGAGCTCCAGAAGTCGAAGAGGCGCGCCCGCGCGGCCCTCGCCGCACGGCGGGAGCGCGGCGACCGGCTCGGCCATCCGCCGTACGGCTACCTCCACGTCCGGGACGACAGCGGGCGCGTGGTACAGGTGCCCGACCCTGAGCGCCCCGCGTCGGTCGTCGTGGACGCGTACCGCGAGGCCGGATCGGTGCTCGGCGCCTGTCGGATCCTCGAGGCCCGCGGCGTGCCCGCCCCGAAGGGTGGCGCGCGCTGGTCCACGTCCAACGTGACACGCATCATCGAGCGCGAGGCGCCGGGCCTCCTGCCGCCCCGCACGTCCGCAGGGCGACGCTCGCCGACCAAGCGAGCGGCCGTGTTCACGCAGTTGCTCCCGTGTCCCTTCTGCCGGCGCCGGATGACGCCGAACGTGGCCCGCGGTCAGTACTACTGCCCGAACGGTCCGCGTGACCGCGCCGCGCACCCGCGGTACGCCGTGACGGAGGCGGCGATCCTGCCCTGGGTGCGCGCTGAGGTCGACGCCCATCTCGCACTCCCGCCCGACCTCCCGACGGACGAGGACAACGAGGCGACCCGCGCCGACCTGGCTGGGCGGCTGGACCGCGCGAACGACCTCTACATCGCGGGCACGATCACCCGCGAGCGGTACGACGCCGAGAGAGCGGCCGTGGACGCCGAGCTGGACCGGCTCGGCGCGGCGGAGGCATACCAGGACGTGCCGGCCTTCGACTGGTCATGGTCGCCCGCCCGCCTGAATCAGCTGCTGCGGATGCTGCTCGTCGAGATCCGGCTGGACGCGGCCATGAGGCCCGTGGACGCCCTGTGGCGGCTCGAGAGGTTCCGGTCATGAGACCGGCCCGGAAGCAGGACCCCGCCGGAGCACCTTCGACGGGGTGGCACGCGGTCCGCACGCTCGCGTGCCACCCGGAGCCGGGCTCCCACGAACCGCCGTGCGGCGAGCCTCTCGGCGTCATGGAGGTGGAGACCGTCTTGGAGAAGACCGCGGCCGCGAAAGCCCTCGAGACTGGCGAATGGACGAGGGCCCGGCTCCGCGTCGATCGACGCGAGGTCTACCGCGATCCGGAGGACGGCCAATGGTGGGTGGTGGGCCGCAACACGCCGAGGAAGGTCCCTGCGTTCATCCCGCTTCCCGCATACGTCCTCTGCAACGCCCAGCCTCGTCATGTGTCGAGGATCGCGAAGGACGCCGAGGGACGATGGGACGCGACCCGTCTCAATCTTGACAACCCGGACCGCGGCGGGTAGCGTCTTAGGCAGCACGAATCAGGTCCGCAGACCGGCGTCAGCGGACTGAGGCGACACCCCGGCCACGACCGGACCGCCCCGGAGCCGGAAGCAGGACAGGCGAGATGCCGATCCCCACCAGGGAGGCACTCGCCTGTGTGATTCCGCCCCCACCGCACCTGATGGTCCCTGTTCGAGGGGTGGCGGGCGAGGTGGTTCGTGACCGAACGGGAGCTCGAAGGGCTCCGGATCCGGCTCGCGCTCGACATGGCCGGCGTTTCCCGCCAGGCAGTCGCCGCCGAGGCCGGTGTTTCGCCGTCGATGGTGAGCAAGTGGTTGGCTGGCGAACGCCGGGCCGGCCCCCGAGCGCGAGCGGCGATCCTTCGCCTTCTCCGTGATGCCGAGGCCCGTTTCGAGAGCGGCGCCGCGTGAGCGCCGCCGACGTGATGCAGCGCGATACCCCGATGCGATGGGGGCCACCGAGAACCGCGGACCTCAACGACTACACCCCCGAAGAGCGCGCGTTTCTCGCGGCGTTGATCGAGGCCGCGCGCGCTAACCAGAAGACCACGGGGGACCAGTCGTCCGGCGGCGTCGTCTCTGCCGCCGTCGACAGCACCGCGGGCGATCGGCTCACGATCGCCGCCGACGGCGGCTAGGCGATGGGCGTCCTCCTCGACACGCTCGTCGGCGGTCCGCTGCGGAACGCGCCCGGGTACAAGCCGGTCGTGTGGAAGCCGGGGCGCTCCGCGCTCGCGCAATCGTTCGGCGCGTCGCTCAACGCCGTGAACCGCCCGGGCCTCCGGCTGCCCCCGCGCACGGTGAAGCCGTACGCCCCGATCCCGTCGACCGGCATCACCGGGAAGTTCTCGCTGTCGATGCCGTACTCGTCGCAGCCGCCGTCGGATCTTCTCCCGCTCCCGCCGAACACGAGCCCGTCCGCGCGACAGGGCGGCGAGGGGGACATCTTCGGGAACCTCGGGGCGGTCATCGGCGACGTGTTCTCGGGTACCGAGGCGAACCTCGGCAACTTCGTCCCGTTCCTCGCCGAGCGCCCCGCCGCGCTCGCGACGGCTCTCTCTCAGTCGTTCGCGGAGTCCCTGTTCAGATCGATGGGGATGGCGGAGGTCGGCAAGGAGGT
>JAKAJU010000118.1 GCA_021813655.1 Chloroflexota bacterium | reverse complement strand
CGCCCGGCTCGAAGACCCGACTGCCCGGCGCGGCGCCCGCACGCACGCCCGGCGGCACGGCCGTACGTCCGCCCGCGCCCCGGCGGGGTGCCCCCGCCCTCACTGCCGAACGGGTCGTGGCTGTGGATCCACCGCGCGACGTCCGACTGTCGCCCGACGGCCGGACGATCGCGTTCACTCTCGAGTACGCCGGCACGCGGCAGCTCTGCGTGGCACCGCTGCGCGGCGGCTGGCCCCGGCCGATCACGTCGGGGTCGCAGCCCGTCACCGATCCGCGCTGGTCGCCCGACGGCCGATCGCTCGTCTTCGTGCGGGACGGAGCGATCGTCGTCGCGGACGTGAGCGGCGGCCGCGAGGTCGTGGTCGTCGAGCACCCGGCCGGGAGCCAGTCGCCGCGCTGGTCGCCCGACGGCCGGTCGATCGCGTTCCTGTCGCGTCGCCGGGGGTGGACCCAGGCGTGGATCGTGGATGCCCCGGTCGCCCGCCGCGGCCGTCCGCCCGCCGAGCTCCGCCCGTCCGAGCCCCGCCCGGTGACGCACTCGGGCATCGACGTGGAGGACGTTGTCTGGTCGCCCGACGGGAGCCGTATGGCGGTCTCGGGCCAGCGAAGCTCGGACCTGCTCACAGCGCAGGTCTGGATCGTCGATGTCCGGACGGGCGATGAGCGCCTCGTCGCCGGCGAGGGCGAGTGGTCGGCTGGCCCGAGGTGGCTGCCGGACGGGAGCGCGATCCTGTGCGGCATCGAGGTGGACGGCTGGCTGCAGGTCGCACGCATCGCCGCGGACGGGTCGACCCGAACGATCCTGACGGCCGGGCAGGTCGAGAATGCCGACCTCGGAGGCTCGGAGGGTTGGGTCGCCCTCGCGTCTCCGGACGGCTCGCGGTTCGTCCACGTCTCGATGCACGACGGGTGCGTGGATGCGGTCGTCGCCCCGCTCGACGGCGGAGCACCGGCGAAACGCCCGCGAGGCAGGCCGCCGAAGACGCCGCGCCCCGGGCGTACGTCGTGGGCCGGCATGGTCGTGAACCCGTGGCCCGGCGTCTGGCGGCCGATCGCGTGGCTGCCGGACGGCTCGGGCGTTCTCGCGATCGCGGACGGGGACCGGGCGCCGAAGGACCTCTGGCTGCTCCCGACTCCGGGACCCGACGGGTCGCCGCCGACGGAGCGGGCGCGTCGCGTCACGGCCTCGCTCCCCGCGACAGTGGACGTCGGGCGCTTCGTGGACGGGGAGCGCGTCCGGTTCGATGCGCGTGACGGGCTGCCGCTCGAGGCCACCCTGTACCGGCCATCCGACGCGACAGGCCGGCGCGGCGGGAAGCGCGTTCCGGTCGTGATCCACGCGCACGGCGGACCGAACTCGCACACCGTCCGCGACTGGCAGCCGCTCCGGCAGCTGATCGTCGGTGCCGGAGCCGCCCTGCTCTCCGTCGACTTCCGCGGATCGACTGGCCACGGCCGGACATTCCGCCTCGCGAACCGCGACGAGTGGGGCCACGCGGACCTTCACGACGTCGTGGATGCCGGGCGGTGGGCCGCGGAGCAGTCGTGGTGCGACGGCAGGCTGGCGGTCTTCGGCGGCTCGTACGGCGGCTACCTCGTCCTGGGGGCCCTCGTGATCGAGCCGTCGATGTGGAAGGCCGGCATCGACATGTACGGCGACAGCGAGATCGCCGAGAGCTTCCGCCACGGCGATCGACCGGGCCGGCTCGACCTCCAGCGCCAGATGGGCAGCCCCGACGACCCCGGCGCGGCCGAGCGCTACCGGCGCGGATCGCCGGTCTATCGCGCCGAGCGCATCGAGGCTCCGCTCCTCATCCTCCACGGCCGCCGCGACAAGCGTGTCGTCCCGCTCATGACGGAGCGGATGGTGGAGGCCCTCGAGATCGAAGGGAAGTACCACGAGGTCCACTGGTACGACGACGAGGCGCACGGCTGGCAGCGACGCGAGAACCAGCGCGATGCCTACGAGCGGATCCTCGCGTTCCTTCGGCGCCACCTGCTCGAGGAGCCCCCGAGGAGCTAGGGCCGGCGCACGGATCGCCCGGGGGCCCGGAGCGCGGACGGCGGGGGCCGACAGGGCCGGCGGCAGCGGCCGCGCCGCCATCCGTTCCCCGGCCCCGGCCCGGCGCTACGATGCTCCCGATGGCCGTCCCCTTCGTTCGTCCTGCCGTCGGGACCGCCGCGTCCCACGGCGGCGCCCCGGACCTCTGACCGCGCCCAGGAGGCGCCCAATGCCGAGCACGCCCACCCGCGAGATCCCCGAGCACGCGCTCCGCAGCCTTCTCCTCGCCCTCTCGCACCAGCGCGCGCTCGGTCGGGCCGCCATCCGCGTACCCCTCACGCGCCCGATCGTCGGCCGGTTCGTCGCAGGGCAGACGCTCGCGGAGGCACTCGACGCCCTGGAGCTGATCGCCGGCGCGGGCTTCCGCACGACGGTGGACGTCCTCGGCGAGTCCGTCGCGTCCGAGGCCGCCGCGGCCGCCGCCGCCTCGCGGTACGTCGAGACGCTCGAAGCGCTCGCCGGCCGCGGCGTGGAGCGGAACGTCAGCCTCAAGCTGACCCAGATGGGCCTCGACATCGGCCGCGACGTGGCGCGCGCGAACGTCGCGCGCATCCTCCGCCGCGCGGAGGAGCTCGACGCCTTCGTCCGGATCGACATGGAAGACCACACGAAGACCGACGCGACGCTCGGGCTCTGGCGCGAGGTCCGCCCGATCCACCCGGAGACGGGTGTCGTCATCCAGGCCGCTCTGCGGCGGAGCGAGGCGGACGTCGACGCGATCAACGCCGAGCGTGGCCGGGTCCGCCTGTGCAAGGGCGCCTACAACGAGCCTGCGACGATCGCGTACCCGGACAAGGCCGACGTGGACCGTGCATACGCGCGGCTGACGGAGACGCTGCTGCTGCGCGGTGACCGCCCTGCCTTCGCGACCCACGATCCGGCGATGGTCAACCACGCGGTCGTCTTCGCCCGCGAGCACAGGATCGACCGCGACCGCTTCGAGTTCCAGATGCTCTACGGCGTGCGGCGCGATCTGCAGGACATGCTCGTGCGCGCCGGGTACCGCGTCCGGGTCTACGTGCCCTACGGGACCGAGTGGTACCCGTACTACATGCGCCGCCTCGCGGAGCGGCCCGCGAACGTCCTGTTCATGGTCCGGGCGATGGTCCGTGAGGGGCTCCCGCGCTGACCGCGGGCGCGATGTCCGGGGTCTGCAGGCCGGGCGCCACGCGCTCGCGTGCGACCTCGCCGGGGAGCGGCGGGAGGATCTCGATCACGGCCTTGATCGACAGCGCGCGCGCCCGGTTGACGATGAGGACGGCCGCCTGGTACTCCGTCGGCTCTGCGACCAGGACGTAGCTCAGCGTCGCGTCGGTGAGCGGCACCCATCGCGACCGCCGGATCGTGGAGGTGATCGGGTCGGACGCGGGAGTCGAATGGATGTCCCCGCGGATCCAGTAGGGCGGCGTCTCGACCGACACGCGCATCGAGCGTGTGCCGAGCCGCCGCGAGGGGTCGCCGCGCGGGCCGCCGGCGACGACCGCGAGAAGCTCGTCGCAGTCGAGATCGAGCTCCGGGAGATCGAGCGCGTGACCGTCTGCGAGGCTCTCGAGGCGGACGTCGACCAGGCGCAGCGACGTCGACACGTTCAGCAGGTCGGTCAGGCGCCCTGCGCCGAGGTCGAGGCGGCCCCACAGGCGGCAGTCGGCGGCGAAGCCGACGACATCGATCATGCGGTCATCGTGAGCGGGCGACCTTGCAACCGGAAATGCAGGCCTGCGGGCCGGCGGCTGTGCGAGACCGTCCCGGCCGGCGATCCGCCCGTCAGCCTCGATGGCGCATCGCGAGCGCGATCGTCACGGCGAGCCCGGCCGCGATGAGGACGTCGCCGATGCTGAACACGTTCGCGAAGGGGAGCCACGGCGGCATCGCATAGACGTCGGTGAGCGGTCCGAGCGCAGGATCGGCGACCGCCGCGCTGTTCGAGTAGCCGTGGGCCTCGGCCCAGCCGAGCGCGGCGAGCGCGGCGGGGCTCACCGGCATGTACCCGCCGTTCGCGACGATCGCGACGAGGTTGCAGGCGGCGCCCGCCGCGACGATCGCGATGCCGGCGATCCGGACATTGACGAGCAGCACGGCGACGATCGCGGCCGTCGACGCGGCGTAGACCCACGGCGCGACGGGCCCGAGGGCGTCGCCGATGGCGGGGACGAAGAGCACGACCTGGATCGCGAGGGCCGCGATCGCGACCCACGGCAGGCGCAGGTCGAGGTCCGCGAGACGCCCGATCCGACCGCCCAACAGGAGCCCGACCACGAGCCCCGCGACGACGCCGTAGAGGATGAACACGGTCGGCGGCGCGCTCAGCCCAGGCCGAAGAGCGGGAGGGAGGGCTCGAGGCCCTCGATCGCCACGCGCGGGAACGCGCGCTCCGCGCGGACGCGCAGCCAGCGCTCCCGTGTGAGCCGGAACCGGATGGTGTCGCGCGCGGTCCCCTCGGGTGCCATCCGGCCGATCCCGTTCTCGTCGTACCCGAGCGATCGCGAGATCCCGAGCGACGGCGCGTTGTCCGCGAACGCCTCGGTCTCGGCGACGTCCGCGCCGAGGCCGTCGAACGCGAGCGCGAGGATCGCGACCCGCATCTCCTTGCCGATCCCCCGGCCCTGGTGGTCGCGGCTCAGCCACGAGCCGCTGTGGACGAGCCGCAGGCGCGCGTAGTCGCCTGCGTACAGCCCCTGGGCGCCGATCGGGCTGCCGTCGAGGAAGACCCCGAGGTCCAACCCCCAGTGCTCCGCCTCCCACGTCCCGCGCAGTCGCCAGTGGTAGCGGACGAAGCCCCACTCGAAGGCGGGGCTCGGGAGGGTGCTCCACGGGACGGCGAACGGCATCGCGTCCGGGTCGTGGACGCCCGCGCGCGCCACGACCGCGAGCTCCGCGAGCTCGTCTTCCGTCGGCAGCCGCAGCTCGAGTCGTGGCGTCCGGATACGCAGGTCGTAGAGCGGCCAGAGTGGATGCGTCATGTGCCGGCCCTCTCCCGGAGCCAGCCGATCGTCGCGTCGACGATCGCCTGGCCGCCCGGGTCGTTGTGCGGCTCGTGCCGCACCAGGGGGAACGTGCGGCGCTCCGCGCCGACGACGGATGCGAGCTTGGCGGTCGACGCAGTGGGGACGATCGTGTCGTCCTCCCCGTGGATGACGAGGACGGGGCATGGGAACCGGGCGCCCCCGGCGACCTTCGCGTTCACGCGACGGGCGGCCGCGATGATCGCGCCCCCCAGGCGCGCCGTCGTCCTGGGGAGTGTGAGCGGGTCGGCCGCGTACCTCTCGCCGACCTTCGGGTCGCGGGAGAGCTGGTCCGGCGTGAACGGGTTCTTCAGCTCGAGGCCGCCGGCGATCCGTCCGACGACCGGCACGAGCATCCGCAGCGCCGGGCCGAGGTCGTCCCCGAGGGCGGGCGCCGAGAGGACGCCGAGGGCGGGCGTGGGCCTGGTCGAGAGCAGGTAGTCCGCGCAGACGAGGCCGCCCATGGAGTGCCCGTAGAGGATCGCCGGGAGGCCCGCGATCCGGCTCGCCGCGAGGCGGTCCTCGGTGTCGTCGAGGATGTGCTCCCATCGCGCGGTGTGCGCGCGCTTCCCGTCGGACCGACCGTGGCCGCGATGGTCGAAGGAGGCGACCGCGATGCCGGCCGCGGCCATCTGGCGCGCGACCGCGTCCCACCGCCCGGAATGCTCGCCGAGGCCATGGACGACAAGGGCGGACGCCCACGGCGCCCCCGTCGCCTCCCAGCGCCGGACGAGGAGTCGCGTCCCGTCGCGCGCGGGCAGCATCTCGGTCGTGGACGTCACATCCATGGTCGCTCCCTCACTCGTCGGCGATCCGGACCTCCAGCGCCTCGGGGCCTTCGCCGGGCGGCGCGGTCTGCGCGATGACGACGCCGACGATGACGAGGACGCCGCCGAAGAGCTGCACCGGGGTCAGCGTCTGGCCCAGGAGGAGCGCGGCGAGCGAGATCGTCCAGACCGGCTCGATCGTGCTGACCAGCGACGCCTGCGCGGCACCGATCCTGCGGGCACCAGCGTAGAACGTCTGCGTCGCGACGGCCGTGGCCACCACGCCGACGGCCAGGAGGCCGGGCCACGCCTCGGCCGGGATCTGCCACGGGAAGACCGGGCGCGCGGTCGCGATCGTCCCCGCCCAGTACACCGCCATCGTCGCCACGAGCATGATCGGCATGGCGATGACCGCAGCCCCCTCGGACTCGACGCCCTCGCCCCGGTGCTCGCCGGAGTAGCGCGCCGCGAGGATGATCCAGATCGAGTAGAGCAGCGGCGACGCGACGATGAGGATGAGACCCGAGAGCGGGGGCATCGCCGTGGACGGGATGCCGCCGATCGCGAGGATCGAACCCGAGAGTGCGACGGCGAGCGCGATCCACGGCCGGCGACCGGGCAGGCGCTTCGCCCATCGGATCGAGAGCACGGCGACGACCGCCGGGTAGATGTAGACGATGAGCGCGGCGAGGTTCACCGGAACGGTCTCGAGCGACCAGTAGTACGCCCCGGTGTTGCCGACGTACACGACCCCAAGCCCGAGTGCGACGAGGACCTCGCGCCTCCGTACGCGCCACAGCACCCGCCGGCGGTCGGCGGAGGCGAGGAGCCACGTCCAGAGGACGATCTCGCCGAAGACGAACCGCCACGCGAGCAGGGTCATCCAGTCGACGCCGGCCGCGTACACCGGCCCGGCGAACAGGCCTCCCGATCCGAACGCACAGGCCGAGACGACGACCAGCACGATCCCTTCGAGTCGCCGCCGGTCCATGGACCTCGGAGCCTAGCAAGCCCGGCAGCGTCCGGTGAGGGCGCCTCGTCGCGTGCGGCCGCGGCGGGCGGCCGGTCGAACGACCCGTCGGCGGTCGGTTCGGGGTACTCTGTCCCGGTCGGCCCGCGGCGCCCCTGACCCCACGTCGCGCCCGGCCGCGCCCGCCGGCCGGCGGATGCCAGGAGGTTCCTGAGCGCAGGTGTCCACGACAGAACCCACGACAGAGTCCACCACCGAGCACGAGATCGCGATCCAGGAGCTCGATCGCGTCACCGTCCGATTCGCCGGCGACTCCGGCGACGGGATGCAGGTGACGGGGAGCCAGTTCTCCCAGAGCACGGCCGTCTTCGGCAACGACATCAGCACGCTGCCCGACTACCCGGCCGAGATCCGTGCCCCGGCTGGCTCGCTGCCGGGCGTCTCGGGCTTCCAGATCAGCTTCAGCTCGAGCCCCATCTACACGCCCGGTGATGCGCCGGACGTGCTCGTCGCAATGAACCCGGCGGCCCTCAAGCGGAACGTGGGCGACCTGGTCCCCGGCGGCGCGATCATCGTGAACTCGGACGCCTTCACGCCGAACAACCTGGCGAAGGCCGGCTACGCCAGCAACCCGCTCGAGGACGGATCCCTCAAGGAGTACAACGTCCACGAGATCCCGGTCACGACCCTCAACGCGCGCGCGCTCGAGGGCCTGGACATGACCGCGAAGCAGGTCGACCTCACGAAGAACTTCTTCGCGCTGGGCGTCATGTTCTGGCTCTTCGAGCGGAGCATGGAGCCCACCCTCGCCTGGCTCGAGGAGAAGTACGCGAAGCGCCCGATCTTCATCGAGGCGAACAAGCGGGCCCTCATGGCCGGCTACGCCTTCGGCGAGACGACCGAGATCTTCCACACGCACTACCGCGTGGCGCCCGCCAAGCTCCGCCCGGGCACGTACCGGAACATCACCGGGAACGAGGCCACGGCGCTCGGCTTCCTCACCGCGTCGCAGCTTGCCGAGCGGAACCTCTTCTACAGCAGCTACCCGATCACGCCGGCGAGCGAGATCCTGCAGCAGCTCTCGCTCTACAAGAACTTCGGCGTGAAGACGTTTCAGGCCGAGGACGAGATCGCGGCCATCGGCGCGGCGATCGGCGCGAGCTACGGTGGCGGGCTGGGGCTGACCGGCACCTCCGGACCGGGCATGGCCCTCAAGACGGAGATGGTCGGCCTCGCGGTCATCACGGAGCTCCCGCTCGTCATCGTGGACGTCCAGCGCGCCGGCCCGTCGACCGGCATGCCGACGAAGACAGAGCAGGGCGACCTCTTCCAGGCGCTCTACGGCCGGAACTCCGACGCGCCCGTCCCGGTCGTCGCGCCCGCGAGCCCGGCCGAGTGCTTCGACTACGCCGTAGAGGCGTGGCGGCTCGCGATCCGGCACATGACCCCCGTCATCTACCTCTCGGACTCGTTCCTCGCGACCGGGTCGGAACCATGGCGGATCCCCGAGCTCGACGAGCTCCCGGACCTCAAGGTCGCGAACCGGACCGACCCGCAGGGCTTCTACCCGTACATGCGGGATCCCGAGACGCTGGCGCGGCCGTGGGCCGTGCCTGGCACCCCCGGGCTCGAGCACCGCATCGGCGGACTCGAGAAGCTCGACGTCCTCGGCTCTGTGAGCTACGACCCTGACAACCACCACCGGATGTCGATGCTCCGGGCGGAGAAGGTCGCGCGCATCGCGAACGACATCCCGCCGCTCGAGGTCTTCGGGCCTCCGGAGGGCGATCTGCTGATCCTCGGGTGGGGGTCCACGTACGGTGCCATCCGCAGCGCTGTCGAGCGGCTCCAGGGCCGCGGGACGTCGATCGCGCACGCGCACCTGCGCTACCTGAACCCGTTCCCGGCGAACACCGGCGACGTCGTCAGGGCGTACAGGAAGGTGCTCGTGCCCGAGGTGAACATGGGGCAGCTGCTCTTCGTCATCCGGGGCACGTACCTCGTGGACGCGGTCGGCTTCAACCTCGTGAGGGGCAAGCCGTTCCAGATCAGCGAGATCCAGATGAAGGCCGAGCAGCTGCTCGGCGACCTGTGAGGCCGGAGACGATGACCGACCAGAAGACCCCGGCCATCGCGTCCGATCGCGAGCCGATCCTCCTGACGAAGAAGGACTTCGTCTCCGATGTCGACCCGCGCTGGTGCCCCGGCTGCGGCGACTACTCGATCCTCGCGCAGGCCCAGAAGGCCATGCCCGAGTTCGGTTACGCGCGCGAGAACATCGTGTTCATCTCGGGCATCGGCTGCTCCGGCCGGTTCCCGTACTACATGAACACGTTCGGGTTCCACAGCATCCACGGGCGCGCGCCCACGCTCGCGACGGGCCTGAAGGCCTCGCGTCCGGAGCTGATGGTGTGGGTGATCACCGGCGACGGCGACGCGCTCTCGATCGGCGGGAACCACATCCTCCACTCGATGCGGAAGAACGTCGACATCAAGGTCGTCATGTTCAACAACCGCATCTACGGCCTCACGAAGGGCCAGGTGTCGCCGACGTCCGACTACGGCCAGAAGACGAAGACGACGCCGGGCGGCTCGATCAACTACCCGATCCACCCGCTCGTCGTCGCGCTGGCCGCCGAGGCGAGCTTCGTGGCGCGATCCGTGGACACGTTCCCCGACCATCTCCAGGAGACGATCACGCGGGCGGGGAAGCACAAGGGCTCCACGTTCGTGGAGGTGCTCCAGAACTGCAACATCTTCAACGACGGCGCGCACCGGGAGTTCACCGACCGCGACGTCCGCGACGACCGGATGATCTTCCTCCGCCACGGCGAGCCGATGATCTTCGGGAAGGACCGCGACCGCGGGATCCGCCTCAACGGCGTCCGCCCCGAGGTCGTCCGCCTCGGGAACGGGATCACCGAAGAGGACCTCCTCGTCCACGACGAGACGTCCGAGGACCCCACCATCCACTTCATGCTCGCGCGCATCTACTGGCCGGAGTTCCCCGTGCCGGTGGGCGTCATCCGCAATGTCACGCGCACGACCCACGACGCCCTCCTCCAGGGGCAGGTGGACGATGCGATCCGTCGCGAGGGAAGAGGCGACCTGCGGGCCGCCCTCGGTGGGGGCGAGACCTGGACCGTCGAGCGCTGATCCGCGCTGCGCGCTCCCGCCGCCCGCGGGGTGGGCCGCGGCCGTGACGCAGGCGTCCGGCGCCGGGGCCAGGCTCTCGATCGGGCCGGGTCGGATCGCTCACCGGCTCTCGCGCGCGCGCCATCTCGCGGCCGAGTCCGGCCTCGACGCCCTCCTCGTCGGGGTGGGCGCCGACCTCGCGTATCTCGCCGGGTACGCGGCGCTGCCCCTGGAGCGGCTGACGATGCTCGTCGTGCCGGCGCGCGGGCGGCCGACACTCGTCGTCCCCCGGCTCGAGGCGATGGCCGCCCGCGCCACCGCGGCTGCCGAAGCCGAGACCGTCGCCGTCCTGCCGTGGGACGAGACCGAGGATCCGTTCGCGCTCGTCGCCGACGCCGCGGAGCGTGGGGCCGAGGGAGGGGCAGGGACCGTCCGCTCTGTCGCCGTCTCGGACCGGCTCTGGGCCACGTTCGTCCTGCGCCTCGAGGAAGCTCTGCCCGGCGCCCGCTTCTCGCTCGTCTCGGACGTCCTGCGGGGCGAGCGGATGGTGAAGGACCCAGACGAGGTCGAGCTCCTGCGCGCGGCTGCGCGCGCCGCCGATCGCGTCGTCGAGCAGGTGGCGCACGGGCGTCTCATCGGCCGCACCGAGCTCGACGTGAGTCGCGAGGTCCGTGACCGACTCGTGATCGAGGGGCACGACGAGGCGGCCTTCGCGATCGTGGGGAGCGGTCCCAACTCCGCTTCGCCGCACCACCAGGCCACCGACCGCGTGATCCGCGCCGGCGAGCCGATCGTCCTCGACATCGGGGGCACCCTCGGCGGATACGGCAGCGACATCACCCGGACTCTCTGGGTGACCGGCGGCGATCCCGCGAAGAGTCCCGACGAGGCGTTCCTCGCTCTCTACCGCGTGCTTCGGGATGCGCAGGCCGCGGCGACCCGCGAGGTGCGGCCGGACGTCCCGGCGGAGCACATCGACGCCGTGGCCCGCGAGATCATCTCGGCGGCCGGATACGGCCCGGCGTTCCTCCACCGGACCGGACACGGGATCGGCCTCGAGGAGCACGAGGATCCGTACATCGTGGCCGGGAACAGGACGCCACTCCGGCCCGGGATGGCATTCTCGATCGAGCCCGGGATCTACATCGAGGGCCGGTACGGAGCCCGGATCGAAGACATCGTCGTCTGCGGCGAGGACGGCCCGATCGTCCTCGACACGGTGACGCGCGACCTCCTCGTCGTCCACGGGTAGCGGCGTCGCGGGTCGCGGCTGTCGCGGTGCGGTTGCGGCGTCCGGGGCTGGATCGCGGCGACGTACCCCCGTCGCTGTCGGCCCGGCGGGACCCGCCTGCGCCGTCGCCGCGGCCCGGGGTGTACGATTCCCGACGCATCCCGTGCGCCGTGACGCGCCCGGATGCGTGACGCTCGACGACCTGCGGCCTCGGCCGCCTGACCTGGAACGACGTGGACGACCAGCTCGCGCAGCCGGGCACCCTGACGACCGTGTCCGCGCTGTCTGACTCCGCACCCTCACAACCCGCGCCCATATCCGGCGCCACCGCCTCGCAGCTGCGGCGCTTCATCAAGAGCCGTCCCTGGGTCCCCATGCACGAGCTCCGACGACGCTTCGCGATCGAGGGGCCCGAGGACGAGATGAGCCCCGTCGATGTCGCGGGGGCGCGGATCTTCGTCGGCCTGCCCCAGCGGGAGGCCGGCCTGCTCGGTGAGCTGCTCCGCCAGGGCGAGGTGGGGTACGAGCTGGTGCACGATCCCGACTGCCCGGCGGTCGCCGGCGTCTACCCGATGCGGCCGGTCGTCCGGACGTAGGTCGCGCCGCGCGTGGCGCGGGTCGGCGCGGCGCACGCCGCGCGTGGCGCGGGTCGGCGCGCGAGGTCCGTCAGCCGACGAGCGTCGCGGTCGGGATCCGGACCCCCTCGCGCGCCAGGAGCGATTCCTTGATCGCGAGCATCTCCTCGCGCGCCCCGGTCCAGCCGCCGCCGTAGCCGCCGAGCGTCCCGTCGCCCGCGAGGATCCGGTGGCACGGGACGACGATCGGGACCGGGTTCCGCCCGAGCGCGCCGCCGACGGCGCGCGCCGCCCCGGGTCGCCCGATCATCCGCGCGAGCCGCCCGTACGACGTCACCTCGCCGTACGCGAGGCTGGCCGCGCCGCCGAGCACCGCGCGGTCCCACGCCGAGAGCCCGACGAGATCGACCGGGATGTCGAATGCCGTCCGCCGGCCGGCGAAGTACTCGTCGAGCTCGGTGATCGTGCGGTCGATCGTCGCGCGCCACGCCGTCGGGACCGCCGGGTCCGCGACAGGCACCACGGGCCCGCCGAGGCGCCGTCCGACATCGGCGAGGAACTCCTCCTGCGGCTGCCGGAGGCTGACCGCGACGAGCCCGTGCGCGGCTGCCGCGAGGTGGACGGGACCCCATGGCGCCGCGTAGACGGCATGGGCCGCGATTGGCGCGGCGTCGCCGACCCATGCTCGCCGGCGAGCGGGCACGGCGCGCGCCCCCTCGGCCCGTGCCAGGCCCCGCCGGGTCGCCGCCTGCGCGGCGGCCGTCTCGGCCGCGAGGGTCTCCGGATCCGGGAGAGGGTCGCCGGCGCGGAGCAGGGTCGCCGTCAGGTCGGCGTGTCGGTCGCTCATCGGGATTCCTCCAGGTAGGGCGCGAGCGAGGCGCGCAGCCGCCGGAGCCCGCGGCTCACGAGCTGGCGGGCGCTGGCCTCACTGCAGCCGAGGATCGTCGTCACGTCGGCGTAGTCGGTGCCGTCGAGGACGCGGGCGATGACGGCCGCGGCCTCACGCGGCGGCAGGCCCGCGAGGGCCACCCCGACCGCGGAGCGGAGCTCGGCCGCCTCGGCTCGGAGCACCGGATCCGAACCGGGGCCGGCCGCCGGAGAGATCATCGGCACGATGCCGCCGGTCTCGCCGCGGGGTCGGCCCGAGCCCGGCGTCGCGTCGGCCCGTACGGCGCGGTCTCGGCCCTCGCGCACCGTCCGCCGCCGGTGGGCGTCGACGGCGACGTTCGCGGCGATCCGGTGGAGCCACGCCCGGCGGTTGGCGTCCGTGGGGAGCCGTGGCCAGGCGCGATGCGCCCGGAGGAACACCTCCTGGTGCAGGTCCGCTGCGTCCTCGGGGGTGGGCGAGAGCCGTCGCAGGTGACGGTAGATCTCGGGACCGTGCACGTCGAGAAGGTCCACGAGCGTGACCGGCGCCGGAACCCTGGTCGCGGTCGGGGATGCGGTCGCGGTCCCGGTCGCGGGCGGATGTGCCGACTCGGTCGCCGCGGCGGCCGGGCCTCGCGTGCGTCCTCCGGGTCCGGGCTGGGCCTCGAGCGTGCGCCCCCGGACGGCCGGGACGCTGGGGGGCGGATCGGGGGAGGTCATCATGCCTACTGTGACGCATCGATCCCGGACTCGTGACACCCCGCGTCGCCCGACCCACCGCGCCCAAGCGACGCGCCGCGTGCGACCGATGCCGACGCCGGCGCCGCCCGACCGCGACGACCTGCGGCCCTTCCCGGCCCGCGCCGGGTGGGTCACGCTGCCCGACGGGTGGCGGTCGCGACGCGGAGTCCCGTTCTGGTGCCCGCGCGAGCCTCTACCCGCGAGGTGCGCGATGCGGTGGCGACGAACAGGGGCGCGGATCGCGACCCTGGCCCTTCTCTCGATGGTCGTGCTCGCGGGCTCCGCCGGTATCGCGTCGGCCGTCTCGTCGCGCCCGGACGCCGGCGGCGTCTCGGTGGATCCCCGAACCGCGCCCGCCGCGGCGCTTTCGAAGGCGTGCGGTCCCGGCCAGGCGTGGATCGTCGGAGCGCAGGGCGGGGTGACGTGCCTTGACGCTCGCCGCTGGACGACATTCAACGGCGGGTACGGCTCGTTCCCGGGAGGGAGCGTCGCCGACGTCGCGATCTGCCGCGACGGCACGGCCTGGTTCGCGGCGACGAGCCAGCTCCTCTCGCAGAAGGGGAAGACGTGGCGGGCGCATCCGGCGACGCAGTACCGCTCGTACGACGCGCTCGCCTGTGACGCCAGGAAGGGCGTGTGGGCCGCCGCCTACGAAGGCGTCTACTACTACGACGGCACGAAGCTCAAGACCTACCCGGCGTCGAAACTGGGGACCGGCTCGTTCGTCAAGCTGGTCAAGGACATCGCGGTCGGGCCCGACGGCCACGTCTGGGTGGTCACGTCCAACAGCGTCGCGACCTTCGACGGCTCGCGGTGGACGTACTTCGAGAAGGGCAAGGGGTTCGACGAGCAGTACTACTTCGACGCGATCGCCGTCGATCGGACGGGTCGGGTCTGGGCGGGCGCGGGCACCGCGGGACTCCTCTCGTACGACGGCTCCAGCTGGACCACCCTCGACGAGGACTTCCTGGCGATGCCGCAGGCGCTCGTCGCGGACGCGCAGGGACGGCTGTGGGTGGGGACCTACTCCCATGGCGTCTCCGTGTACGACGGGACGACCTGGACGACGTACGACCACGCCAGCAGCCCGCTCCCGGACAACGGCGTCCGCTCGCTCGCGACGGACGCGAGTGGGCGCGCCTGGATCGGCACGGAGTGGGGCCTCGCGATCCTCGACGGGTCGGACTGGACCGTCTACAACATGCACGACTCCGGCCTTGCGTCCGACGAGATCAGGGCGCTCGCGGTGGCGGCGAAGGGGCCGGCGCTTCCGACCCCGGTCGACAAGAAGCCCGGCGCTCTCAAGGGCCGCCTCGTGCGCGGCGGGAAAGCGCAGGCCGACATCCCTGTCGAGATCTGCGTGGGGTATCTCGGGATGTTCTACTCCGGGTCAACGCCGTGCGCGAGCCAGCCCTTCCATCTCGAATCCCGGACGGACTCGACCGGCCGCTTCGCGTTCGCGAGCGTCCCGGTCGGCTGGTACTCCATCACGTGGCTCCCGTCGGGCGGCAAGTGGACGACGCTGTCCTCCGCCTTCGGCCTCGGAAGCTCGCAGAGGCTCGTGAGCTCCGGGAAGACGACCGACGTGGGGACGATCGACCTCGCGAAGGGCGATTGACCCAGGCTCCCGCCCCGGGTCACCCCGGGCTGCCGGAAGCAGCCGTCGACGGCGATGGGCGCGTCGCGGCGTCCTCCGCGCGGTACGCGGCCAGGAGCTCGCGCTCGCGGTCGCGGGACGGGAACGCCAGGCGCACGATCGCGGCCCCGACGAGGACGAAGACGACCCCGGCGAGGTACGCGAGGTTCGCCCCATCCATGAACGACGTCCTCGCGGCTCCGACGATCGCATCGGCGTACTGCGGATAGCTCTCGGCGATCGCGGCGGCGCTCGCGTACGAGAGCTGGAGCTCCCCCTGGACCGTCTCGGTCACCTGCTGGGCGTCCGGCCCCGCGGCGATCGCGGCAGCCATCGCCGCCCCATACCCGGCCGTCAGGAGCGCGCCGAAGATCGACTGCATGATCGCGCCGCCGAGGTCGCGTTGGAGATCCGCGGTGCCGGAGGCCATGCCGGCGCGCAGGACCGGGACCGAGTTCGTCAGCGAGCGGGAGGCCGGCGTCCCGCCGAGGCCCACGCCCGCCCCGATGAGCGCGTACGTCAGCCCGACGATCGGGTACGGCGTGCGCTCCGTCCACAGGACGAGCATGCACAGAAGGCCCAGGAGGACGAAGAGGAAGCCAGCGAGGAGCGTGGTCCGCGATCCGCGGGCCTCCACCAGCCGCGCCGAGATCGGGGCGAACAGGATCATCACGGTCAGCGGGAGGATCGCGAGGCCGGCCTCGAACGTCGAGTAGCCGAGGACGTTCTGCATGAACTGCTGGCCGATGAACATCGAGCCCATGAGCGATCCGAAGACGATGATCCCGGCGAGCGCCGCCACCCAGAAGACGCGCCGCGATGCGACGTGCAGGTCGAACAGCGGGTTCCGTGCCCGGCGCTGCCTGACGACGAACGCGACGAGAGCGGCGAGACCGATCGCCGCCAGGCCCGCGGCGGTCGCGGTCCTGCCCGGGACGGGCGCGAAGTTGATCGCGAGGACGGCCGACCCGATGAGGACGACCGAGAGGATCCCGCCGAGGTTGTCGACCGGCTCGGTCGTCTCGTTCACGTGGGCCGGGACGATGGCGAGGGCGAGGACGAACGCGACTGCCGCGAGCGGCGCCGTGACGAGGAAGACGGCTCCCCAGGCGACGTGCTCGAGGAGATACCCGGACAGGACCGGCGCTGTTGCAGAGACGGCACCGCCGAGCCCTGACCAGAGGGCGATCGCCCGCGTCTGGGGGATCCCCGGCGACCAGAGGGCCGTGATGAGCGCCAGCGTCGTGGGGTAGGCCATCCCGGCGGCGATGCCGCCGACGATCCGGGCGCCGATCAGGATCTCGACGGTCGGCGCCAGGCCGGCGACGATCGAGGCAGGCACCGACAGCGCCATCCCGAGCAGCAGCAGGAGCCTGCGGCCGTGACGGTCGCCGAGCGCGCCGAGCCACAGGACCGACGCCGCGAGTCCGAGCGAGAACCCGACGGCGACGAGGTCCAGCGCCGTCTGCGACGCGACGAACGCCTTGTCGATCGACGGCAGCGCGACGTTGGCGACCGCGAGGTTCAGGTTCGCCACGCCGGCGACCGCGATGAGGACGACGAGGACGAGGCCACCGCGCGCGGGAGCGACGCCCGTCGCGCCGAGCATCCCGGTGGCGGCCGGCGGCGCCGCCGTCATGCCGCCCCGTGGCACAGCGTGACCATCCGTCCGCTCCCGCACGGGCAGGGCTCGTCGCGGCCCGCGCGCCGGACGGCGTCGCGGATGCGCGCGTCCTCGGCGGCGTACCAGCCCACCAGCTCGGCGGGCGCGCGTCCCCGTCGGAGAAGCGCGGCCATCGCGCGCATCGGTTCGTCCACGTGGTGGAAGAACGCCCTGTAGCCCGCGCAGAGGTAGTCGAGGCCCGGCTCACCGTCGGGCGTCCGGACGAACCGGTCCTTCGGGCACCCGCCGTGGCACGCGAAGCGGACGTCGCACGCGCGGCAATACGCGGGGAGGGTGTCCCGCTTCGCCCTGCCGAACGCGACCTGCCGCTCGGAGGCCACCAGCTCGACGAGCGGCGTCTCCGCGATGTTCCCGATGCGGTACGTCTCCTCGACGAAGTGGTCGCAGCTGTAGAGGTCGCCGTTGTGCTCCAGGGCGAGCGCCGTGCCGCACGTCTCCGCGTGGACGCACAGGGCGGACGGCTCGCCGTACCAGCTCGCGAGGGCCACGTCGAACATCTGGACGTAGACGGTCCCGATGTCGCGACGGACCCATTCCTCGAAGACCCCGATGAGGAACGCGCCGTACTGATCGGCCGTGACGGACCGGTCGGTGACGAGCGTCCCTTCCTGCCGGTAGGGCGGCCGGTCGCGCCAGGATGTCCATGGGGCCTTGACGGCGAGGCCGGGCGTCAGACCTGCACGTTCGACCGGGGCGTCGATCGGGGGCGCGGGGAGCCGCTCGACGATCGGGATGAACTGGATGAACCGAAGGCCGCAGTCGTCACGGAGGAATCGATAGACCTCGACCGGATGGTCGGCGTTCGCGCGGTGGAGCGTCGTCAGGGCATTGACGTCGACGCCATGCCTGCGCAGGATCTCGAGGCCCCGCATGACCCGGTCGAAGGTGGGCCGGCCCCCGCGATCCACCCGGTACGCGTCGTGCATCGCGCGCGGGCCGTCGATGCTCATCCCGACGAGGAAGTCGTGCTCCGCGAAGAAGGCCGCGAGCTCATCGTCGATGAGCGTCCCGTTCGTCTGGATCGTGTACGCGACGGTCATCGCCGGCCGCCTGTGCTTCTCCACGAGCTCGACGGAGCGCCGGAAGAAGTCCACGCCCATCATCGTCGGCTCGCCGCCCTGCCAGGCGATCGTCACCTCCGGCACCCGGTGCGCCTCGATGAGCTGGCGGATGTACGCCTCGAGCATCCCGTCGGCCATCCGGAAGCGGCTGCCCGGATAGAGCATCTCCTTCGAGAGGAAGAAACAGTACGCGCAGTCGAGGTTGCAGGTCGCGCCCGTCGGCTTCGCGAGCAGGTGGAAGGCGGGCGGTCCTTCGCGCCGTGCCGGCGGCAGGACCGTCCCCGGGCCGGCGGCGTCAGGCACGGCAGCAGAGGGTGTCGATCGTGGTCACCCCAGCGGACACGGGCCGCCTCCTCGTGCGATGCGGTCACCCGTCGCGCGGTCGCGACTCCACCGGAGCGTACCGCGCCCGGTCGGTCGCGCGGCGGTCTTCGTCGTACGATCGCGGCCACGATTCGCCGGGACGACACGGACGCCGGACTGACGTCCGGCGTCCGTGTCGGATGGTGCCCCGTGGGCGGCCTCGGTCCTACGGCGCGTGGGTCTCCGTGGTCGTCGGACCGGCCCGCGGCGCCGTGAGCGCCTGCTCGCCGACGACGTTGCCGGCCGCGTCGTACGCCGTGATCGTGACGTCCTCCCCGGCGTCGTCGCCGGGCGCCCACAGGGCGAAGCGTCCCTGGTCCACGCCCGCGTGGGCGCCGTCGGCTTCTCCGCCGGTCACCGCGATCGTCGCGGCACCGGCGGGCACCGATGGGCGCCATCTTTCCGTCGGCCCGGTGCAGGCCGGCTGCGTCGGCCGCTGTCCGCGCGGCATCCGCCTCCAGGTGGGCGCGGAGCCGGGCCTTGGCCCGATGCAGCCGGATCGAGGCGGCGTTGGGCGAGACGCCGAGGACGACGGCGATCTCGCGTGGGGCCAGGTCCTCCCACGCCACAGGCGCAGGACCTCCACGTCGTCGGGCGCGAGCCTTGCCATCGCGGACGCGAGGTCCGCGTCGGTGCCCGCGGGGAACGGTCCGGGGTCGACGGACGGCTCGACGACGGACAGTCGCGCCATCAGGCGGCCCAGCCGGCCGTTCGCCCGCCGGTGGTTGGCGAGCACGCGCCGTGCGGTACCCAACAGCCACGGCACCTCGGCGTCGGCCGGGATGTCGTCCCGGCGCCGCCATGCCGTGGTCATGACCTCAGCGAAGAGGCCCTCGACCGCGTCCTGAGCGGCCCGGCGGGCGAGGTAGCGGGCGAGCGGCTCCCGGGCGGTCGCGTACAGGCGCTCGAACCTGGGGGCCGCCGAGGGGTCGCGCATGGTCACAAGGTGCATGTGTCCGCGCGAGAACGGATCCCTTCTCGCGGCCGGCAGATCGTCCGGCGGCGCGCGGCGGGAGCGCCGTGACGCCCGCCGGCCCCTCACGGCCCGGCGCGGCCGCGTGGCCGGGATGCGGAGTCCTCGTCACCCGCCGATGGCGACGCCGGTCGGGGCCGCGGTAGCGCCACCGTGCCATGACCGTGGGGCCTACACTCGCCCCATGGTCTACGACGACCGGGTCGGGCCGGTCCTCCTCCACGGCGAGATCCTCGGCATGGGTCGCGTGAACGTCCCCCACGACGCCCGCGACCTGCCCGGCGAGTTCCCATACCGTCGCCCGATCGAGGTCCGCTTCGGCGACACCGACGCGATGGG
>JAKAJU010000155.1 GCA_021813655.1 Chloroflexota bacterium | reverse complement strand
CGTCGCGGTCGGCGAGGGGCCGGCGCCCGCCCCGCGCGGCGCGATCCGCCTGCGCCTGGAGCCCGACGAGGCGTACGCCGACGTCCGCGGGCCCACGGTCTGCGCGCTCGTCGACCCACGCACGCAGAAGGCGCTCATCGCGAAGCTCGGCCCGGACCTCCTCGCGCGGGCCCCCGACCCCGCGGCGGCACGACGTCGCGTGACGCGCTCGCGTGTCCCGATCGGTGCGCTCGTCCTCGACCAGAAGCTCTTCGCGGGGATCGGGAACGCCTATCGCTCGGAGCTGCTCTTCCGCTGCGGGGTCTCGCCGTGGACTCCGGGCGCAGAGGTCGGCGACGCCGGATTCGACGCGCTCTGGGAGGAGGCACGACAGCTCCTCGCGGACGGCAGGCGGACCGGGCGCGTCGCCACGGTGGATCGGGCCGACCTGCCGCGCGGCCAGCGGCGTGCAGCGAAGCGGCACCTCACGCCCGAGGACGAGGCATCCGGGTCGGCCGTCGCGCGAGCACGCGCGCGCGAGACGTACGTGTACAAGCGCACGGGCCTCGCCTGCCGGCGCTGCGGCACGGAGGTCCGGACCGCGATGCTGGCGGCGAGGGACATCTACTGGTGTCCGAGGTGCCAGCCGGGCCCGGAGGCCGTAGGCTAGCGGGACGCGGCCGGGGGAGGATGCCCGGGGGCGCGGAACGGAGGCGGCGATGGCGGACGAGAGCGGCCCGGATCTCCTCGGCGGGCTCGGCGGGCTCCTGGGGAGCAGCGCCCAGCCCGGCGGAGGCGGCGGCATGGACTTCGCGGGCGCGACGGACGCGGTCCGCAGGCTGCTCGAGGATCCGGTGGCCATCGGGGCCCTGAATGGCTTCCTCGCGGACGGCTCCGACCTGCGCACCGCGCTCGAGAGGACCGCCGGGGTCGTCCCCGCTGCGGTCGCCCCGATCGCCACGCTCCTTGCGACGCCGGGGGTCCTCGAGGATCTCAGCGGGTCGCTCGGCGGCCTGCTCGGCGGTGCGTCGTCGTCGGCCGCCCCGCTCGAGGGGATCGACCCCTCGGACGCGGGTTCGCTGCTCGGCAGGCTGCTCGGCGGCGAGCGCTAGGCAGGCGCGGACCGTCGCGCGTGGCCTCGCGCCGCGGCCGCCCGCCGGCTGATCCGGGGCCGTAGCATCCGGTGGTGAGTCCCAGGACACGCGCGACCCTCGCGTACGTCGGCGCGTTCGCCGCGATCGGCGCGAACTTCCCCTACCTGCCCGTCCACTACCGAGCGCTCGGACTCGACCTCGCCGCGATCGGCCTCCTGAGCGCGCTCTGGGCAGGCGCGGCGCTCGTCGCCGCTCCGGCGTGGGGCAGCGTCACCGACCGGTTCCCGCGGTCCCGTCTCGTGCTGCCGGCGGCGGCGACGCTCGCCGCGGCCACGGCGGCGCTTCTGTCCCAGGCCCACGACCTCCCGGCGATCGCCGTGTGCGTCGTCCTCGTCGCCGCCGCCACCGCCGGGGTCACCCCGATGCTCGACGCGCGGACGCTCGACATCCTCGGCGACGACCGGGGACAGTACGGACGGATCCGGGCATGGGGCTCGGTCTCGTTCGTCGTCGCGACAGCGGTCGTCGGGGTCGCGATCCAGGCACTCGGCACCGAGGCCCTCTTCGTCGCGTGGATCCCCTCCCTCGCCCTCACGGCGCTCATCGCGCTGTGGCTCCCGCCGAGCCGGCGCTCGTCCGCCGCCGGGTCGCTCTGGTCTGGCGCCTCCCGCGTCGTCCGCGCCCCCGGGCTCGGACCCTTCCTCCTCGCCTCGTTCGCCCTGTGGGCGTCGATCGCCGCGGTCAGCGCCTTCCTCTCGGTGCGGCTGTACGACCTCGGCACCGGGGCAGAGCTCGTGGGCGGCGCGTGGATCATCGGATCGATCGTCGAGATCCCGATCATGTTCGCGTTCCCCCGGCTCGCGGCGCGCTTCGGGGCACACCGCCTTCTCGTGGTCGGAGCTGCCTTCTTCGCGGCGCGCAACGTCCTCTACGCGGTCGCCGGGGTGCCCGCGATTCTCGTCCTCGGCGCGTCGCTCGAAGGCGTCGGGTACGGGCTCTTCTTCGTCGCGAGCGTGGGATACGTCGCCGAGCTGGCGCCGCGCGGCCGCGTCGCCACCGCCCAGGGCGTCCTCAGCGCCGTCACGTTCGGGCTCGCGTCCGTGACCGGCTCGTCGCTCGGGGGCGTCGTCGCGTCGGCCCTCACGATCCCCGGCCTCTTCGCCGTCGCTGCTTTCCTCGCGATCGCGGCCGTTGGCGGCGTCGTGCTCGCGCTCCGGACCGCGCCGCATCACCCCGCCTTCGTCCCGGCTCCCGTAGACTCGGCGAAGGGATGAGCGGCGACGCCTCCTCCGAGAGTCGAGCGGACCTGGGGCCGGGCGCCGCGGGGATCGTCCGGCGCGCCCGCGAGGCGGCCACGGACTACGGGGATGCGACGCTCGGGGTCAACCACTGGCTGCTCGCGGTCGTGTCCCGGCACGCGGCCATGGCCGAGGGCCTCACCGACGGGCTCTCCGCCTCCACGCTGAAGCCCTGGCTCCATGCGCGCCTCGCGGCGCAGGAGACCGGCGCCCCACTTGACGAGACGACCGTGGTCGCGAGCGCCCGCGGCATCGCCGCGGCCCATGGGCGCACGGAGCCGAACGAGGGCGACATCGTCGCCGCGGTCCTCGCCGCTGCCGGGTACGCCGTGCGCGGTGGCGGCCCGCCGGGGGCCGTGACCGGGCCCGGCGGCCCCGTCGCCGGCACGCCGGGCGGCGAAGCGGTCACCGGCACGCCCGGCGGCGAAGCGGTCACCGGTACGCCGGGCGGCGAAGCGGTCACCGCCCAGGCGACAGCCACGACCACCCCAGCCGTTGCGTCTGCGACGGCCGCGACGTCCGCGTGGACACCGCGTGCCACACGGCCGACGCCGACCCTGGATGCGTACGGTCGCGACCTCACCGCCGAGGCGAAGGCTGGTCGGCTCCCGGTCCTCGTCGGGCGCGAGACGGAGCTCTCGGTCGTCGTCGAGACGCTGTGCCGCTCGACGAAGCGGAATCCGGCCCTGGTGGGACCGGCCGGAACCGGGAAGACGGCGATCGTCGAAGGGCTTGCGACAAGGATCGTGGCCGGCGACGTCCCGGCCATGCTCCGCGGCTTCCGGATCGTGCAGCTCTCGCCGTCCACGCTCGTCGCGGGCGCCGGCGTCTACGGCGTCCTCGACGAACGGATGAAGGCGATCCTCGCGGAGGCCGCCCAGGACGGGATCGCGCTCTTCATCGACGAGCTCCACTCGATCGTGGGCGCCGGCGGGGCGCGCGGCTCGAGCGACATCGCGAGCCTCCTGAAGCCCGCGCTCGCGCGCGGCGACGTCGCGTGCATCGCGGCGACGACCGACGAGGAGTACCGCCGTTACATCGAGGACGACCCGGCGCTCGAGCGCCGGTTCGCGCCGATCCTCGTCCGCGAGCCCACCGTGGAGCAGACGATCGAGATCGTCCGGTCCCACCGTGACGCGCTCGCTCGCCTGCGGGGGGTGTCGGTCGACGACGACCTCCTCGAGCGGATCGTTCGGTTCGCCGAGGGTGCGATGCCCGACAGACGGTACCCGGACAAGGCCATCGAGCTTCTCGAGCAGGTGGTCGCGCACGCGGTGGCCGCCGATGCGGCGACGGCCACTATGGAGGACGTGGACGCGGTGGGCCGACGGCTCACCGGGCTTCCGACC
>JAKAJU010000099.1 GCA_021813655.1 Chloroflexota bacterium | reverse complement strand
GTGCCGCCACCGCGCCCGAGGACGCGCGAGGCGACGCCCGCTCCGCGGGCGGCGACGAGCGCCGCGAAGAGGCGCGGCGTGAGGTGCGGCGGGCGTCGCCTCGCCAGCAGGTCCGGGGGCGTCACGCCGGCCGGCGACGTGTCGGCGGGGCGGTCCGCACCGAGCTGGGTGGAGGGATCGGGTGCCGCCGGGGAGGGCGGCGCCTCGTCAGGGGACGCGGTCGGGGTCCGTGTCATCGGCGGAAGTCTACCCGGCCGCGGCAGGATCGGTCGGCACCCTCAGCCGGCGGTCCCGAACGTCGCGCGGCCGGCCGGTCGATAGGTCAGGATCGTCACGCCGGACGACGTCGACCGCGACTCGAGCAGCGTCAGGTCGTGTGTCGGACCGTGCTCCGGGAAGAGCCGAAGCCCGTCGCCCACCACGACGGGGTGAAGCAGCAGGTCGAGCTCGTCGACGAGGTCGTGCTCGAGCAGCCACCGGAGGAGCCTGCCGCTGCCCTGGAGCAGGAGGTCGCGCCCCGGCTGCGCCTTGAGCTCGCGCACGGCCGCCTCGACATCCCCCGAGATCACGTGGGTGTTCTGCCAGGCCGGATCGGTGAGCGTGGTGGACGGCACGTGCTTGGGCAGGACGTTGATGGTGTGGCCGATCGGGTGGTCGTCGTGGTGCGGCCAACAAGGCTCCCACATCGCCCAGGTCACGCGCCCGAGCAGCAGCGCATCGGCACGCTCGTAGACCGACCGGATGAAGCGTCCGCCTTCGACGTCGGCGTATGGCGCCATCCATCCCCCGCGCTCGAACCCGCCGCGCCGGTCCTCGTCGGAGTCCCCGGGTCCCTGGTACACGCCGTCCAGGTGAGGAAGATCATCGCGGTCAACTTCACGGTCGTCGCTCCCTGCGGGTGATCGTCGATGGATGGACGGCCGCTCGGACGGAGACTCATCGGCGAGCCCGGCAGGACCCCATCGCCGACAGCTCCCGGCCGCGACCCTGCGATCCCCCGCCGGCCAGGTGCCGGCTCGGCGGCCGTGCACGGCCGCCGGCCGGTCTTCCTCGTCCGTCCAGCGTCCCGGACGGTCCTCCCCGGCACGAGCCGATCGGAGTCCGCGTGTCGATCCTCAGCCGCAGGTGCCTGCGCGTGCGCGTCTCGGCCGCGCGGCCGGGTCGCTGCCGCCCCACGCTCCTCCCGCCGCCGGCGGGTCGCCGTCCCGCCCCACGCTCCTCCCGCCGCCCGGTTTCCGTCACCTATGCGCCCCCACGCTGGTATCCGGTGTCGGCGCGGCTTCTCTCGCTACGGGAGCCACTGTCGAGCCGTCCGCCACGCGCGCGGAGCCGCGGATCGCGCGGACCCGGCACCGCTGCGGCCCCCCGTGCCCGAACGCGTGGATACCATCGCCCCCGACGCTATCTGACGGGAGCGATGATTCGGAGGGCCTGGATCACCCGCTGCGACCGCCCTGGCGCGTACCTGACCGGGCCGGCCGGCTCCCCTTCGACCCGGCCCGCCTCCTTCGCCGATCCTCTTCCGCCTCAGGATCGCAGGTCGACGAAGACGTTCTTCACCTCGGTGTAGAGCTCGAGCGCGTGCATCCCCAGCTCGCGGCCGATGCCGGAGAGCTTGTACCCGCCGAACGGCGCCTCCGTGTGGACGCTGCTGTTGGTGTTCACCGAGATGACGCCGGACTCCAGGCCCTTCGCGACGCGGAGCGCCTTCCCGAGGTCGCGCGACCAGATCGAGCCCGAGAGGCCGTACGGCGAGTCGTTCGCGATGCGCAGCGCCTCCTCCTCGGTGTCGAACGGGATCACGGCGACGACCGGGCCGAAGATCTCCTCCTGGCTGATGCGCATCCGCGTGTCGACGTGATCGAAGACGGTGAGCGACACGTATGCGCCGTCCGCGAGCGCCGCGTCGTCGGGCGCGCCACCGCCGCACATGAGCTGCGCGCCCTCGTTCCGTCCGATCTCGATGTAGTCGAGGACCCGCTCGCGCTGGCGCTGGCTGACCATCGGGCCCACCTCCGTCGCCGGATCGGCCGGGTCGCCGACGATCACCTTCCGGGTGGCCGCGACGAAGCCCTCGACGACCCGCTCGTGGACGGAGCGCTCGACGATGATCCGGCTCCGTGCGCAGCAATCCTGGCCGGTCTGATCGAAGACGGCGTACGGCGACTCGGCGCAGAAGCGGTCGATGTCGGCATCGGCGAAGACGATGTTGGGGCTCTTCCCGCCGAGCTCCAGGCTCACCTTCTTCACGTTCTCGGACGCGAGCCGCATGATCTCCTGGCCGGTCGTGGTCTCGCCGGTGAACGCCACCTTCCCCACGCCGCGGTGCCGCGCGAGGGCGGCGCCGACCGACCCGCCGGGGCCCGTCACGACGTTCACGACGCCCTCCGGGAACCCGGCCTCGAGCGCGAGCTCCCCGAGGCGGATCGCCGTGAGCGGGCTCCACGACGCGGGCTTGAGGACGCAGGTGTTCCCCGCCGCGAGCGCCGGCCCCAGCTTCCACGCGGCCATGACCATCGGGAAGTTCCACGGGACGATGAGCCCGACGACGCCGATCGGCTCCCGCAGCGTGAAGTCGAGGCCCGGCTTCGTCACGGGGATCGTCTCGCCGTGGAGCTTGTTCGCGGCGCCGCCGTAGAACTCGAACGTGTTCGCGACGCCCTGGGCCTCGCCGCGCGACGACGCGATGGGCTTGCCGACGTTGCGCGTCTCGAGCCAGGCGAGCTCCTCGGCGTGGTCGCGCACGACCTGCGCGAACGCCGCGAGGAGGCGCCCGCGGTGGGTCGCGGAGAAGGTTCGCCAGGGACCCTCGTACGTGGCGCGCGCGGCGGCCACGGCCGCATCCACGTCCGCGGGCGATCCGAGCGGCGCGGTGGCGATCACGCGCCCATGGGCCGGGTCCACGACGTCGAACCGGCCGCCGTCGAGCGCGTCGACGCTCTTCCCCCCGATGACCATGCGTGCCTCGAGGACGCGCCCGGAGGCGGTGGGGTCGGCCTGGCTGTCGATCGTCATGACGGTGGACCTCTCGCGCGATTCGATGGGGGGATGATAGGGCGACGGCCCATGGGCGGCCGGAGCCGCCGCCTATCCAGGGGCCGGAGCGGCGACCGCCGAGATCAGCGCACCGGCGGCAGGTGCAGCCTCGCGATGCGTGCGGCGAACAACGCGGCGCCGACGATCCCGGCGTCGCCGCGCAGCTTCGCCACGATGATCGGCGGACGGGCGGTGAGGAACGGGAGGAACCTGTCCGCGTTCTTGCTGACACCGCCGCCGAGGATGATGACGTCGGGCCACAGGAGGCGATCAAGCGCCTGGATGTGCTCGTCGAGGAGAGCCGCCCAGGCGTGCCACGAGAGGCCTCGCGTCGTCCGGTTGACCGCGGCTGACCGCCTCTCCGCGTCCTTGCCGCGGATCTCGACGTGCCCGAGCTCGGTGTTGGGGACGAGGCGCCCGTCCACGAAGAGCGCAGACCCCACACCCGTCCCGAGCGTCAGGAGGAGGACCGCGCCGTGGTGGCCGCGCCCCGCCCCGAAACGCATCTCCGCGAGCCCGGCGGCGTCGGCGTCGTTGATGAGGGCGACCGGCGCGTCGAGCGTGTTCGAGAGGGCGCGGGCCGCCGGGTAGCCGATCCACTCGCCGTCCACGTTCGCCGCGCTCATCGTCGTTCCGTCGAGGATGGGCGCCGGGAACGTCACGCCGACGGGGAGGCCGCCGTGACCGAGGTCCTTCCGGATCATGTCGGCGACGTGCCGGACGACGGGGAGCACGTTCACGGGCCCGGACGGTTGAGGCGTGCGGATCCGGTGCCGGGGCGTCGCCAGGGTCCCGGTGCGCAGATCGACGGCCGCGCCCTTGATGCCGCTCCCGCCGATGTCGATCCCGATCGCGAGGACCGGGTGGGCGCCGCGCCTCGGCGTCGCCTGCTCGTTCACCGTGCTCACCCTCCGCCTCGCCTTCCGATCAGTCGCCGCCGGGGACGCGCCCGGCCGAGATCTCCGCCTCGATGTCGGCCGCGAGACCCTGCACCTCGCGCACGATGGCATCACGCAGCATCGCAGGCCCGAACGTCGCCATGCTCCCGGTGACCCGCACGTCCACGTCGTAGCCGATCCGCGTCAACGTCCCCTCCGGGCTCGCCTCCTCGGAGAGCGCGATGGGGATCCCGACGTGGAACGTCCCGCCGAGCCCCCGGGGCGTCCCGTCGAGCGTCAGGAGCACGGACCGCGGAGGGTCAGGGTCGCGCAGCGTGGCCGTTGCGTCGGCGCGGACCGTGAGGAGCATCGTGCGCACCGCGAGGACCACCCGGTAGCGCCCCGGCTCCTCCTGCCGGATGGACTCGCAGCCGGGCAGGACGCGCCCGAGCGCCTCGGCGTCCCACAGGAACGCCCAGACCTGCGCGGCCGTGCCGCGGATCGCGACTTCGAACGGCGTCGCCTCGCTCATCGCGCGGGCCCAGCGCACCTCCAGACGACCAGATGGACACCGCGGATGGTACGGCCTCGTCCGCCGCTGGTGCGAGAGAGGACGCGGGCCCGCGTCCGGAGGCTCTCGGTCGGCTGCGTGCGTCGGTCCGGCCCCGCGCCGGCGGCATCATCCCCCGCGAGTCGATCCCCGGGAGGGATCGCCGACGACCTGGAGATGCGGTCTCAGTAGGCCAGGTGCCACCGCAGCGTGCCACCCGACATGCGAGCTGGACCGCGGAAGACCGGCCGAGTGGGGGTGGGGGTCGACGCGGCAGCACGGCTGCCGTTCTCGGTCACGCTCGGGGCGGCCGTCGCAGCCGGGGCTGCGACCGTGGCCGCCGGGGCGGCGACCGTGGCCGCCGGGGCCGCGACCGTGGCCGCCGGGACGCCGACAGCGCCCTCGACCGCGCCCCTGGATGCGGGCTGTGCGACGCACGCGGCCGCGCCGATCGCCAGCGCCATCGCGCCGACGAGAAGAGCGGACCAGGGCGTGGCTCGGCGGCTATGGTGCTGACTCCCGTGCGGGGTGGTGATACGTCCAGCGGTCATATCACGTCTCCTTGGATCCTTCGTGTCTGGCGGCTCGTGCGCCGGGTGGTCAGCGGACGGCTCGACCGTGCGTGGCGGCGCGCACGCCCATGAGCGCGTGGAGGGCGCGTGAGGCGGCGATCCACGAACGTCGCAGTAGCGAGATGCCGACGGCCGGCATCTCAGACCGACGATCCCGGCGACCTGCGGCGATCGAGCTTCTGCTCCGGTCGGCGGAGGCGAGCGCTCGTCGCTCTTCCTGGTCACGTTCGATGAGCCAGAGCCGATCATCAGGCGAGATCCCGTACATCACGGACCCCTTTCGTCCGGCGCTGTTCGCGTGCCTCGCCGGATCCGTCTCATCGTCGGCGCCGGGCCGCGCTCGGGCAGTCACGCGGGAGACCCGCCGGCGTCGAGATGCGCGACAGGCGACCGGTCGCGTGGGTGGCCGCCCGCGTGTCGTCCGCGCGACACGCGACCGACCGAGGCCGTGGCCCATGGGGTGGATGACGCTGGTGCGACGCGATAGCATCGGGGCAGCGTCTCGGCTTGCTCCGTGCATCCGGCCGCGTCCTCGACCGGCGCCGAGCCCCGCGCGAGCGGTGCCTCCGGTCGTTCGGTCAGCCGTGCGCGCGAGCGCGGGTACCCGGTTCCGCACCGGGGGTGATGGCGATGGGTCGACCGGCGAAGGTCGATCGGCACGAGCTCGGCCGATGCTGAACCGCGGCAGCGGGCCCGAGCGCCTGCTCGCGACCGTGCTCTTCACCGATATCGTTGACTCGACCGAGCGCGCGGCCCGGCTCGGGGACCGCGGCTGGAAGGCCCTCCTCGCCCGTCACAACGCGATCGTCCGAAAGGAGCTGAAGGCATTCCACGGCCGGGAGCTCGACACCGCCGGCGACGGCTTCTTCGCGGCCTTCGGGCCGCCTGCCCAGGCCATCGAGTGCGCCGCCGCGGTCATCGACGACCTCGCTGCGCTCGACCTCCAGATCCGCGCAGCGGTCCACATGGGCGAGGTCGAGGTGATGGACGGCAAGATCGGTGGCCTGACCGTCCACGTCGCATCCCGCGCCCTCGCCGAGGCCGGCCCGGGCGAGATCCTCGTGACCCGGACCGTCCGCGAGGTGACGGCCGGAGCGGACGTCGCCTTCGCCGATCGCGGCGTCCACGAGTTCAAGGGCGTCCCCGGCACATGGGACCTGTACATCGTGGAGCGGCAACGCCGCGAGCCGCCGGCCGTGGAGTCGGTCGGTCCCGGCGCGGAGACGGCGACCCGCCGACGTGCGCGATGGGCCGCGATGGCGGGGGCGACGCTCGTCGCGGCGGTGCTCGTCGCGGCGGCGGCATGGGCGCTGGTGGGCCGCGGCGCCGGCGGATCTCCGCCGGTCCCGATGCCCAACAGTGCGATCCACGTGGACGCCAGGTCCAACGAGATCATGGATGCGGTGTCCGTCGGGTCCGACCCGACCGGCATCGCAGTCGACGGCGGCAGCGCGTGGGTCATCAGCCTCGGCGACACCACGCTGACCGGGATCCCGGTCGCCGGTGGTCCAGCCTCGACCAGGGGCCTGCCCGGCAAGCCGACCGGGCTCGCCGCCGAGGGCGGCTCGGTCTGGATCTCGTTCGGGTACGGCGCGACGGGGGCGCCCGGGGGCCTGCTCCTCGAGATCAGCGAGGAGACACGGCAGACGCTGCAGCAGATCGGCGTCGGGACGGGGGCGAACGCGGTGGCCCTCGACGGTCGGAGCGTCTGGCTGACGAACGATGTCGCCAACACCGTGACGAGGATCGACCCGGGCACGCAGGCTGCCACGGATGTGGCGGTGGGCGAGGCGCCAGTCGCGTTGGCGATCGGCGACGGCTCCATCTGGGTCGCCAACGCGGTGGACAAGACGATCTGGCGTCTCGATGCCGCGACCATGACGAAGACGGCGGAGGTCAGCCTGGCGGACGCCCCGACGGCCATCGCGCTGGGCTTCGGTCGCCTGTGGGTGACGAGCTACGTGGGCGACTCGGTGGTCGTCATCGACGCGGCCACCAACGGGCGCGTCGCGACGATCCCGCTCGGCCAGGGGCCGAGGGGGATCGTCGCGGGCTCGGACGCGATCTGGGTGGCCGGCAGCCGGAACGCGCTCCTGCGGATCGACCCTGCCACCCTGGCGGTGGCGCGCTCGATCGACCTTCCAGGGCCGGCCGAAGGGGTCGCGGTCCGCGGCTCCGACGTGTGGGTGACGGTGCAGAAATGACGTGTCCTCGTGAGCTCCGGCTCCGACCGACGCGAGTCGGCAGGTTCGCGATCCTGGCCGCCGCCCTCCTGATTGCGGGCTGCGGGTCGTCGCCGCAGGCGAGCGGAGCGCAGGGGTCGAGCGGAGCGACGTCGGCGGGCATGTGGACGCCCGCGGCCGGCGTGACATCGGCCTCGCCCGAGAGCAGCGTGCCGCCGCGCGGCGGCACGCTGAGGGTCGTCCTGACCGGCGACATCCCCGGCATCAGTGACCCGTCGCCGGACGCCCTGGACCCACAGGTGAACGCCACCGTCCACGAATCGCTCGAGCTGTGGCGCTGCTGTCTGCTGCGGACGCTCCTGTCGCACAACGGCCGGTCCACCGCCGACGGCGGGTCGCGGCTCTGGCCCGACCTCGCCGCCGGGATGCCCGACGTCTCGGCCGACGGGCGCACCTGGACGTTCCGGTTGAGGTCCGGCCTCCACTACGGGCCGCCCCTCCAGGCGGTCGAGATCACGGCGGGCGACTTCGTCCGGAGCTTCCATCGCTTCCTCGCGCCCTCCCTCGCCTCGCCGTACGTCTACGACTACTTCGTCATCGAGGGGGCGGCCGCGTACAACGCCGGCACGGCCGCCAGCATCTCCGGCCTCGAGGCGCCCGACGACCACACGCTCGTCTTCCACCTCACGGAGCCCACCGGGGACTTCGGGGCTCGTCTCGCCTCAGCGGCGGCGGCGCCACTGCCGCCGAACCCGTACCAGCCCGACGCCACGACGGGCATCGCCGCGGGCGCGGACGCCGGCTACGGCCGCTTCCTCGTGCCGTCCGGCCCGTACATGCTCGAAGGCTCGGAGGCGCTGGACTTCTCCGTCCCGGCGGCATCGCGGAAGCCCGTCGCGGGCTTCGCGCCCGGGAGGATCACGTTGGTGCGGAACCCGTCGTGGGAGCCCGAGACCGACGACCTGCGGCCGGCCTACGCCGACCGCATCGAGATCACCCTCGTGGACTCGATGGACGCCGCGGTCGCCGCGCTCGACGCCGGCACGGCCGACCTCCTCTGGGCGTGGGGCGCCCTATCCCCGACGGTGCCCGCGGACATCTTCGCGGCGTTCGAGAACGACCCGGCGCGCGGGCAGGCCCACCTGGACGCGACCGGGATGGTGCGGAACCTGATGATGAACCTGGCCGTGCCCCCGCTCGACGACCTTCACGTGCGCAAGGCGATCAGCTGGGCGCTCAACAAGCAGCGGCTCGTCGACCTGAAGGGCGGAGGCGTCGCCCAGGGGGTCTACGGGCACCTCCTCGGGAACGTCTACGAGGACAACCTGCTCGCCGAGTACGACCCGTACGCGACGCCCGGGGGCCACGGCGACCTCGAGAAGGCCCGCGCGGAGATGCGGCAGTCAGCCTACGACACGAACGGCGACGGCCGCTGCGACGTGCCGGCCTGCCAGCACATCCGAGCCGTCACCCGCGAGGAGTACGCCGTCGTCGCCCGAGAGATCGCGAACGAGCTGGCGCCGCTCGGGATCGGACTCGACGTGGACGTCCTCGACATGGGCGCGTTCTTCGACGTGGTCAGCCACCCCGCGGACCGGGTCCCGATCCTCATCGGCATGGCGTTCCAGCTCAGCTACATCTCGGCGTCGCAGTACATGTCGGTGTTCAATGGCCGCCTGAGCGTCGATGTGCCGCCCGGCACCTACAACCTCTCGATGGTGGGAGCGACCCCGGAGCAGCTGAAGCGGTGGGGCTACGACGTCACCGAGGTCCCCAACGTGGACGCCCGCGTGGAGGCGTGTCTGCCTCTCGTCGGCGCGGCGCAGTTCCAGTGCTGGGCCAGTCTGGACCAGTACCTCATGGAGAACGTCGTGGCGTGGGTGCCGTATGCCGAGCAGCGGTTCGCCAACCTCAGCTCGCCGCGAGTCATGACGTGGGCGTTCAGCGCACAGACGACCTACCCCGCCCTCGACCGCCTCGCGGTGAAGCGATGACGACCATCGTCGGACCCGGGGCGGGAACGAAAGTGTGACGGTGCAGCGATGACATCTCTCGTCGACGGCTTCGGGACGAGGCGGCGCTCGCGGCCCGCGACCATGCCCGCTTCCTGGATCGCGGCGGTCGCCGCCACTGCCCTCCTGGTCGCGGGCTGCGCGACGCCGTCGTCGAGCGGGGTGGCGCCAGGTGCGACGACACCGGGCGCGACGACCCCCTCGGGCGTGGCGCCGTCGGCGCCCGCGGCAGGCGTGACGTCCGCATCGCCGGAAGGCTCCTCGCCGCCCCGTGGCGGCACGCTCCGAGTGGTCATCAACGGCGACTTCGGCTCGGCGTTGCGCGACATGGGGCCCGACCTCATGGACCCGCAGCTGGACGTCTCATTCTACGAATCATTCGGGCTCCACCGCTGCTGCCTCCTCCGGACCCTCCTCTCGCACAACGGCCGCTCCGCTTCCGAGGGCGGTGCACGGCTCCATCCTGACCTCGCGGAAGCGCTTCCGGAGGTTTCGGCCGACGGGCTCACGTGGACGTTCCACCTCAAGTCCGGGCTCCACTACGGGCCGCCGCTCCAGGAGGTCGAGATCACTGCCGGCGACTTCGTGCGGAGCTTCCATCGCCTGCTGGCGCCCTCGTTGGCCTCGTTCTACAAGTTCGATTACCTCGATATCGAGGGGGCCGCCGAGTACAACGCCGGCACCGCCGCGTCGATCTCGGGCCTTGAGGCCCCCGACGACCACACGCTCGTGTTCCGCCTCACGAAGCCCGTCGGGAATCTCGACGCCCGCATGGCCGGATCCTTCTCGGCGCCGCTGCCGCCGGACCCGTCACACCCCGACGCGGCGTTCGGCATCGCGACCGACGCCGACACCGGGTTCGGCCGCTTCCTCGTCTCCTCCGGGCCGTACATGTTCGAGGGCTCCGAGGCCCTGGACTTCTCCATCCCGGCCGCGACGCGGGAGCCGGTCTCCGGCCTCCGGCCGGGCAGGATCACCCTCGTACGGAACCCGTCCTGGGACCCCGCGACCGACCAGCTCCGGCCGGCCTACGCCGACCGGATCGAGATCGTCGTCGTCGATTCGATGGACGCGGCGGTCGCCGCCATCGACGGCGGGACCGCCGACTTCCTCTGGGCAAGCGGCGGGAGCAGTCCGACTGTGCCCGCGGACGTCTTCGCCGCCTTCCGGGCCGACCCGGCGCGCGGCACGGCCTACCTCGAGCCGACGGGGATGATCCGCAGCGTGCTCATGAACGTCGCCGTCCCACCGTTCGACGACCTCCACGTGCGCAAGGCGCTCAACTGGGCGATCGACAAGCAGCGGCTCGTCGACATCGTGGGCGGAGGCGTCGCCCAGGGCGTGTACGGACACCTTGACAGCGACATGTACGAGGACAACCTGCTCGCGGACTACGACCCGTACGCGACGCCCGGGGGCCACGGCGACCTCGAGAAGGCTCGCGCGGAGATGCGGCAGTCAGCCTACGACACGAACGGCGACGGCCGCTGCGACGCGCCGGCGTGCGCGCACATCCGGGCCACCACGCGCGACGCGTTCGCGGCGGTCTCCCGCGAGGTGGCGGCGGAGCTGGCCGCCATCGGGATCGGCCTCGAGGTGGACGTCCTCGACATGGACACGTTCTTCTCGACCGACAGCCGCCCGACCGAGAAGGTGCCGGTCCTCATCGGCCTGGCCTTCGGAGGCGGCTCCGCGACGCCGGTGTTGATCCTGTTCGACGGCCGCCTCACCGTCGACGTGCCGCCGGACACCTACAACCTCACGATGGTGGGAGCGACCCCGGAGCAGCTGAAGCGGTGGGGCTACGACGTCACCGAGGTCCCCAACGTGGACGCCCGCGTGGAGGCGTGCCTGCCGCTCGTGGGTGCGGCCCAGTTCCAGTGCTGGGCCAGTCTCGACCAGTACCTCATGGAGAACGTCGTGCCGTGGGTGCCGTATGCCGAGCAGCGGTACGCGTTCCTCGGCTCGCCGCGGGTCGCCTCCTACTCCTTCGACGCCTTCACGAACAACCCCGCCCTGGACCGGATCGCGGTGAAGCCCTGACCGGCGCAGCCCCGCCCTGACCCCCGGCGGCAGTGGCCGTCCGCGGTCAGCCCTCGGGTCGCGCCCCGGTGGCGGTGGCCGCCAGGATGGCCTTGACCTCGAAGGGCGTGGCCGCCGGGTGCTTGGCGCGGATGAGCGCCGCAAGGCCGGCGATGTGCGGCGCAGCGAAGCTGTTGCCGGTCGCGACCAGGCGCGCCCCGCCCTTCCAGGCCACCGGGACGTCCACCCCGTACGCCCCGAACTCGACCGGCGGGCGGGGGTTGTAGAACCACGTCCACGGGTCGGCGACGTCGTGCGCGGCCACCGAGATGACCGACGCGAACAGTGACGGGAAGCTTGGTGCGGGCACGTTGTTGGCGGCGCAGACGAGCAGCACGTTCGCGAAGTAGGCACGGTCGGCGAGGTCGTGGAAGGTGCCGAACATCGCCTCGCTCTTCGACGACAGGCTCAGGTTGACCACCGCCGCCCCGTGGCTGATCGCCCATTCCAGGCCCGCCGCGAAGATCGCGCCCCGGCCACGGTTGTCCGGCCCCAGCACGCGCACGGAGATGATGTCGGCGCCGGGCGCCAGCCCGTGGATGATGCCGGCGCAGGCCGTGCCGTGGCCGACCACGTCGATCGCCTCGGGATCGTCCACGACGATCGGCTCGTCGTCGCCGGGTTCGACGCAGACGCTCTCGACGAGCCTGCCACCAACGGCCGGATGAGCCCGCTCCACGCCGGAGTCGATGACGGCCACCGTCACGCCGCTGCCGTCCACGCCGCCGAAGGCCCACGCGCGATCGATGCAGCCGAGTGGCGCGAGCCGATCGAGACCGCCGCGCTCCCCGACGAACGGCTCGCTCCAGGCCGGGAGGTCGAGGTCGCTCACCGGTCGCGGGCACGGCCCGATCCGGCTCGGCTGCGACGACGGGTCCGGCTCGCGCGCTCGGACTGGCGCGCCAGGGCCTCGAGGAGGTCGGTCACAAGCTCGAGCGCGTCGGGATCGGCCCGGCGGACGCGCGCGACCTGCTCGACGAGGCCCCACAGATGCGAATCGTCCTCGCGGTCCAGGCCCGCGGTGGCGGCGGCGACGAGCTCGTCGATCGTCGCGGCCGCCGGCGACGCGTCGGAGGGGGTCAGGTCTGCAAGGCTCGCACGGAGGAGCGAGGCGACGTCTCGCTCGACGCGGCTGGCGCTGATCGCGACCGCCGCCTGCCGGGCGAAGACGGCCGCGAGCTCGATGTCGCGGAGCGAGAACGCCTCCTGGCTGTGCTTGTCGAGGACCTCCAGGACGCCGATCGTGCCGCGCTCGTCCACGAGTGGCACGGCGATCAGCGACCGGGGCACATAGGCCGTCTGCTCGGCGACGGTCCTCCCGAAGCGCGGGTCGCTGGCCACGTCGGACAGGGCGAGTGCCTGACCGGTGGTGAAGACGAAGCCGGCGATGCCCTGGTCGATCCCGATGGAGACGCCGATGACGCCCTGGCCGTGCTCCCCCGCCGCCACCTCGAAGACCAGCCGGTCGGTCGCCGCGTCGTACAGGGCGATCGAGGCCGCCTCGGCCTCGAACAGCGCCACGGTGGCCTCGACGACCGAGCTGAGCACGGCCCGCGCGCCGCCCGACTCGAGACGCCGGGCCGTCTCGGCGCGCAGGGCGATCGCGCCCAGCAGCTCGAGCGCCCGCTCGCCCACGCTCGCTCGGCCCGCGTCAGCCACCGTCGATCACCGTTCCGCGGCACGCTCGAGCCGCGCCAGGTCGGGGATGACCAGGACGTCGCGCTCGACGCGCACGAGGCCCTGCGCGGTCATGTCAGCCAGCAGTCGGTTCACGGTCTGGCGCGTCCCGCCGATCATCGCCGCAAGGTCGCTCTGGGTATACGGCCAGTCCAGCCGGATGTCCATGCTCCGGTCGGGCTGCGCCTCGCGGGCGAGGTGGACCATGCGGCTCGCGAGCCGCCCGGGCAGGTCCAGGAAATGCAGCTCCTCGACGTGGCCGGTAAGGCGCCGCAGCTCGGCCACGAGTCCGGCGAACAGTGCCCGTCGAAGCACCGGCTCCGTCTCCACGAGGTCCTCGAAACGGTCGCGTCGGAGAACGAGCGCCTCGGTCGGCTCCATGGCGACGGCCGTCGCCGAATGGGGTGCGCCATCGAGCAGCGCGAGCTCGCCGAAGAAGTCGCCGCGCGAGAGGGTGGCGATGATGGCGTCGTCCGCAGACCCCGGGGATGGCAGCACGATCTTCACCGAGCCCGACTCGAGGATGTACAACGAGTCGCCGGGGTCGCCCTGGTGGAAGATCGTCTCGTTCTTGCGATAGCGGCGGGACCGGAGCGAGCCGGCGCACAACGCCAGGGTCTGCTCGTCGACACTGGCGAAGAGCGCGCAGCGTCGGAGCGCTTCGATCGCGAACTCCGACCCGGTCATCGAACCCTCGCCGCACAGCCGATCCTTCGTGGGCGCTGGCCCCATGGTAGTGCTCGGGTCGAGCACCGGTCAGAGAGATGAGGAGGCGGCACCCGATGGGTGCCGCCTCCGCTCCAGCCTTGTCCGGGTGCCGGCGCGACGACCCCGGATGCTCGTCGTGCCGTGCCCGGCGGGTGGTCACTTCACCTTGTGGCCGTGGCCCTCGACGTCCTCGTCCTCGACCGCCTTCACCTTGTGGCCGTGGCCCTCGACGTCCTCGTCCTCGACCGCCTTCACCTTGTGGCCGTGGCCCTCGACGTCCTCGTCCTCGACCGCCTTCACCTTGTGGCCGTGGCCCTCGACGTCGGGCTCGGCGGCCTCGCCTGAGCGCGGCCGGTGGATGCCCTCGGTCTCGGTGGCTCTGACCTTCGACATGTCGATGCTCCTTCGTGCTTCGGCGACTGCGGCTCAGGCCTGAGCAGGTTCATCGTGCGCCGCGACGTCGGGCCGGTACAGCCGTCGTGCGACGGCTCTGCAGTCGTCCATGCGACATCGCGGAGCGATCCGGGGGCCTGCTCCGGCCCGGGCCCCTGATGCGGGCGTCCGACCGCCGATCAGCGTGCTCGGCGACTGCCTCTACTTCTTCGCGCGCGGATCGTACGGGCGCTTCGCCTCGGCCTGGATCTCGCGCACCTTGAGCCGGCGCTCGATCTCCGCCTCCCTTGCCCGCGCCATCTCACGGCCGAGCTCCGGGTCCGGCAGGAGGTTGTGACCCTCCACGTCGTCCTTGTCGTCGGCTTCCGGGATCGCCCTCGGGTGCTCCACTTCGTCGATCGTCGACTCGTCCATCGTCCGTCCCCTGTCCGCCGCCCCGCGCCTGATCGGGCTGGGGCTCAGCCTGACCCGGCACCCTGCCCGCGTCCAGACTCATATGTCATCTCCGCAGAGTCATCCTGCCGACACTCGACGTCACTGATCCCGAAGCCGGACGTCGAGTGGACGGGCAGGCCACGCGCGCATCGAGCCGAGTGAGACGAAGAAGGGTCCTTCTCCCCTCAGCCGACATCGGCTACGCTGGCCGAGCGTCCGGGGGACACCACGATCAGAAGTGTGGCTGTGATCTGCGCCAGCTGCGGGGCGGACAACGAGGCGGGACGCAGGTTCTGCGGCGAGTGCGCGTCGCCGCTCGTCGCCCGCTGCCCGACCTGCGGCACCCCGAACCCTCCCACGGTCAGGTACTGCGGCGAGTGCGCCGCTTCGCTCCGGCCAGACGCGTCGCCATCTGCTCGCTCATCGGCCGGGACCGCATCCCGGACGACCGAGCGCGGCGTGACCCCGGGCGCCGAACGCCGCCTCGTCTCGGTCCTCTTCGCCGACCTCGTCGGGTTCACGCCGTTCGCCGAGGGTCGTGACGCCGAGGAGGTCCGCGAGACCCTGTCCCGCTACTTCGACCTCGCGAGCGACGTGATCGCGCGGTTCGGCGGAACGATCGAGAAGTTCATCGGCGACGCGGTCATGGCGGTATGGGGTGCGCCCGCGGCGCACGAGGACGACGCCGAGCGCGCGGTACGGGCCGCCCTCGAGCTCGTGGACGTGGTCCCGCGGCTCGACCCCGGGGTCCAGGCCCGGGCCGGGGTCCTGACCGGGGAGGTCGCGGTCACGATCGGCGCGACGAACCAGGGGATGGTCGCAGGCGACCTCGTGAACACCGCGGGCAGGCTGCAGTCCGTGGCGGCGCCCGGCACCGTCCTGGTCGGCGAGGCGACCCATCGGGCAGCCTCCCGGGCGATCGCCTTCGAGGAGGCGGGGGAGCAGATCCTCAAGGGCAAGGCGGCACCCCTCCATGCATGGCGGGCGGTACGGGTCATCGCCGAGCGCGGTGGCCGCGACCGCGCCGAGGGCCTCGAGGCCCCGTTCGTCGGCCGCGACGACGAGCTCCGCCTCCTCAAGGACCTGTTCGATGCGACGACCCGGGAGCGGCGCGCGCGGCTGGTCTCGGTGGTCGGGCCCGGCGGGATCGGCAAGACCAGGCTGGCGCGGGAGCTCCTGAGGCATCTCGACGGCCTCGTGGAGCCCGTCTGGTCGCTCGAGGGGCGCTCCCCGGCCTACGGCGATGGCGTGACCTTCTGGGCGCTCGGTGAGATGGTGCGCGGCCGGGCGGGCCTCGTCGAGACCGACGACGCACCGACGACGCGCACGAAGGTCGCGGCGATGCTGGCCGAGCATGTCCCGGACCCGGCCGAGCGACGCTGGATCGAGCCGGCCCTCCTCACCCTTCTCGGCGTCGAGGCCGGGCTCGGCTGGGACCAGCTCTTCGGGGCCTGGCGGACCTTCCTCGAGAGGCTCGCCGGCAGCAGGCCCGTCGTCATGGTCTTCGAGGACTTCCACTACGCCGATCCCGGGCTGCTCGACTTCGTCGATCATCTGCTGGAGTGGAGCCGCAAGGTCCCGATCTTCGTCGTCACGCTCGCCCGTCCCGAGCTCCTCGAGCGTCGCCCGGACTGGGGAGCGAGCACGCGCAGCTTCGCATCGCTGTTCCTCGAGCCGCTCACCGAGCCCGCCATGCGCGAGCTGCTCGGCGGCCTTGTGCCCGGTCTCCCCGCGCCCACGGCAGAGGCCATCGTCGCCCGCGCCGACGGCGTCCCGCTCTATGCCGTGGAGACGGTCCGGATGCTCGTCGCCGACGGCAGGCTCCGTCTCGAGGGCGGGGCGTACGTCCCGACCGGCGACCTGGCGTCGCTCCCGGTCCCCGAGACGCTCACCGAGCTCGTCGCGGCCCGCCTCGACGGGCTCGACCCGGCCGACCGTGGCCTGCTCCAGGATGCGGCCGTCCTCGGCCGGAGCTTCACGGTCGCGGCGCTGTCTGCGGTCTCCGGGATCGCGCCGGCCGACCTGGAGCGGCGTCTGAGCTCGCTGGTCCGTCGCGACCTGCTGGCCCTCGATGCCGACCCACGCTCGCCCGAGCGAGGCCAGTACATCTTCGTCCAGGCCCTCGTCCAGGAGGTCGCCTACAGCACCCTCGCGCGAGCCGACCGCACCGCCCGTCACCTCGCGGCTGCCCGGTACTTCGAGTCGCGCGGCTCCGACGAGATCGCCGGCGCGGTCGCCGGCCAGTACGTCGCCGCATGTCGGAACGCACCGGCGGGCTCCGAGGCGGACGCGATCGCCGGCCGGGCCCGGGCCGCCCTCTCGGCCGCCGCGGCCCGGGCCGCGGCGGTGGGCGCCCCGGACCAGGCGGTGACGTTCCTCGTCCAGGCGCTGCAGATCGCGACCGACCCGGCCGAGGAGGCCGGACTCCTCGAACGAGCCGCGGAGGCGGCGTCGGACGCCGCCCACCACGAGCAGGCCGACGACTTCCTGCGCCGGGCCATGGCCATCTGGCGCGAGCGCGGCGATCGGCCGGCGACCGCGCGCTGCACCGCGGCTCTGGGGCGCGCCCTGCTCTCCGCCTGGCGCACCGACGTCGCGCTCGCGGTGCTCGAGCCCGCGGCGGAAGAGTTCGCGGACCTTGAGGGCGACGCGGCCGGCGTCGCCCTCGGCTGCCAGCTGGCCCGTGCGCACTACCTCCAGGCCGAGCCGGCTCGCGCGGTCGCCTGGGCCGACCGGACCCTCCCCGCGGCCGAGCGGCTCGACCTCGCCGACCTCGTTGCCGACCTTCTCGTCTCCAGGGGATCGGCGCTCGCGCTCCAAGGCCGAACCTACGAGGGGATGGGCGATCTGAGGGCCGGCCTCGACGTCGCGCAGGCGCACGGCCTCTCGCGAACGGCCGTCCGCGCGCGCATGAACCTCGCGTACGGCCAGAGCTTGCTCGGAGGCCCGGTCGGTTCCCTTGCCATCACGCGCGAGGCGCTCGCGGATGCGCGCCGTCAGGGCGACCGCAGCTCCGTCGCCGGGCTCACGGGGAACGCCGCGTGGGATGCCCGCCTGACCGGTGAGTGGGACTGGGCCCAGGGCGAGATCGACGCCCTCCTGGCAACCGAGCCTGAGAGCCCGGAGCGGTTGATGTTCCTCAGCGAGGCCCTCGTGCTCTGCGTCTCGCGGGGGGAACAGATCGCGGCCGAGCTCGCTGGGTACGAGCGGCTGGTGGACGCGAGCGCCTCACGCGCGCATCGCGGCCTTCTCCACGAGACTCGGGCAGAGATCGCGCTCGCCCAGGGCCGGCTGGCGGAGGCCCGCACCGAGTCCCATGGCGCGGTCGAGCACATTGGAAACCCCCTGGATGCCACCCACCAACTGGCACGCGCCGCCCGGGCCGCCCTCTGGGCTGGCGACGTCGACGGCGCCCGCGAGGACCTCGCGGCGCTCGACGCGCTGTGCGTCCACGGTCCGATGGTCTCGGCCCGCCGGACCGTCGTGGAGGCCGGGATCACTGCGGCCGACGGACGGACGGCCGAGGCCCTCGCCCTCTACCGCGCGGCTCTCCGGCGCCTGCGCGACCTCGGCTGCGTCTGGGAGGAGGCGCTCGTCGGGATCGACATGGCGACCCTTCTCGACCCAGCGGACCAGGAGGTCCGCGCCGCGGCCGAGTCCGCGCGCGAGATCCTCGTCCGGCTCGGCGCGCGGCCGTACCTCGAGCGGCTGGAGACCGCGATGGCACGGACGGACGCGAGCATGCCGAAGGCGTCTGCCGAACCCTCGGGCGAGGTGCGGGTCGAGGCCCTCCGAGCGGACCGCTGACCCGCCCGGTCGGTGTCACCGGCGGTCTCTCGTCAGCCGGCGCCGACCACGCCTCCACGGTGGAGCGCGAGCAGGCGTGGCCCCAGCTCGGCTCCGGCCGTGACGAGCTCGAGGAAGTCACGCGCCTCGAGGGCGAAGAGCCGCCCCTCTCCCTCGGCGGTCACGGTCGCCGTGCGCGGCACCCCGGCCAGCAGGCCGATCTCACCGAACACCTCGTCGGCCCCCATCGTGCGAAGCCTGACGGGCGGCACGTCCGGCTTCGCCGACTGATCCACCACGAACCGGCCTTCGAGGATCACGTAGAACCGGTCGGCCGGATCGCCCTGACGGATGACGACGGTCCCTCCGGGGACCCGGAGCTCGGTCGCCCGTGAGAACGCGGCGATGAGGGACGACTCGGGCACACCGCCGAAGACGGGGAGGGCGGCGGCTCGGGCTGCCGCGGTGACGACCTCGGCTGCCGGCCCGCGATCGCCCGCGGGGCCGATGAGGACAGCGGCGAGCGCGATCCCGATGAGGGCGATGACGCCGCAGGCGACGAGGACGGCCTCGATCCCGAAGACGGCCGCCCCGATCGGGAGCACGAGCGAGCCCGCGGCGTTGGCAAGGGTGGAGACAGTGGCGATCGTCCCGAGGGCGCGTCCGCGAACGGCGTCGGGGATGACACGCTGAAGGATCGTCGTGCCCGCGACCTCGGTCAGCAGGTCGCCCGCCTCGAAGACGGCGATCGCCACCAGCGCCGGGGCGAGCGATCGAGTCAGGCCGAGGACGACGGCGCCTGACGCCATCCCGACCGCGCCGAGGAGGAGCGGCACGCGCAGGCCCGGCCGAACGACGAAGGCTCCCGACCCGATCGCGCCGATGACGCCACCCACGCCGATGGCCGCATTGAGGTAGCCCGTCCCGGCCTCACCGACGCCGAGCTGGTCGATGGCGATCATGACTGTCAGCACACCGAGCCCGCCGAAGACGAATCCGGCCACGACGTCGACGAGCGTCAGCCCCGCGAGCGGCAGCGCGACGTGCCGCAGGCCGTCGGATGCGGCCGGGCCGCGGTCGGCAGGCCTGTCCGCCGCCTCGACCGGGCCGGGCTCGGCGGCGGCCGCCCGCGGCCGCGATGGCAGCCGCCACAGGACGAC
>JAKAJU010000060.1 GCA_021813655.1 Chloroflexota bacterium | reverse complement strand
CCGAGCGACCAGCCGCGATACCGCCCGAACGTGATCACACTGCCGCTCGGGGCTCCCGGCGGCGGCCCGGCCCGGTCGTCCGCGGTCCCGCCCGTGCCCGCCGCGCTCCCGGCGCGCCACTTCTCGCCGGACCCGGTGGAGGCACTCGCGCCGGACCCGCCCGCCCGGCCCTCCTGCGCCCACCCGCCGGGCGCGGTGGACGCTCCCCGCGCCCGGGTCGACCCCGGTGTCGCGGGCGCGTTCGCCGGCCGCCGCGTGGTCGATCCGTCGTCTCCGTACGTCCCGAACCGGCGTTCGCGATCGTACGCGGCGCGCTTCGCCGGGTCGCGGAGGACCTCCCATGCGGCGTTGATCGCCGCCATCCTCGCGGCCGCACTGGGGTCGCTCGTCACGTCCGGGTGGTAGCGCTGGGCGAGCTTCCGATAGGCGGCCCCGATGATCTCGACGTCCGCCTCCGGGTCCACCTGGAGAAGGCGGTACAGGTCGGTCGCCCGCCCCGGGCCTCGGGTCGTCACAGCCCCATCTCCCGGACGACGTCGGTGCCGAGGCGTCGCAGGCTCGCGAGGAGGCCGTCGACGTCGTCCTCGGTCGAGAGGTAGTTGACGATCCCCGCGCGCAGCCACGTCCCGCCGCGCAGGCGCGTCGTGGAGACCCATCCCTCGCCGGAGATCTCGAGGGCGCGCTGCAGGCGGTCCTGGACCGCGTCGAGAGTTGCCTCGTCGAGCCCGGCGGCGGCCCCCCGTCCGCCCGGCAGCCAGCGGAAGCAGACGACCGAGAGCGCGGGATCCTCGGGCAGCGCCTCGAAGTCGTCGCTGGCCGCGATGAGCGTGGCGAGCCGCGCCGCCAGGTCGTCCGTGCGCTCCACGAGGCGCCCCAGACCGCTCGTCCCGAGGTGCTTCCAGCTCATCCAGAGCTTCAGCGCCCGGAAGCGCCGCGACCCCTCGAGGGAGTACTGGTAGAAGCTCAGCGGCTCCTCCTCGTGCCCGGGCGTCCGGTAGTACTCGGGCTCGCGATGGAAGGTGTCGCGCAGGTCCTCGCGCCGCCGGACGAGCAGCGAGCCGATGTCGTACGGCTGGAAGAACCACTTGTGCGGGTCCACGGTGACGGAGTCGGCGCGCGCGAGGGACCCGATCCTGCCCGCGTCGCGTTCCGAGAGCAGAGCGGCGCCCCCGTACGCGGCGTCCACGTGGAGCCAGAGGTCCTCGGCCGCCGCGAGGTCCGTCAGGCCAGCCACGTCGTCGACGGAGCCCGTGTTCGTCGAGCCGGCGACCGCGGCGATCGCGAACGGCCTGAGACCAGCCCGGCGATCCTCGGCGACCGCCTCGGCGACCGGTCCGGCCAGGAGCCGGAACCGGTCATCCGATGGGACGATGCGGAGCGTCCCCTCGGGGAACCCGAGGATGTCGAGCGCCCGCGCGATGGAGAAGTGGGCCTGGTCGCTCGCGTAGACGCGGGCTCCGGCAAGCGCGGCGCCGCGCGGAGGGTCGGGCAGCGGCTCGCCGCGCGACCGCGGATCATCGCCGCGCCCCGGCCCTCCGGCGACGAGCCGGGCGAGTTGGACGTCGCGCGCCACGGTCATCGCCATGATGTTCGCCATCACGCCGCCCGACGTGAGTGCGCCGAAGCTCCCGGGTCCGTAGCCGACGAGGTCGCAGAGCCAGCGGATCGTCTCCTCCTCGACGAACGCGCCGCTGGGGGCGCAATGCCAGACGTCCACTCCCTGGTCGATCACCTGCGTGAGAAGCTCCCCGACGATCGAGAGGAGGAGGGGCGGGGGTGTGAAGTAGCTCCAGGATCGCCGGTGGTACGAGCTGAACTGCCTCTCGGCGAGGCGGGCGCGGAACTCGTCGAGGATGGCGGCGGCCGCGACCGGGTCAGCGGGTGCCGCGGGCGGGCCGACCGTGGCCGCGGGCGCGTCGGGCGACGCGCCGTACCACTCGCGCCGCAGCTCCGCGTATCGCATCGGCCCGACGGGACGACGGAAGCCCTCGTCGTAGAGCCAGTCGAGCGCCACCTCCCATGCGGCAGCTCCGAGCGCCTCGACCGCCTCGCGCGACCGCGCGGGGTCCGCGAACCAGACCAGCTCGGGGTCCGGATGCCAGCCGAAGTCGTCGAGGGGATGAGGCTCCCCGGTGCGCTCGCTCATGTGCGGATGGTACCGGGGCGGCGGGCGGTCGCGACCGACCGGCCGCGTCCGCGTGAGTCGTGGCCGGTCGGCCGCGTGCGCCGGCACGCGCGCCGTGGGTCTCACCCGGTCGGCCGCGTGCGCCGGCACGCGCGCCGTGGGTCTCACCCGGTCGGCCGCGTGCGCCGGCACGCGCGCCGTGGGTCTCACCCGGTCGGCCGCGTGCGCCATGGGTCGCGGCCGGTGGGTCGTAGGCCCTTCATCCGCGGCGTCGGGTATCGTGGGGTCTCCCCGCCACTGCACCCGGATGAGCACGTGACCGACGAGAGACAACCCATCTCGCCCGCGCCGGATGGACCCGTGACGCCCACCGCCGGGCCGGCGATGCCCGAGTACAAGGGAGACGAGCTCGACGCCGAGCGAGGGCCCGGACTCGGGTGCTTCTGGCTCCAGGTGGTCCTCCTCGCCTTCTTCTTCGTCCTCACGCCGGTGACCGTCAAGCTGGAGTGGCCGCCGATCGTGAGCGCGATCCTCCTCTTCGTCACGATCGGGCTGCTCCTGTTCGTCGGCCAGACGGTCATCTTCCTGCTCCGGATCGTCGCGGCCGAGCGCCGGGGGCGACGCCGGCCGGTCGCGGCCCGGACCCGGACGGTGGGCGAGATCGAGGAGGCGGCCGCCTCCTCGACGAGCGGCGCCGAGGGCGCGGCGGGCGCACCCTCGACCACCGAGGCGGGGCCGGGCGAGCCAGCGCTCCCGCGTCCCGCGGGCGAGGGTCCGTCGTCGGACGAGAGCGTGCGACAATAGCCACCCGACGCGCCCGGGAGCGGTTCCCGGGGCGAGCTCACGCGATCGACAGAGGAGCCCCGCCCCCGTGCCCGTCCTCGCCACCTTCTTCTCCGTCCGCCGTGGCCGCGACCCCTTCTTCAAGTTCTTCATGCAGACGATGTTCCAGCGCCAGGTGAGGGACTACGAGGAGAAGTACGGCATCCGGTTCATCGGCTGGTTCAACGTCGCCCACGGGTGGGACTTCGACAACGTGATCATGTTCGACCTGCCGGACTACGCGACGCTCGACCGGCTCGAGGCCGACGAGAGCATGCGGGCCCTGGGTCACCGGGCCGGCGAGTGGATCTTCCAGCGCCACCACTCGATGTTCCTGCGGTGGCGCATGGGCGAAGACCTGAAGTTCATCCCCTGAAGGAGGTTCAGATGGACCCGAACCGGAACGACCTCCTCGGCGAGCTCGCGTCGGACGCGGCGCTCGAGCGGTCGGACTTCCTCATCACCGCCGGCGAGCAGATGCAGCGCTTCCTCGACGCGAACCGGAAGCGGATCGACGCGCTCGACGGCCTCGTCCTCATCGACGACGACCCCGACTACCTCGCGATCGCGCCCGACCTCTCGTTCCGGAGCCGCAGCCGGTACCAGGACGCCGAGACCGGCCAGTGGATCAGCGAGACCGAGGTCATCGAGAGCGCGGCGGAGCTCGTGGAGCTCTACAACCCCGCGGACGTCTACCAGTGGTTCGCCGAGGCGGCGCGCGAGGCGGCCGGGCTCGGCCCCGAGCCGACCGGGAACGAGGAGGTCCTCGCGGCGGCGAACGTCGCCCTGGAGGACACCGTCTCGCTCGACGAGGATCGCGGGTATGCCGAGGCGGCCGACACGTGGGCGGCCCGCCACCCGCGCGGTGCGGACACGGAGGAGGAGGCCGCCGGGTCGCTCTACGACCTCGCGGTCGACTACCTCGAGCGCAGCCAGAAGACAGAAGCCGAGCTCCTCGCCCGGTTCGAGGAGTCCGCGGCGCCGTTCGCGGGGCGGATGGGCGACATCGTCATCGTGGACGACGACGACGAGAGGCTCGTCCTGTCGGGGTCGGGGCGCTTCGCGGGCGAGGTGATCCCGGAGGGCTCCGAGGGCGAGTGGCGGAAGCTCTCGTCCGCGGAGGACCTCGTCGAGTTCTACGACCCGACGGACGTCTTCAGCGACCTTGCGGACGCGCTCGCCGATGGCTACCCCGGCATCGACCAGCCGCTCGAGGTCGTGGGGGATGTCGCGGAGGAGCCGGAGAGCTGACGGCATCCCCGCCGGGTCGTCGCGCCCGCCGCGGCGCCGTCTGACGCGCCGCGCCTGCCGATGTTCCTCTCCGACGCCGAGCTGATCGAGGCCCGCCGGATCCTGCCGAGGCAGTGGATCCAGTGGTACCACGCGCCCGCGCTCGCCTCGGCGGTCCGCGCCGGGCAGTTCGTCCACGTCCGCACCGGGGACTGGTCCGGGCTCGTCCTCCGCCGCCCCTTCACGGTCAACACGGCGGATCCGGCGACGGGGATCGTGTCCATCCACTTCCGCGAGGTGGGGCGCGGGACAGCCTGGCTCGCGCACATGCGCGCGGGCGACCGGCTCGACGTCCTCGGCCCGCTCGGACAGGGGTTCCAGGTCGACCCGCGGAACCGGCATCTTCTCCTCATCGCCGGCGGCGTGGGGATCGCCGATCTCCGCCTGCTCGCGGACGAGGCGATCCACGACGGCCGCCAGGTGGTCCTCCTCTACGGCGCCCGGGACGCGTCGGAGGTGTACCCGTCGAGCCTCCTGCCCGACGAGCTCGAGTACGTCGTCGCGACCGAGGACGGATCGGTGGGCCACCGTGGCCTGGTGACCGACCTCGTGACCGAATACGAGGCATGGGCCGATCAGGCCTTCGCGTGCGGTCCCGTCCCGATGCTCCGCGTCCTCGCGGGCATCGCCGCGGGCCGGACGAAGCGGCTCGGCGTGGCGACCCTCGGGCGCAAGCGCGGCGGCGGGAAGCCCGTGCCGATGGGCAGTCCGCAGGCGCGCAGGAAGGCGTTCCTCCAGGTCTCGATGGAGCAGCGGATGGGCTGCGCCGTCGGTGCGTGCCTGGGCTGCGTGGTGTGGGGCGTGGACGGTCCCCAGCGCGTCTGCCGCGAGGGTCCCGTCTTCGCGTCCGAGGAGATCGACTGGGAGGCGACGGTGGGGACAGCGCGCCCAGCGGCGCCGAGCGACCGGCGAACGGCGCCGAGAACCCGGCGAGCGGCGCCGGCAGGCCGGGCCGGCCGATGAAGGCCAGGAAGCGCGTCATCACGTCCGGCGGCAAGGCGAAGCGCTCGCCGACCGTCCGGAAGATCAAGCCGGCATGGGTCGGACCGGTCGCGCGCACGGAGCGTCCGCGCAGCACCGCGGCCAGACCCGAAGCTGCGACGCCGGCTGCGCCGCGGGCGGATCCTGTGGCGGGCCTGCGCGCCCCGGACGCGGCAGCCGATCTCGCGTCCGGTGGCGCTGCCGCGACCCTCGCGGCCACGGAGCCGGCGGCCCGACCGGGAGCCGGCACGGTGGACCTCGCAGTGGACCTGGGTCGCGGGCTCGTGCTCGAGAACCCCGTCCTCGTCGCGTCGGGCACGTTCGGGTACGGCGTGGAGTACGGCGAGGTCGTCGACGTGCAGCGGATCGGTGCGATCTGCTGCAAAGGCACCACGCTCCGGCCGCGGGTCGGCAACCAACCGCCGCGCGTGACGGAGACGCCGGCGGGCATGCTCAACTCGATCGGCCTCCAGAACCCCGGCGTGGACGCCGTCATCGAGCGGTACGCGGCGATCTGGGCGGGCTGGCAGGTGCCGGTCATCGTCAACGTCGCGGGCGAGTCGATCGAGGACTACGTCGGCGTCGTGCGGAAGCTCGACGGCGTCCCGGGTGTCGCCGGCGTGGAGCTGAACATCAGCTGCCCCAACGTCGGGAAGGGCGGGCTCCAGTTCGCCATCGACCGCGACGCCGCCAGCGCCGTCACACGTGCAGTCCGGGCGGCCACCGACCTTCCGCTCATCGTGAAGCTGAGCCCCAACGTCTCCGACGTCCGGCCGATCGCTCGCGCGATCGCCGACGCGGGCGCCGACGCGCTCTCGGCCGTGAACACGCTGTCGGGCATGGCCCTGCGACCCGACCGCTCCGGGCCGCTCCTCGGGAATGTCTACGGCGGCCTCTCGGGGCCCGCGATCAAGCCGGTCGCCCTGCGGATCGTCTACGAGGTGGCACAGGTCGTGGACATCCCGATCATCGCGATCGGCGGGGTGGCCGGGATCGACGATGTCCTCGACTACCTCGCGGCCGGCGCGGTCGCCGTCCAGGTGGGGACCGCCGTCTTCGCCGACCCCGTCCTGCCGGTCCGGCTCGTCGACGAGCTCCGGGCCGTGTGCGCGGCGCGCGGCCTCGACTCGTACGGGCCCCTCGTGGGGACAGCCCTGCCGCGCCGGCCCGTTCCGCCCTCGGCGAAGGGCGTCGAGTACCGGCCGTGAACCGAGGGATCCGATGACGACCCTGAGGATCTCCGCGGGCGCCGCGGCGCGCGCGGCGACGGCACGCCGCACCGAGGAGCTGTTCCGCGCGAGCGGGGCCCTGAGGTCGGGTCACTTCCTGCTCAAGAGCGGGCGTCACGGCGACCGGTACGTGGAGAAGTTCCTCGTCCTCCAGCATCCTGCGATCACGAGCGAGCTCTGCGGCTTCTGGGCCGCCTTTGCGCGCGACGATTCGGGGCTGTCGCTCGTGGATGTCGTGGCCGGCCCGACGACGGGCGGGGTCCTGCTCGCATTCGAGACGGCCCGCCAGCTCGGCGTCCGCAGCATCTTCGCCGAGGAGGTCAGCGGCCCGGACGGCACCACGCGGCGCGAGTTCCGGCGCGGGTTCGCGCTCGCCCGCGGAGAGAGGGTCCTGCTCGTGGACGACATCCTCACGACGGGCGGCTCGCTCCTCGCGATGCTCGGACCGGTGGAGAGGGCGGGCGCGGAGATCGTCGGCTGTGCGGTCCTCGTGGACCGATCCGGCGGGACCGCGAGCCTGACCTCGCCGTTGACGGGCGCGATCCATCCGCTCCTCTCGCTGTGGGTCCTCGACCTCCCGACATACGAGGCTGGGCCTGCAACCTGCCCCATGTGCGCGGCCGGCACGCCCATCGTCGCGCCCGGGAGCACGGGGGCGGCCGGCGGCTCCGCCGGCTGACGCGCGGCCCGAGCGCGCCGCGCGCCTCGGGGAAGTCGATTCGCGGGCCGGTCGTCGTGGACGTCGAGGGACTGACGGCCCGCGACACGTGACGGTGCGGCTCTGTAGGGTAGCGGCGTAAGAGGGACCCGCTCAGCAGCGGATGGAGGGAGTGTTGGACGCCGTCTTGCTGTCGCGCGTGCAGTTCGCGCTGACCGCCAGTTTCCACTTCATCTACCCGCCCCTCTCCATGGGGCTGGGCCTGATGCTCGTCGTCATCGGGCTCATGTACGTCCGGACCAAGGACCCGAAGTGGCGACGTCTGTCGTTCTTCTGGGTGAAGGTCTATGCCCTCGTGTTCGCCGTCGGCGTCGCCTCGGGCGTCGTCCAGGAGTTCGAGTTCGGAACGAACTGGGCCGAGTACTCGCGGTTCGTGGGGAACGTCTTCGGCAGCCTGCTCGCGGCCGAGGGTGTCTTCGCATTCTTCCTCGAGGGTGGCTTCCTCGGCCTGATGATCTTCGGGGGCAACCGGCTCGGGCCGCGGATGTGGCTCCTCGCCACGTTCCTCGTGGTCTTCGGAGCGCATTTCAGCGCCCTCTGGATCATGATGGCCAACTCGTGGATGCAGACCCCGGCGGGCTACGAGATCGCCACGACACCGCCCCCGGTGCGCGCCGTCATGACCGACTTCTGGCAGACGGTCTTCACGCCATCGTTCATCCCGCGGCTCCTCCACGTCTGGGTCGCATCGTGGACCATGGGGTCCGCGCTGCTCCTCAGCGTGGGAGCGTGGTACCTCCTCAAGAAGCGCCACGCGGAGATGGCGAAGTCGATGGTCGCGCTTGCGCTGCCGTTCTTCGTCGTCTTCGCCTTCCTCAACGTCACCCTCTCCGGGTCCGAGCAGGCCCGCGAGGTCGTCGGCAACCAGCCGATCAAGCTCGCCTCCATGGAAGGGCTGTGGCAGTCGCAGTCCTGCGCCCCGGCCTACGTCGTCGGGTGGGTGGACGAGGCCGCCAGGACGACGACCGGGATCTCGGTCCCGTGTCTCCTCAGCCTCCTCGCCTTCTGGGACCCGAACGCCACGGTGAGCGGGCTCGACTCGTTCGGCGCCGAGCCGATCCCCCCGGTCAACCTCGTCTTCCAGGCTTACCACGCGATGGTGGGGCTCGGGTTCCTCTTCGTCGTGATCGCCCTCGTCGCCCTGCTGATGTTCTTCTGGAGGAGACGGCTGTACGCCTCGAGATGGATGCTGTGGGTCCTCGTGGTGACCGTCTTCCTCGCCACCGCGGCGACGATCGCTGGCTGGTGGACCGCCGAGATCGGGCGGCAGCCGTGGATCGTCTACAACGTCCTCGAGACGGCGAAGGCGGGCTCACCGGTGGTCGGCGCGACGGACGTGCTCCTCTCACTGGTGATGTTCATCGCCCTCTACGCGATCCTCTTCGTGCTCTTCCTCTTCCTGCTCAACGCGAAGATCCAGGCGGGCCCGGAACCTCTCGAGACCGTCGAGACCGCCTCCGTCTCGTCGCTGCCGGACACCTTCCGCGACATCTTCCGCCGCCAGCCGCGGGCCGGGTGAGGGAACGATCATGAACGTCACGCTCAGCGACATCTGGTTCGTCCTCTTCGTCGTCATCATCGGCGGATACCTGATCCTCGATGGCTTCGACATGGGCGTCGGGATCCTCCACATCCCGTTCGCCCACTCGGACGGGGAACGCCGCGTCCTCCTCAACAGCATCGGGCCGGTCTGGGACGGCAACGAGGTCTGGCTCATCCTCGGCGGCGGCGTGCTCTTCGCGGCCTTCCCGCTCGTCTACGCCTCGCTCTTCTCGGGCTTCTACGTCGCGATGATGCTCGTGCTCCTCGTGATGATCCTGCGGACCGTGGCGATCGAGTTCCGCAGCAAGCGGCAGTCGCCGCGCTGGCGGACGGGCTGGGACGTCGTCTTCGCGCTCTCGTCCGCCGGCCTCGCGCTCCTGCTCGGGGTCGCCTTCGGGAATGTCCTCAAGGGCGTCACGCTCGACGCTGACGGGAACATCCGGATGTCCCTCATCGACCTGCTGGGCCCGATCCCGCTGCTCGTCGGGGTCACGACGGTCGCAATGTTCGCCATGCACGGCTCGATCTACCTGTCGATGAAGACGGACGAGGCGCTCAACGCACGGATCCGGGTATGGCTGCCACGGCTGATGGCGGCGTTCTTCGTCCTCAACACGCTGCTCATCGCCGCGCTCGTCGTCTTCCACCCCTCGATCACGGACCGTTACGCGCAGAACCCATGGCTCGTGGCCTTCCCGGCGGCCGCCCTCGCCGCGATCCTCGGCGCGTGGTACCTGCTCCGGACGGGACACCAGTTCTGGGCGTTCGTCGCGTCGTCGGCGATGCTCTTCCTGCTCCTCGTCTCCGCGGCGGCGGGGGTCTTCCCGAACCTCCTCATCTCGACGGTGGACGCGGCCAACAACCTCACGATCTACAACGCGGCGTCGGCCGACGGCACGCTCACGGTGATGCTGATCATCGCCCTCATCGGGATGCCGTTCGCCCTGCTGTACACCGCCGGCGTGTACTACTTCTTCCGCGGCAAGGTCGTCGTCGAGCCGACCGGCTACTAGGGGTTCGATGGCGTCCGGTGCGAGGACGGCGGGCCGCGCGTCCGCCGTCCCTCTATGTTCAGAGGCGTGATCGCATCCCTTCGGCGCGCCCCGACCACGACAGTCAGGCTCATGGCGCTCGACCGCGCTGCACACCGGCTGTCGTGGCTCGGGATCGCCTGCGGCTTCTTCGCGGCGGCCCTCGTCGTGGCCGTCGCGTTCCTCCTGAGCGCGGCGGTGAGCCGCGTCTTCCTCGGCGGCGCGACGCTCGCCGACGTGATGCCGCTCGTCGGGGCCATCGTCGCGCTTGCGATCGTCCGGGCCGGGCTCCTCCTCGCGGGCGAGGTCGTCGCACAGCTCTCCGCGAGCCGGCTGAAGGGGACGCTCCGCTCCGAGCTGACCGCGCGCCTTCTCGTGCTCGGCCCGGCCTACACCGCCGGCGAGCGCAGCGGGGAGCTGGTGAGCGTCCTGACGAGCGGGGTGGAGACGCTCGACGCGTACATGACGGCCTTCCGCCCGGCCCGCGCCCTGGCGGCGCTCGTCCCGGTGCTCGTCGTCGCGGTCGTGGCCGCGATCGATCCGCCGACCGCGCTCGTCCTCGTGGTCACCGGGCCGGTCCTCGTCCTCTTCCTCGTCCTCATCGGTGGGCGCGCGCGGGACCTGACGCGGCGGCGCTTCCTCGAGCTCCGCTGGATGAGCGCCTTCTTCCTCGACATGCTGCAGGGGATCGCGACCCTCAAGGCATTCGGGCGGAGCGAGGAGCAGGCCGAGAACATCGAGGCGGTCAGTCGGTCGTACGGCGATGCCACGATGGAGGTCTTGCGGACCGCCTTCCAGACCGCGCTCGTCCTCGAGTGGGGTGCGACCGTGGCGACGGCGCTCGTCGCCGTCGAGGTGAGCCTCCGGCTGATGGCAGGGACCCTGCCGTTCGACCGGGCGCTCGCGGTCCTCATCATCACCCCCGAGTTCTTCCTGCCGCTTCGCACGCTCGCGATCCGCTTCCACGCCGGCACCGCCGGGACGGCGGTCGCCGAACGCGTGGTCGCGATCCTGGACGGGGCGCCGATCCCGCGGCCTGACGACGGGGCGCCGATGCCGGGGCCTGGCGACGGTGCGACGGACGCCGCCGCCGCGCCCGTGTCCGTGCCCAACGCGACCGGCGCTGCCGCCGTGCCCGCGCCCGTGTCCGTGCCCGTCCCCGATGCGACCCGGGCCGCACCGCGCCCGGCGATCGCCCGACCCGCCTGCGCCCCGACCGCGCCCCCGGAGATCCGCTTCTCCGACGTCCGCTTCGCGTACGACGGCGGGCGCAGGCCCGCGCTCCGCGGTCTCGACCTCGTCATCGGCCGCGGCCGGACCGTCGCCCTCGTCGGCGCGACCGGGGCCGGCAAGTCGACCGTCGCGAGCATCCTGCTGCGCTTCGTCGACGCCGATGCCGGCACCGTGACCGTCGACGGCGTCCCCCTGGCCGCGATCCCGTCCGACGCGTGGCGGCATGCGGTCGCCTGGGTCCCCCAGTCCCCGCACCTCTTCGCCGGCACGGTCGCCGACAACCTCCGGCTCGCCCGACCCGATGCGACCGACGCCGAGGTGGAGGACGCGGCACATGAAGCCGGCGCGGACGCGTTCATCCGCGCGCTCCCCCAGGGCTACGCGACGCCGCTCGGGGAGTCCGGGTTCCGCCTCTCAGGCGGCCAGCGGCAGCGCCTGGCGATCGCCCGGGCCTTCCTCCGCGATGCGCCGTTCGTCATCCTCGACGAGGCCACCTCCCACCTCGACGCGGAGAGCGAGGCCGCCATCGCGGACGCGATCGGGCGCCTCATCCGTCGGCGCACGGTCCTCGTCATCGCGCACCGCCTGCGGTTCGCGGCGGCCGCCGACGAGGTGGTCGTGCTCGATGGGGGCCGAGTCGTGGAATGCGGCCCTCCGGCGGCCCTCCTCGGGCGCGACGGTGCGTACCGCCGCCTCGTGTCGGTGGGCGCAGGGGGCGCGCCGTGAGCACGACGCCGGTCGTGGATGCCGTGCCCGCCCGCGGCGCTGGCCGGCCCCCGAGCGGCCGCCGGCCCCCGGGCACGTTCCGCCGCCAGCTGGGGCTCATGGCCCCGTACCGATGGTGGATCGCGGCGGGCGCCCTCCTCGGGTTCGTGGCGATCGTCTCGAGCGTCGGGCTCATGGCGACGTCCGCGTACCTCATCTCGAAGGCCGCGCTCGTGACGAACGTGGCGGAGGTCGCGCTCGCGGTCACGGCTGTCCGCGTCCTCGCGATCTCCCGCGCCGCCACCCGATACCTGGAGCGGTACACGACCCACCGCGCGACTCTTCGCATCCTGACGGGCCTGCGGGTCTGGTTCTACCGTGCGATCGAGCCGCTCGCGCCCGCACGGCTCTCGGTCCACCACTCCGGCGACCTGCTGACGCGGATCGTCGCCGACATCGACACGCTCGAGGACCTCTACGTCCGAGTCGTCGTGCCTCCGGTCGTCGCGGGGCTCGTCACCGCATTCGGCGCCGCGCTCCTCGGTGCGTTCGACCCCGCGCTCGGCGTCGCGCTCGTGGCCTTCCTCGTGCTCACCGGGATCGCCCTGCCCCTGGCCTCGCGTCGTCTCTCCCGTGTGCCCGCCAGGGCGCTCGTCGCGTCGCGCGCCGACCTCGGCGCGCTCCTGGTCGACCAGGTCCGTGGCGTGGCCGACCTTCTCGCGCTCGACGAGGGCGGCCGCCACCGCGCGGGGGTGCTCGCGGCCGGGCGTGCTCTCGACCGGGAAGGCGAGCGCCTCGCGTACGTGCGCGGCACGACGGCGGCCCTCTCGGCTCTCTTCACCACGCTGGCAGGGGTCACCGTCCTCGCGATCGCCATCCCGCTCGTCTCGGCCGGCCGCCTCGACGGCGTCCTCCTCGCTGTCGTGCCGCTCGCGGCGATGGCGTGCTTCGAGGCCGCGACGCCGCTCTCGCTGTCGGCCCAGCTGCTCGATGGGACGGACGCGGCCGCCCGGCGCCTCTTCGAGCTCGTCGACGCACCCGCCGAGGTTGCCGATCCGTCGGACCCGGCCCCGCTCCCCGCGACCCACGGGATCGAGGTGCGCGGCCTTCGGTTCCGCTATGCGCCGAACGAGCCGTACGTCCTCGATGGGCTGGACCTCGACGTCCCGGACGGCGGACGCGTCGCACTCGTCGGTCCGAGCGGGGCGGGGAAATCCACCCTCGTCGACCTGCTCCTCCGCTTCCGCGAGTACGGCGAGGGAGAGATCCGGATCGGCGGGCGCGACATCCGTGGGTACCGCGCCGACGACGTCCGCGCGATGCTCGGCGTCGTCACCCAGCAGGTCCACCTCTTCAACGCGACGATCCGCGACAACCTCGCGGTCGCGGACCCGGACGCCACCGACGAGGCGATCGAGGCTGCCTGCCGGATGGCCCAGCTCCACGAGACGATCCTCGCGTTCCCCGACGGATACGAGACGCGCGTCGGGGAGGACGGCGTCCGCATGTCGGGAGGCGAGCGTCAGCGTCTCGCCATCGCCCGCGCGATCCTCAAGAACGCGCCGATCGTCGTCCTCGACGAGGCGACGGCGAACCTCGACGTCCTCACGGAGCGCCACCTGCTCGACTCGCTCGAGCCGTTCCTCGTCGGGCGCACCACGCTCGTCATCTCGCATCGCCTGAGCGTCGCCGAGCACGTCGGCACGGTCGTCGCCCTCGAGGATGGCCACGCGGCCTCGATCGCCGGAGCATGATGGGGGCGGCGGGGATGCGCAACGGAGGTGACGATGCGCCGCTGGAACGGCTGGGGCGACGAGGCGACGACCTTTGCGCTCCCGGATGGCGCGGACGCGTTCCTCTCCCGCGTCGTCGGTCCGTCCGTCGCGCCGACCGACGCCACGCTCGCCCTGACGGTGGCGGCCGTCGAGGCGGCCGGCGTCCCGGCCATCCCCGGTCACGCGCTCGTGTCGACCGAGCCCGAGGATCGGCTCCGCCACGCGCGTGGGCAGAGCCTGCCCGACTGGATCGCGCTGCGCAGCGGCCGGATCGGACGCGTCCCGGACGGCGTGGCGCGTCCCGCCAGCGCGAAGGACGTCCGCGCGCTCATCGCCTGGGCTCGCGAGACCGGGATGCGGCTCGTGCCGTACGGGGGTGGCACCAGCGTCCTGGGTCAGCTCGCGGCGCCGGACGAGGCACCGTACATCTCGGTCGACCTCGGACGGATGGCCGGGCTCATGAGCCTCGACCCCGCCAGCGGCCTCGCGACGTTCGGGCCGGGGACGGCGGGCCCGGATGTCGAGTCGGCGCTCGCCACGGCAGGCCGGACGCTCGGGCACTATCCGCAGAGCTTCGAGCTCTCGACGGTCGGCGGATGGATCGCGACGAGATCGGTGGGCCAGCAGTCGATCGGGTACGGCCGGATCGACGAGCGGTTCGCCGGCGGGACGCTCGAATCGCCGGCCGGGACCCTCCGGATGCCGCCCCATCCGGCCTCGGCGGCCGGGCCCGACGTCCGCCAGGTCGTGCTCGGGTCCGAAGGGCGTCTCGGGATCGTGACCGAGGCTGTCCTGCGCACCTCGCCGCTCCCCGAGGACGAGCGCTTCCACGCGGTCTTCTTCCCGGACTGGGAGCGCGCGTACGCGGCCGCCCACGAGCTCGCGGGAGCGGAGCTGCCGCTGTCGATGATCCGCTTCTCGACCCCGGCGGAGACCGAGACGAACCTCGCGCTCGCGGGCCATCCCGGGACGATGCGGGCGCTGCGCGCGTACCTGGGGCTGCGCGGCGCGGGACGCGGTCGCGCGATGGCCGTCATCGGCGCGGCAGGCGGGCATGCGACGGTCAGCGTCGCCCTGCTCGAGGCGTTCGGGATCCTCGGGCGCCACGGCGGTGTCCGCGCGCCGAGGGTGGGTGAGGAGTGGCGGCGGAATCGCTTCCGCACGCCGTACCTCCGTGACGCGCTCTGGTCCGCCGGCTATGCGGTCGACACGCTGGAGACCGCGGCGGACTGGTCGGTCGTGCCGGCGCTGCTCGCGGAGCTCGCGCCGAAGATGCGGCGAGCCCTCGAGGCGGAGGGCGAGCGCGTCCACGCGTTCGCGCACCTCTCCCACGTCTACCCGAGCGGCTCGAGCGTCTACGTCACGTACGTCTACCGGCTCGCGCCCGACCCGGACGCCACGCTCGCGCGCTGGCGGACGGTGAAGGATGCGGCGAGCGAGGTCATCGTCCGGCTCGGCGGAACGATCAGCCACCAGCACGGCGTCGGCCGCGACCATCGGCGGTGGCTCCCCGCGGAGAAGGGGGAGCTCGGGATCCGCCTGATCGAGTCGCTGGCGGCGACCCTCGATCCCGACGGCATCATGGCGCCGGGGAACCTCGTGGCGGGTCCTGCGCGAGGCGATCGCCCGCGACCGGGAGCGGCTCGGGCGCGACGTTCCGGCGCGGCTGCAGCCGGCGGATCGGGCGGCGCCGCCCCGACGCACGATGGATCGCCCGATGCCTGACCGGCTTCTCGCGATCGACGTCGGGACGCAGAGCGTCCGCGCCATCGCGTTCGACCCGCGCGGCGACGTCGTCGCCGCTGCGAAGGTCCCGATCGAGCCCTACGTCAGCCCGCACCCGGGGTGGGCGGAGCAGGACCCCGCTGTCTACTGGGCGGCGATCGGCGACGCGTGCGCCATGCTCTGGGCCGGCGGCTTCGACCGCCGGTCGATCGCCGGCGTCGCGCTCACGACGCAGCGGCAGACGGTGGTCGTCCTCGACCGCGACGGTCGGCCGCTCCGCCCGGCGATCGTCTGGCTCGACCAGCGTCGCGCCGAGGGCCTTCCCGCGGTCGGAGGGCGCTGGGGAGTCGCGTTCCGCGCCCTCGGGGTGACCGAGACGGTCGCGGCGTTCCAGGCGGACTGCGAGGCGAACTGGATCCGCACGCACGAGCCGGCGATATGGGAGCGGACGGCCCACTACCTCCTGCTCTCGGGCTACGTCACCTACCTGCTGACCGGACGGTTCGTCGACTCCGTCGGGTCGCAGGCGGGCTACATCCCGTTCGACTACAAGCACCAGCGGTGGGCGGCGCCGGGCGACTGGAAGTGGATCGTCGCGCCGATCGACCCGGGCGCGCTTCCCGGTCTCGTGCCGCCGACGCAGAGCCTCGGCGAGGTCACGGCGGCAGCCGCCGCCGCGACCGGGATCCCGGCCGGCCTGCCGGTCATCGCCGCGGCCGCCGACAAGGCCTGCGAGGTCCTCGGCTCGGGCGCCCTCGACCCGTCCGTCGGCGCTCTCTCGTTCGGCACGACAGCGACCTTCAACACGACGCAGCGTTCCTATGTCGAGGCGATCCCGCTCGTGCCGCCTCTTCCCGCAGCGATCCCCGACGCCTGGTCGCTCGAGGTCGGCGTCTACCGCGGCTTCTGGATGGTCGAGTGGTTCCGCCGCCAGTTCGGTCACCCCGAGGAGGCGAGGGCGGGTGAGCTCGGCATCCCGAGCCACCGGCTGCTCGACGAGCTCCTCGCGTCGACGCCCCCCGGCGCGATGGGGCTCACCCTTCAGCCGTACTGGTCACCGGGCGTCCGCGTGCCCGGGCCCGAGGCGAAGGGCGCGATCATCGGGTTCGGCGATGTCCACACCCGCGCCCATGTCTACAGGGCGATCCTGGAGGGGATCGCCTATGCCCTTCGCGATGGGAAGGAGCGGACCGAGAAGAGGACGCACGTCGCGGTCACCGAGCTGCGTGTCGCCGGCGGCGGCGCTCAGAGCGACGGCGCCGTCCAGCTCGCCGCCGATGTCTTCGGGATCCCGGCGGCGCGGCCGCATACGCACGAGGCGTCGGCCCTCGGAGCGGCCATCGACGCGGCGGTCGGGCTCGGCATCCATCCGGACGTCGCGGCCGCGGTCCGGGAGATGACGCGCGTGTCCTCCGTGCGCGAGCCCGATCCGGTCGCGCACGCCCTCTACGACGAGCTGTACGCGAAGGTCTACCGGCGGATGTACGGCCGGCTGAAGCCCCTGTACGAGGAGATCCGGCGGATCACCGGCTACCCGGGCACGCTCTGAGCGCGCCGAAGCCGGGCGCCACCGCTCGCCCGTGGCGCCCGGATCGGCACGTCCGCGCGGTCAACGACCCTCGTGCTCCGCAGCGCGGAAGTCGCGAAGTCTCTCCGCCTCGGTCGTCAGAGTCGCGAGCGCAGGGAGCCCGTAGGCGGTCGGCCACTGGGCGACCGCCGCGTCGCCGCCGACCTGTGACCAGGCCGCGAGCCCGGCCTCGCCGGCGAAGCCCGCGGGTCCGCGGGCGACCGCCGCGACAGCGCCGAGCGCGACGATGATCGCGATCACGACCACCGCCGTGAGGATGCCGGTCGTTGCGTCGCCGCCATGCGGCAGCGCGAAGTGGATGGTGGGTCGATGGGCGGGTGCATGGATCGCCATCGGGCAACCCCCATGCAACGGGCGGGTCGGTCTCGCCAGTGGCTCGACGCGGTCCCGGCGGCCGCCGTATGGGCCGCGTGTCTCCGCCCCCCGCACTCCCTACACCATCGCCGCGCGGCTCGCGCGCCGCAAGTGCCGCAGGTCGTCGCGGATGGGGCGACGGTGCCCGACATCAACGGCGGCGCGCGCGGGCGGCGTCATCGCGCGGGCCGGTGAGACCGACGCGGTCCCGCGGCGCTACTTCGCCGCGTCGATCGCGCCGCGGAGCTCCTTCTCGGAGACCACCGCCTCGAACGAGCCCCGGACGATCCCGTCGCGGTCCACGACGAAGATCCACGGTTCCACGAGGAGCCCGAACGCGTCGGTCGCGGCGACCGGGGTCAGCTGGCCGCTCGCGTCGAGCACGGGCTGGAGCGAGCCGTCCTTCCAGGTCAGCTCGTACGGCTCGACGTTGATGAAGGTGACTCCCGGCTCGGTCGCCTTCACCTTCTTCACGAGCTCGAGGGTCGGCCCGCACACCCGGCTCGTGCAGAACGCCGGTGTCGCGAAGACGAGGACGAACGGCTCGTGCCGCGCGAGCGCGTCCTTCACGGACGTCTGGTACATGCCCGCGTCCGGGCTCGTGTCCGTGGAGATCCTGTGGACGTCGCCACCGACGTCGGAGACCGTCAGTGTCTGGACGCTCGGCGCCTTCTGGCCGACCGCGATGGTCGTCCCCTTCGCCTGCACGTCGAACCGCACGCGGGCCGATTCGGGCGCTCCGCCCGCCTTCGACACATCCACCTGGACGCCCCACTCGCCCGCCTCGGCGAAGTCCACGTACGCGACATAGAATCCCCGCTCTCCCTCGATCGCCCACACGAAGTCCGTCGCGACCGTCTCGGCCGGGGACCTCGGGTCCTTCGCGAGGTCGAAGAAGCTGAGGCTGACGGCGCGGTCGGGCGATGCGATCGGCTTGTTGGCGCGGTCGACGAGCGTGAGGAGGAATCGGGACCGGCCCACGACGTTCTCCGCGGACGCGAGGACCGGGATGAAGCTCGTGGTCGCCGCCTGGCCCGGCATCGGCCAGCCCTCGATCGCGTCGGTGGCGGTGGACGCGACGGCCATCGACGCGTTCACCGCCGGGCGGTCCGCGGTCGCGCCGGTCGTGCATGCGCCCGCGGCGAGGACCGAGACGAGCGCGACGGCTGCGACGGACGCGGCGGGACGACCGTGGATGGGAGGGAGTGACATGCCGGCGCGAGTGTATCCCCGAACGGGGGAACGGGCCGTCGGCGCCGTCGGCGCGTCCGGGCCGTCTCCACGGCCGTCGCGCGTGCCCTCTGCTAGCATCGCGATGCTTCAGAGGCAGGAGGCGCGGTGACCCGGTTCCAGAAGATCACGGCGACCGCGATCGCGTTCACGCTCGCGCTCGTCACCGTCGGCGTCCTCGTGCGCGCGACGGTCTCCGGCCTCGGCTGTCCCGATTGGCCGCTCTGCTACGGCCAGGTCCTCCCGCCGTTCGACGACTACCACGCGTGGCTCGAGTGGACCCACCGGACGATCGCCGCCCTCCTCGGGATCCTCATCCTCGGCGTGGCGGCCCTCGCAGTCCTCGACCACCGCGACCGTTCGTCGATCCTGTGGCCGTCGCTCGGCGCCGTCGTGCTCGTGGGCTTCCAGGCATGGCTCGGTCGGGAGACGGTCCGCCTCGGCAACTCGGGCGAATCCGTGACCGCTCACCTCGCCGCCGCGATGCTGCTCCTCGGGCTCCTCGTCTTCATCTTCGTCCGCTCCCGCTACCCGGCCCGGGTGACCGGCAGGGGCGCCAGCCAGTGGTTCGCCCTTCTCGCCGCGTTCTCGGCAGCGTCGGTCTACGCCCTCCTCCTGTTCGGGTCCCACGTGACGGCGACGGACGGGACCCTCGTGTTCCCGGACTGGCCGCTCATGAGTGGGACCATGTTCCCACCGTTGACGGACGTGACCAGCGCGCAGGTCCTCCACCGCTACGTCGCAGGGCTCGTCGGGATCGTCGTGATCGCCACGGCCCTCGTCGCGTGGCGGACGCAGCGGGCACGCCCGGTCGTCATCCGTCTCGAGGTGTGGGCGGCCGCCCTCTTCCTCGTCCAGTCGATCGTCGGCGCGCTCCAGATCCTCACCCAGAAGGCCGGCTGGACCCAGGTCCTCCACGTCGCGATCGGATCGACCGTGTGGGCGCTCGCGCTCGCCGCTGCGGTCCACGCGCACTACGCCGCGAGACTCGCCGGGGAGCTCGGAGGTTCATCCGGCGGCGCACCTGTCCCCGGCCCGGACGCCGGTGGGCCCGACGGCCCCGATCCCGCCCCGGACGCTGGTGCGCCCGACGGCCCCGATCCCGCCACGCTCGCGCTCGCGGAGGCCGCCCAGGCGGTCGCCGTCGCCGGCCCGGCGGGCCACGTCGAGATGCCGGACGCGTCGGCCGCCCGCGGCGAGTCCAACGGCGGCCACGCGGAGCCGGCGTCCATCGGCGGGGCGGTCGCGGCGACCGCCCGGGCGGCTGCGACCGACACCCCGCCCCGGAAGGCGCGCGATGTCATCC
>JAKAJU010000074.1 GCA_021813655.1 Chloroflexota bacterium | reverse complement strand
CTACACTCGCGCTGCCATGGCCGATACCTCCGCGTCCGCCCGCGCGACCGGCGCCGCATCCGCCGAGGCGGGCCGGATCCTCATCGCCTACGCGACCAAGCACGGGTCCGCGGCGGACATCTCGGGCATCATCGTGGAGGTCCTGGCGGCCGCGGGCCTGGACGCCGAGGCGCGCCCCGCCGCGGAGGTCCGCGGCCTCGACGGGTATCGCGCCGTCGTCCTCGGGAGTGGGCTCTACTCGGCGACCTGGCTGCGCGATGCGAACAGGTTCGTGCGCGCCCACCGGACGTTGCTCGCCCGACTGCCGGTCTGGCTGTTCAGCAGCGGGCCGCTCGACAGGTCGGCGGACTTCGATGACATCCCGATGACCGCGCACGTCCGCGAGGTCATCGGCGATCTGCCGGTCCGCGGCCACCGGACGTTCGGCGGGCGCCTGCAGAAGGACGCCCCGGAGGTGGCCGCAGGGATCATCGCCACGCACCGCGCGGGCGACTACCGGGACTTCGAGGCGATCCGCTCCTGGGCCCGGGAGATCGCGGCCGCGCTCGCCTGAGCCTCGCCCGTGACGCCGCCCGCCGCGCCGACGAGCGGGCGCCCGTCGCTCCCCTACTTCGCGTACTCGACGGCGCGGGTCTCCCGGATGACCGTGACCTTGATCTGGCCGGGGTACGTCAGGCTCTCCTCGATCTTCTTCACGATGTCGCGGGCGAGCCGGCCGGCCGAGAGGTCGTCGATCTCCTCGGGACGGACGAGGATCCGGACCTCGCGCCCCGCCTGGACGGCGAAGGACCGTTCGACGCCCTCGAAGCTCCCGGCGATCGCCTGCAGGTCCTCGAGGCGCTTGACGTACGTCTCGGTGGACTCGCCGCGTGCGCCCGGACGCGACGCGCTGATCGCGTCGGCCACCTGGACGATCGGGGCCTCCAGGCAGGCGTACTCGACCTCCTGGTGGTGTGCCGCGATCCCGTTGACGACCTTGAACGGCAGGCTGTGGCGTTGGGCGATCTGGGCGCCGATCGCGGCGTGGGGTCCCTCCACCTCGTGGTCGACGGCCTTCCCGAGGTCGTGGAGGAGGCCGCCCATCTTCGCGGCGGTGACGTCCGCGCCCAGCTCGGCGGCGATGACCGCCGCGAGGCGGCTCGTCTCGAGAGAGTGGAGCAGCACGTTCTGCCCGTAGCTCGTGCGGAACTTGAGGCGCCCGAGCAGTTTGAGGATCTCCGGCGGGAGGCCGGGGACGCCCGCGTCGTAGGCGGCCTGCTCGCCCGCCTGCCGGATGACGAGGTCCACCTCGGCGCGCGCCTTGTTCACGACCTCCTCGATCCGGCCCGGGTGGATCCGGCCGTCGGCGATGAGCTTCGTGAGGGCCACGCGGGCGATCTCGCGGCGGACCGGGTCGAAGCCGCTGAGGACGACCGTCTCGGGGGTGTCGTCGATGATGAGGTCGACGCCCGTGGCCTGCTCGAGGGCCCGGATGTTGCGTCCCTCGCGGCCGATGATCCGGCCCTTCATGTCGTCGGAGGGCAGGTGGACGGCGGTCACGGTGTGCTCGGCAGTGTGGTCGGCGGCGACGCGCTGCATCGCCGTGACGATCACCTCGCGGGCTCGCTCGGCGGCACCCTCGCGCGCCTCGCGCTCGATCGCGCGGGCGAGGCGGACGGCATCCTGCGCGGACTCCTCGCGGACGGCCTCGAGGAGGATCGCCTTGGCCTCGTCTGCCGAGAGGCCGCTCACGCGCTCCAGGGCGGCGACCTGCTCCTGGCGGACTCGGGCGGTCTCCTCGCGCGCGCGATCGAGCTCGCGCTCGCGGTCGAGGAGCTTCCGGTCGCGCTGCTCGAGCATGTCCGTGCGTTGGTCGAGCTGCTCGTCGCGCTGGAGGAGGCGACGTTCGAGGCCGGAGAGCTCGGACCGCTTGGCCCGCGCCTCCTCCTCCGCCTCGCGCGCGAGGCGGAGCTTCTCGTCCTTCGCCTCGAGGATCAGCTCCTTCTGCTGGGTACGGGCCTCGGCGACGATCCGGGCGGCCTTCTCCTGGGCGGCCTTGATGGCCTGGTTCGCCCAGAATCCGCGCGCCACGAAGCCGACGACGACTCCGACGGCGATGGCCACCACGGCCACCACCGCGAGGGCGGCGACATCCATCTGGTGCGGTCCTCCCGTCCGGCCGGGCTGCGGCCGGGGGTCGTTGAATCGTTCTTGAGCCGCCTCGCGGTCCGTCCCGGCCGTCGCGCCTCTCGGCGACACGAGCGTCCGGTCCCCCGAAGCGGGTGGCCCGACGGTGCGACCGCAGTGTTCATGGGCAGCGGTCGAAGCGTCGCGTCAAGGGTAGGCCGAGCCGGCGGGAGGGTCAAACGAGGATCGCGTGCCGGAGCATTCGATCTCCGTGCCGCGCCGGGTGGGGGGCCGTTCCTCCTGCCGGCCGGCACCGAACACGCGCGCCCTCGACACGTGGTGGACCGTCAGGCCTCGCGCCGAACGAAGCCCTCCACCGCCTCCCGGGCCGCGTCGGGGTCGAAGCCAGCCCGCGCGAGGAGCCCGTAGGCGCGCTCGCGACGGCGCCGCGGATCCTCGACCCGTTCCAGGGCGGCCCGGCGGCTCTCGAGGAGCCGCGCCGCGGCCCTCGCGTCAGGTGATGCGTGCGCTCCGGGCTCGTCCTCCGCCGGCGTCTCCGCGGCGGCGGCCTCTCCGCGCTCACCGAGCACGTCGTCAACGATCTCGCGCGCCACGCCCTTGCGGGCGAGCTCCACGCGGAGTGCCCGCTCGCCGCGCGGGTGCGCCCGATCCCGTGAGGCCACCCACGCCCGGGCGAACTCCGCGTCGTCCAGGTACCCGAGCTGGGCGAGACGCGCGACCGCGCCCTCGACGAGGTCAGGCCGGTACCCCGCGACGGTCAGGCGGTGGCGGACTTCGTGGACGGTCCGCTGGCGCGACTCGAGGAGGCGCGCGGCTGCGGCGAGGACCGTCTCGGGATCCTCGATCGCCCCGCGCCGCGCCCGCGCCTCGATGCGGGTCTCCGCGGCGGGCCGCCGGCGGTGCGCCGGGATACCGTCCGCGGCCATGGCGTCACTCCGCCTCTTCGATCCCCTCGACCGGGATGGGCGACTCCGTCACCCGGGCCCGGATCCGCCGCTCGATCTCCGCCGCGACGTCCGGGTTCGAGCGGAGGAACTCCTTCGCCGCCTCGCGGCCCTGCCCGAGCCGCGTCTCACCGAAGGTGAACCAGGCGCCGGTCTTCGTCACGACGTCCATCGCCACACCGACGTCGAGCAGACCGCCCTCGCGGCTGATCCCCTCGCCGTACATGACGTCGAACTCGGCGACACGGAAGGGCGGCGCCACCTTGTTCTTCACGACCTTCACGCGCACGCGGCTGCCGATGGACTCCGTGCCCGTCTTGATCGTCTCGATGCGCCGGATGTCGAGCCGGACGCTCGCATAGAACTTCAGTGCGCGTCCGCCGGGCGTGGTCTCCGGGTTGCCGAACATGACGCCGATCTTCTCGCGCAGCTGGTTCGTGAAGACGAGCGAGGTGTTCGAGCGGCTCACGGCGCCGGTCAGCTTGCGGAGCGCCTGGCTCATCAGGCGTGCCTGGATGCCGACGAAGCTGTCCCCCATCTCGCCTTCGATCTCTGCGCGCGGGACGAGCGCGGCCACGGAGTCCACGACCACGACGTCGACGCCCCCCGAGCGGATGAGCGTCTCCGTGATCTCGAGGGCCTGCTCGCCCGTGTCCGGCTGGCTCACGAGCAGCTCGTCGACGTTCACGCCGCACGCCCGGGCATAGCCCGGGTCGAGCGCGTGCTCGACGTCGATGAAGGCCGCCACGCCGCCCCGGCGCTGCGCCTCGGCGATGACGTGCTGGCAGACGGTGGTCTTGCCCGAGGACTCAGGGCCGAAGATCTCGGTGATGCGGCCGCGCGGGATGCCGCCCACCCCGAGCGCGAGGTCGAGCGCGATCGACCCGGTGGGGATCGAGTCGACCTGCTGTCGCTCGGCCGACCCGAGCTTCATGATCGAGCCGCGCCCGAACTGCTTCTCGATGGCGAGGATCGCGGCGTCCACCGCCTTCTGCCGTTCGGCGGCGCCGCGCTGGTCGGACCCGCGCTCACCCGAGATCGTCATCGTCGCCCTTCCCCGTGCTCGTGACGGCGCGGAGCGGGCGTCGCGACGACGACCGGCCGACCCGTCAGCTCTCCTCGGACTCGTCGGACTCCTCGACGACCGGCTTCGGCTTCCGATGAGGCTTGATGACCTCGACGTTCGCCGGGGGTTCGAGGAATCCCTGGACCTTCTTGGCGGATGCGTCCTTCGGCTTCTTCTTCGCCTCGCGGTGCGGGCGATCCCGGGAGCCCATGGTGGCGCCTCCTCATCAACGACATCCTGCGTGACCCGCCTTCACGCCGACTTCGCCACCGATGCATGCCGGCCCATCCGAGGGGCGCGGGCACGCAGACCGGGCACGTCGACGGGGAAGGTCCCGGCCTCGAGCGAGCGCCGGATCCTCGCCATGAACTCTAGGGTGAAGGTCAGGTTGTGACAAGTCGCGAGGCGGTACGCGAGCAGCTCCCGTGCGCGGAACAGGTGCGCGAGGTATGCCCGCGAGAACCCGCGACACAGGATGCACGGACAGTCCTCCTGGACCGGCCGCGGATCGTCCTGGAACTCCGCGTTCTTCATGTTCAGGCGTCCGCCCGGGACCCACAGCTGGCCGTTGCGCGCGACTCGCGCCGGCAGGACCGAGTCGAAGAGGTCCACTCCGCGGTCCACCGCGTCGACGATGTCCAGCGGCGAGCCGAGCCCCATCAGGTACCGCGGGCGAGGGTCGCCGGCGAGGAGCGGCACGACGACGTCGAGGACGGCGTTGCGCTCCTCGAGCGTCTCGTCCCCCGCGAGCCCCCCGATGTTCAGGCCGTCGAACGGGAGGTCCGCGATCGTCCGTGCGGATTCGAGGCGGAGCTCGGGGTCGAGGCCGCCCTGGATGACCCCGAACAGCGCCTGGTCCGGCCGCCGGTGGGCGGCGAGGCATCGGACGGCCCAGCGGTGCGTCCGCGCCGTGGCGTCCGCGACCGAGCGCGCGTCCGTCGACGCCGGGGGGACGGGCTGGTCGAGGGCGACCGCGACGTCCGCCCCGAGCGCTTCCTGGATCTCCACCGCCGACTCGGGTGTGAGTCTGTGCACGGAGCCGTCGAGGTGGCTCCGGAACGTCACTCCGTCCTCGTCGATCGTCCGGAGATCGCCGAGCGAGACGACCTGGAACCCGCCGGAGTCGGTGAGGATGGGCCGGTCCCACGACATGAACCGGTGCAGTCCGCCGAGCCGCGCGATCCGCTCGTGCCCGGGCCGGAGGGAGAGGTGGTACGTGTTGGCGAGGACGATCGACGCGCCGACTGCGCGGAGATCGTCGGGATGGAGCGCCTTCACGGCCGCGTTCGTCCCGACCGGCATGAACGCTGGCGTCTCCACGATCCCGTGCGGGAGGGAGAGCCGGCCGACGCGCCCGCGCGTCCCGCCGTCCGCCGGTGCCGGGACGACGACGCGGAACTCCGCGGGCCCGGTCATCCGGCCGCGTCCGCGCCGGGGTCGCGCTGCACGTCCGGGGCTCCGGACGTGCCCCACCAGAGCGTGCCGGCCGCGGCCGGACGTCGGGGTGGCGGGACGTCCATCCCCTGCGCGACGAGGTGCTCGAACGCGGCATCCGTGGCGATCCGTCCCTGCGGCGTCCGCTCGAGGAAGCCGATGCGCAGGAGGTACGGCTCGTAGACGTCCTCGACCGTCTCCACCTCCTCCGCGAGCACGGCCGCGAGCGCCGCAACGCCCACCGGGCCGCCGCCGAACTTGCGGAGCACGGTCGCGAGGAGACGGCGGTCCGTCCCGTCGAGGCCGGCGTCGTCGATCTCGAGCGCAGCCATCGCCTCGGCGACGGCCTCGGCGTCGACACGGCCGTCGCGATGCACCTCGGCGTGGTCGCGGGCGCGCTTCACCAGCCGGTTGACCACCCGCGGGGTGGCCCGCCCGCGCGCCGCGAGCATGAGCGCGGCGTCGGGCGTCAGCTCGATCCCCAGGATCGCGGCCGTCCGCCGGGCGATCGCCGCGAGGTCCTCCGGCTCGTAGAAATCGAGGCGGTACGTGGCGCCGAACCTGTCGCGGAGCGGGCTGCTGATCCGGCCGGCGCGCGTGGTGGCCCCGACGATCGTGAACGGTCGGAGGGTCAGGCGCAGCGATCGCGCGGACGGGCCCTTCCCGATCATCACGTCAAGCGCGAAGTCTTCCATGGCCGGGTAGAGGATCTCCTCCACCGAGCGCCCGAGGCGGTGCACCTCGTCGATGAACAGGACGTCGCGCGAATCGAGCGACGTGAGGATCGCGGCGAGGTCCCCGGGGCGTTCGATCGCCGGGCCGCTGGCGTAGCGGATGTTCACGCCGAGCTCGCGCGCCACGATCGTCGCGAGCGTCGTCTTGCCCAGGCCGGGCGGACCGTGGAGGAGGATGTGGTCGGCCGCCTCTTCCCTCCTCCGGGCGGCCTCGAGGAGCACGGCGAGGTTGGCCTTGACGTCGCGCTGACCCACGTACTCGTCGAGCGTCCGCGGGCGCAGGGACCGCTCGAGCGCGACCTCGTCGCCGTCGGAGGCACCGGTCGCGAGGACGCGCGGATCGTGCTCGGTCATGGCCGCGAGCATAGCACGCGACGTGCCGTTTCGTACAGATGTTCGACTCGGTCGGAAGCGGCCGGAACCGCCCGGGAGAGCCCCCGTGACATGCGCCACCAGACGGTGGTGGTCGCCGTCAGTCGGTGACGGTCGCGGTGAGCGCCGCCTTCACGCGATCCTCGAGCGACGCGTCGACCGGGACCGCCGCCGCGCCGCGGCGCGCCGCCGCCCGCGCCTCGGCGAGCCCGTATCCGAGCGCCTGGAGGGCCGCGACGACGTCGCCCTGCCGCGACCCCTCCGCACCGGGCGCGATCCCCAGCGCCGCGGCCGCGCTGCCCGCCGCGTCGACCTTCTCCTTGAGCTCGAGGCAGATCCTCCCGGCCAGGCGCTTCCCGACGCCCGGGACGCTCACGAGCGCGGCCTGGTCGTCCTGCACGATCGCGAGCTGCAGGTCCGCGACCGGACGGCTGCCGACGATCGCGAGGGCGACCTTGGGCCCGACGCCGTTGACGGTGAGGAGGAGGGTGAAGAACCCGAGCTCACCGGGGCTCGCGAACCCGTACAGCGCCTGCACGTCCTCGCGAACGAGGTGGAAGGTGTGGACCTTCGTCCGCGTGCCCGGCACGGCAGCGGCCAGCAGCGACGGCGCCGCGTAGACCCGGTAGCCGACGCCACCCACCTCCACGACGAGCGAGTCCGCGGAGACGGTCCCGACGATGCCCTCGAGCGAGGCGATCACCGGCCGCTCCCCTTCCCGCCCGTCCGATCCGATGCTGCCGCCCCACGCTCGGCCCGGAGCGCGTCGCGCACGGCACGGTCGTACGGCGACGGACCGGCCGCCATCGGCGCGACCGCTGCCCGGTCGAGGATCGAGGCCGCTCCCGGCGAGGCCGACGCGACGCCCGCGGTGTTCGCTGCCCAGATCGCGACCGCGAGGGCGTCCGCGGCGTCGTCCGGGCGAGGGTCGCTCGCGAGGCCGAGCACGGTCCGGACCATCCGCTGCACCTGGCGCTTGTCCGCGGCGCCGCTGCCGGTGACGGCCTGCTTCACCTCGTTCGGCGTCGCCTCCACGACCGGGATGCCCGCCTCGGCCGCGACGAGCAGGATCACCCCGCGCGCGTGACCGACCGCGATGGCCGTCTGCGCGTTCTGCTGGAAGTAGATCCGCTCGACGGCGAGGACCTGCGGGGCGTGCTCCCGGACGAGTGCGGCCACGCCGTCGTGGACGAGCAGGAGCCGCTCCGGCAGCGAGAGGTCGGGCGAGGTCGTGAGACAGCCGTGGGCGATCCCACGGAGGCCGGGACCGCCCGAGTCGACCACGCCGTACCCGACGGCGGCCGTCCCCGGGTCGATCCCGAGGACGATCACCCCGCGACCTCTGCGAAGACCTCCTCCGGGATGTCGAAGTTCGCGGTCACCCGCTGGACGTCGTCGAGGTCCTCGAGGAGCTCCACGAGCCTGAGCGCCTGGCGCGCCCTGTGCGCGTCGAGCTCGACGGTGTTCTTCGCGATCATCGCGATCTCGGCGGACTCGACCTTCACGCCGGCGGACTCGAGCGACCGCCGGACGGACTCGAGGTCGCCGGGCTCCGTGTAGACCTCGATCGGGTCGGCGTCGGTGTCGATGTCGGCGGCGCCCGCGTCGATCGCCATGAGCGCGACCTCGTCCGCGTCGACGCCGGCGCGCGGGACCGCGACGACCCCGCGCTGCTCGAACTGCCACGCGACCGCGCCGGAGCCGGCGAGCTGCCCTCCGGTCTTCGTGAACATCGAGCGGACCTCGGCCGCCGTCCGATTGCGGTTGTCGGTCTGCGCCTCGACGAGGACGGCGACCCCGCCGGGGCCGTACCCCTCGTAGATGATCTCCTCGTACGTCTCCGTCTCGCCACCGCCGGAGCCGCGCTCGATCGCCCGCTTGATGTTGTCCATCGGCATGTTGACCGAGCGCGCCTTCTCGATCGCGAGCCGCAGCCGGTAGTTGGCGTCCGGGTCGCCGCCGCCCATGCGCGCGGCGATGATGATCTCGCGCGCGACCTTGGTGAACAGCGCCCCGCGCTTCGCATCGTTGGCGCCCTTCTGGCGCTTGATCGTGGACCATTTGCTGTGCCCGGACATGGTCGGAAGTATACGGGAGCGCGCCCGCCCCTCCGGCGCCCGCCGTAGCGCCGATCCCGCCAGGCCCCGGAGGCGGAGCGGGGGCCGGGTATCATGTGCGGAACGACCATCGGGCCGGGGACGGTCCATCCCCGCGCCCGAGGCGACTCCGTCAGCTTCCGCATGAGGTTCCCGGCGTGACCACGACCAAGAGCGTCGACCTCCCCCACCTCCGGAGCGTCGTCATCGCCGCGCATCAGGGCGCGGGGAAGACGACGCTCGCCGAGCGACTCCTGTTCGAGGGCGGCGCTATCACGCGCATCGGCCGCGTCGATGACGGGACGGCCAGCCTCGACTACGAGCCCGAGGAGCACAAGCGCAAGCAGTCCCTCAGCCTCTCCGTCGCGTCGTTCGATCACGCGGGCACGCGCGTGACCCTCCTCGACACGCCGGGCTACCCGGACTTCGCGGGCGAGGTCGTCATGGGGTACGCCGCGGCCGACGGCGCGCTGATCCTCATGGACGCGAGCGGCGGCGTCGAGGCCGGCACCGAGCTCGCGGTCTCGCTCGGGCGCGAGAACCGGATGCCGGCACTCGTCGTCATCAACAAGTGCGACCGCGAGAACGCCGACCCAGGCGCCGCGCTCGACGCCCTCCGTGCGTCGTTCGGCGACAAGATGGCGCCGCTCCACGTCGCGCTCGGCGCGGCCGAGTCGTTCGAGGGGTACGTGGACCTCGTCCACGGCAAGGCGTATCGATGGGACGGCAAGGGCGAGGTCGAGATCCCTGTCCCGGACGGCGTCACCGCGGAGGTCGCCCGCCGGCGCGAGCAGCTGCTCGAGGCGGCCGCGGAGGCCGACGACGCGGTCCTCATGAAGTACCTCGAGGGCGAGGAGATCACCGACGCCGAGTTCGAAGCCGTCGTCCACGCGGCGGTGAAGGAGGCGATCATCGCCCCGGTCCTCGTCGCCAGCGCCGCGAAGGGGATCGGCGTCCGCGGTCTCGCGGACGCGATCATCCGCTACCTGCCCTCCCCGGTCGAGGAGGGTGCCGTAGCCGCGACGGACGCCAAGTCCGGCGAGGCGGTGGACGTCACACCGGACCCCGCGGCTCCCGTCCTCGTCCGTGTCTTCAAGACCGCCGCCGACCAGCACGTCGGCCGGATCACCTACCTGCGCGTCGTCTCGGGCACCCTCAAGAGCCAGGGTCACGCGTGGAACTCCAGCCGGAGCGAGGACGAGCGCATCGGCCAGCTGCTGTTCCTCCACGGGAAGGACCAGGAGCCCGTCGGCGAGCTGAAGGCTGGCGAGATCGGCGCTGTCGCCAAGCTCGCCGTCACAGCGACGGGCGACAGCTTCTCGGTCAAGGAGAAGCCCCTGCAGCTCCCCGCGCTCACCTTCCCCGAGCCGACGCTCGTCGTCGCGATCGAGCCGCAGACGAAGGCGGACCTCGACAAGATGGGCCCTGCCCTCCAGCGGATGCTCGAGGAGGAGCCCACGGCGCGCGTCGAGCGCAGCGAAGCCGGCGAGCAGCTCCTCGTGGCCATGGGTGAGACGCACGTCGCGGTCATCGCGGAGCGCGTGAAGCGGAAGTTCGGCTCGGCGATCGTCACGCACACCCCCAAGGTCGCGTACCGCGAGACGATCCGCGGCAAGACCCAGAGCCACGGCCGCTACAAGAAGCAGACCGGCGGACACGGGATGTTCGGCGACGTCTGGATCGAGCTCGAGCCGAACCCGGGCGGCGGCGTCGAGTTCACCGAGCGTGTCGTGGGCGGGTCCGTCCCGCGCAACTTCTTCCCCGGCGTCGAGAAGGGCATCCGTGCCGCGGCCGCCGAGGGCGTGATCGCCGGCTACCCCCTCGTGGACTTCCGGGCGACCCTGTACGACGGCTCGTTCCACCCGGTCGACTCGAACGACCTCTCCTTCCAGATCGCCGCGTCGATGGCCCTGAAGCAGGGCGTCCAGGAAGCGAAGCCGGTCCTCATGGAGCCGATCATGTCGGTCTCCGTCCGGGTCCCGGAGCGGTTCATGGGCGACGTGAGCCGCGACCTCAACGGCCGTCGCGGTCGCGTCCTCGGGATGGATCCGGCGGGCAACGGGATGCAGGTGATCACCGCCCACGTCCCGCAGTCCGAGCTCTTCGGCTACGCGACGGAGCTGCGCTCGATCACGGGCGGACGCGGCACGTTCAGCTCCGAGCTCGACCACTACGAGGATGTCCCCGGCCACGTGGCGGACAAGATCGTCGAAGCGCACAAGAAGGAGGTCGAGGCGGCGCACTAGGAGGGCAAGGCGGAGCTCGGACCGTCCGGAAGTCCCTCAGCCCGCCTGATGCCTCTCTCGCGGGCGGCGCAGCCAGCCGCCCGCGAGAGAGGATGTCGGGGCGCGTGGGACTACGGTTGTGCGTTCGGGTTCAGGTCGCTCCACCAGTTCGACCAGAAATACCAGTGGTACGAGTGCCACCACGGCCACCAGCCGTTCCACCACCACCACCAAACGCCGCCGTACCAGGAGTACTGCCAATACCACCACGAGTACGGTCCGTACCACCACCAGTTGTGGGCGTGCGAGTCATACCACCAGTAGTGGTACCAGACGAGCGTGCGCTGGCGTGCCGCGTTGACTGTGGGCCTCGAGATGACTCTCGCGACGTCAACGAAGAAGCGGCTCTGGCCGTTGACCTGGAGACCGCCCTTCGCGGCCTTGACCACCTCGGGCTGATCCGACCAGTTGTTCGTCAAGCTCAGCTGGACGATGCTTGCATCGGGATTCTGCGCGTCGAGCCAGATGTCGAAGTACGCCCGACTCCCGTGCATGGTGTTTGTGTCGGTCTCGAGCGAGGCTGCGGCGAGGTGCTCGCTGAGCTGCCGCTGCGGGTCGCTGATCGACACGTCGAAGAACGAGTCGGCGCGGGCGGTGGTCTTCAGGAGCGCTGCGCACGAGGCCGGGAGCGGCTTCCCATTGCGTCGGTAGCCCTTGGCCCGGGCCTCCTGGACGAGCATGTCGCAGCCGGAGCCGATGCCGCTGACTGGTGCGAGCCGCATGAACACGTCGAAGAAGCTGGACCGGCTCGACTGCTGCATCTGCATCGGTGTCGACTGAAGCTCGCCCAGCAGTGTGGCCGGGCTCTTCACGAGGTTGCCGGTTGAGGAGATCTCGCCTGCGGCAGTACGCGGACTCGTCCCCAGGGAGGTCCAGGCCGCCATGGCGACGAGGACACCGGCGACGGCCAGCGCGATCAGGCGACGGTGCCCGGGCACGGGATGCATGGCACGACCCCTCTCATCGCCGAGCAGAGTCGGCGAGGCACGCGCATCGAGTGGGCCCTGCGCCAAGCGCGGCGTTGGTTCGAACCGGGCTGCGATCGCCGGCGCACGGAGCCGCCCGAGCGACTGCCACGGGACGGGTCGGTCTCGCCAGTGGCTGAGCGCGGGTCGGGCGGCCGGGTATGGCGCCGCGCCTCATCGCCCCCCGTCGATCGCCTGATGTTGCACCGCCCTGGCCGCGATGGCAAGGGGTCCCGAGCAGCGTGTGAACGGGGTCCGGGGCAGTGACGCGACGGAGCGCTGCAGAGCCGTCGACGCGCGTCAGCGGCGGGACCTCGCCAGGGACCGCTCGCGGCCGGCGTCCACGGCGCGCCGTGCCGCCGCGATGTCGTCCGGGGCCGCCCTCGCGTCCTTCCTGGCGCCAGGCCGATGGAGGAACGCGAAGCGTCGGTGGGTCGTGGCGTCGGAGGGTGCCGGCGGCGCTGGCGGCGGGGTCGGTTCGATGGCCTCACCGCCGCGCGTGGCGCCCACCATCGCGATGATCACCGCGTTGTGGACGTACGTCCGGCCCTTGCCCGCGTCCCACTGGCCGGTGACCAGGTAACGTCGCGTCAGCGCGAACGGCGCGCGCCAGCGGTCGATGACGATCTCGTCGCCGTCACGCAGCGTCTCGAGCCAGTCGTCGTCACCGACCGGGCGGAGCTCGTGGTCGCGCGCGTGCCGCTCGTACGTCGTGCGCCCGCCGCCCGGAGCCGGGTACAGCCCGCCCCGATCGCCGCGGGCGTAGCACACGGGGCACTCAGGCGGCCCGTCATCGCCGATGACGGCGGGGTTCGCGCCGTAGGGCAGGCCGCACCGCCTGCAGTAGCTCCCGGCGGTCACGGCGGAGTACCCGCAGCGCTGGCAGGACCGGACGGTCCCGTCGGTCATGGAGCCGGCTCGCCGCGCACGAGCATCCGGTAGTCGCGCTTCCCGCGCCGCAGGAGCAGGAACCGACCTGCGAGGAGCGTCCCTGTCTCGACGTCTGCCGTCGCGTCGGTCGCAGGCCGGCCGTTGAGGGTCAGGCCGCGCTGCTCGACGAGGCGGCGAGCCTCGCTGCGGGAGGCGGCGACCCCGGCCGCGATCGCGACGTCCGTGACCGTGCGCGGTGCGGACTCGGGCCACGGCGCGGTCGGGATCTCGCGTGCGAGGGCTGCCAGCGTGGAGGCCTCGGCATGGAGTGGGTCCCCACCGAAGAGGATCGCGCTGACCCGCGCGACCTCTTCGGCCGCCTCGCGCCCGTGGAGACGCTCGGTGATGTCGCGCGCGAGTGCACGCTGGGCCGCCCGCGCTTCGGGATGCGCGTCGCGCTCGGCCTCGAGGGCCTCGATCTCCTCGCGGCCCATGAGCGTGAACCAGCGCAGGTAGACGGGGACGTCGCGGTCGTCCACCTCGATCCAGTACTGGTAGAAGCGATACGGCGAGGTGCGCGCGGGGTCGAGCCAGACGGATTCGCCCCCCTCGCTCTTCCCGAACTTCGCCCCGGACGGCGTGAGCAGGAGCGGGTATGCGAGCCCGTGGGCAGGCTCGTGCCCCTCGCCCCGTCCCTCGACGCGCCGGATCAGCTCGATCCCCGCGGTGATGTTCCCCCACTGGTCCGCCCCGCCCGCCTGGAGCTCGACGCCATGCTCCCGGTAGAGGTGCAGGAAGTCGGCGGACTGCAGCAGCATGTAGCTGAACTCCGTGAACGAGAGCCCGCCGGTGAGCCGCAGCTGGACGGAGTCCTTCGCGAGCATGTACGGGATCGTGAAGTGCTTCCCGATGTCGCGGAGGAAGTCGAGGAGCCCGGCCGAGCCCAACCAGTCGAGGTTGTTGGCCATCTCGGCCGACGCGGGGCCGGGCTCGAAGTCCAGGAAGCGCTCGAGCTGGCGGCGGATCGCCGCCGCGTTGGCGTCCACGACGTCGCGGTCGAGGAGGGTCCGCTCGGCCGACCGACCCGAGGGGTCGCCGACCATCCCCGTGGCGCCGCCCACGAGCGCGACCGGCCGGACGCCATGGCGCTGCAGCCGGACGAGCCCGAAGATCGGCACGAGGTGCCCGACGTGCAGGGAATCGGCCGTCGGGTCGAACCCGTTGTACCCGGCGATGGGCGCCCCGGTGGCGAGGCGCGCGGGCAGCCCGGCCGACGTGGCGGCCAGCAGGCCACGCCACTCCAGGTCGGACAGGAGCGCGGAGAGCGGGCCGTCGGGGCCCGCCGCGGTGGCGGTCATCGGGCCCGAAGGCTCGTGCGGGGGGACTTCACGGCGTTCCATGCTATCGTCTCGACGGCATGCAGACCAGCACCGCGCGGCGCCAGCGCGAACGGCGCAACGGTGCTGCCCGTCGATCGGGCGGCACGAACGCGGCTCGCGGCATCGCGATCGCGCTCCCTCTGATCCTCTTCGGCTCCTTCCTCGTCCTCGGCGGGCTCGGCTTCGCCGCGGCCGTCGGAGCCTATTCGTCGTTCAGCAGGGATCTCCCGGACCCCAAGGCGCTCCTCGAGAACCTCACGTTCAACCAGGAGACCGCCGTCTACGACCGGACGGGGAAGGTCCAGCTCGCGACGTTCGCCACCGAGAAGCGCCAGGTGGTGGACTTCGCCCAGATCCCGGGCGTCCTCGTCGACGCGACGACCTCGATCGAGGACAAGTCCTTCTGGGAGAACGCCGGCTTCGACCCGCTCGGCATCGTGCGCGCAGCCCTCTCGAGCAGCGGCGGCGCGTCCACGATCACCCAGCAGCTCGTACGTGCCCGCCTCCTTCCCGAATCGGCGTTCGCGGGGTCGAAGTACGAGCGGAAGATCAAGGAGATCATCCAGTCGATCCGCCTCACGCAGGAGTACCCGGGGAAGGATGGGAAGGAGAGGATCATGGCCCTCTACCTGAACCAGAACTTCTACGGGAACAACAGCTACGGCGTGATGGCGGCGGCACGCAGCTACTTCGGTGTCAGCGACCTCTCGAAGCTCACGCTCGCGCAGGCGGCGATCCTCGCGTCCATCCCGCAGTCCCCCTCCGAGTACGACCTCGTCCGCAACGCGGTCGAGCAGCCGACCGCCAACGGGAAGACCCAGCTCGTCGTCCCGGCGGACGCGCTCATCGTCCAGCGGCGGAACCAGGCCCTCGAGCTGATGAAGACCCGGAGCGTCCTCACGGCCGGCCAGTACACCGACGCGCAGTACGACGCGGCGAAGCAGGAGCCGGTCATCCTCGTGCCGCAGACGGCGCCGCGCTGGCGCGCACCCCAGTTCGTCTGGCAGGTCCGGCGCGAGCTCGCCAAGATCCTGTGCGGCCCGGACGCGGCGCAGGACGCCTGTCCGAAGATCGACACGGGCGGCTTCAGGGTCGTCACGACCCTCGACTGGACGATGCAGCGGTCGGCCGAGAAGTGGTCCAACGCCGCCGGCCGGGGCCCCGTCCAGAAGAACCCGGCCGCGTACTACAAGGGCCTCAAGGTCCCCTACCGTGACTGGCTGAAGAACATGGAGGGGCGCGGAGTCAACAACGCGGCCCTCGCCTCGATCGACTACCGGACGGGCCAGATCCTCGCGTACACCGGCAGCGCCGGCTACTACCTGTCCGGCAAGTCGAAGACGTTCCAGCCGCAGTTCGACGTGATGTCCGACGGCTGGCGGCAGCCGGGCTCCGCGTTCAAGCCGATCAACTACGTCACCGGGATCAACGACGGGACGCTCACGGCCGCCTCGATGTTCATGGACGTCGTCACCGACTTCGGCGGCGGTTGGACACCGACGGACGCCGACCGCATGGAGCGCGGCCCGGTCCGCCTCCGCGAGGCGCTCCAGGTGTCGCTGAACATCCCGTCGATCAAGGCAGCCGCGTACAACGGCGTCGATCACGTCCTGCAGTCGGCGCGCCGGTTCGGCATCCGCTTCCAGGACGGCGTGGACCCGGGCCTGTCGGTCGCGATCGGGACGGCCGAGCTCCACATGATCGACCTCATCGGCGCGTACGGCGCGATCGCGAACGGCGGCGTGCTCGTCCCGCGGACGACGATCCTCCGGGTCACCGACGCTCAGGGCAACGTCATCTGGCCGGGCTCCAACGCGAAGCCGAAGACGACGAAGGTCGTGAGCCCGCAGGCGGCCTACGTGGTGACGAACATCCTCGCCTCGAACACGGACCCGGCACAGAACCCGTTCTGGAGCGCGCGCAAGCTCGTGAACGCCGCCGGCACGCGGCGGCCCGCGGCCCTCAAGACAGGCACGACCGACTCGACGATCGACCTCACGGCCGTCGGGTTCCTCGCCCCTCCCGCGGACCCGTCGAAACCGGCCATCGTCACCGGCACGTGGATGGGCAACAGCGACAACAGCGCACCGCCCGAGGGCGTCGTCGCGCTGGAATCGGCAGCCTCGCTCTGGCAGGACTACATGAACGAGGCCACGAAGTCGCTTCCGCTGGCCGACTTCACCGAGCCCTCCGGGATCGTCCACGCACGTGTCGACGCGTTCTCGGGGATGCGGCCGGGTTCGGGGACGACGAAGACGGTGGACGAGATCTTCGTCGACGGGACCGTTCCGACGAAGGTCGACGACACCAAGCAGGAGCTCGAGATCGACAGCGCGACCGGGGACCTCTGGCAGGAGGGGTGCGCCGGCCCGATGGAGAAGAAGACCTTCCTCGACCTCTCGGGCGTCGAGAGCGCCTTCCCGCAGTGGAAGCCCTTCACGGACGGGTGGATCAAGCGCGCCGAGAAGGGCGCCGGCGTGCGCGGCGGACCCGAGAACACGCCCACGTCGTACTTCTACCAGACCGGTGGATGGATGCCGTTCGGCGCGTCCTGGGGAGCGCCGATGCCGCCGACGAAGACCTGCGAGCTCGCGCCCGTGGAACCGTCGCCGACCGACGACTGGCTGACGCCGCCCGACGGCAACCCGACGATGGAGCCGTTCCCCTGGTCGACCCCGCCCACCCCGTGAGGGCATCGGGGCCGGCGCGACGCCTCACAGCTCGACGATCGTGGCTCCGTCCCCGCCCTCGCCCCTCGCCCCGGGCCTCCACGTCCTGACCAGCGGGCTCGCCGCGACGTGCGCCCGCACCGCGTCCCGAAGAGCGCCCGTCCCGAGCCCGTGGACGATCGTCGCCTTGTCCAGGCCCGCGAGCGACGCGTCGTCGAGGTAGCGCCCGAGCATCTCGATCGCCTCCTCTACGCGTGCGCCGCGCAGGTCGAGCGACGACGACACCGTGCGCGCGCGCTCGAGCCGCAGGCGCGGGATCGACGCGCTCGCCGAATCGGCCTCGGTCCGGCGGGGCCGCCGCTCGACCTCGGAGGTCGCGGCGGCCGGGGGAACCAGGTCGCCCGTCGCAACCGTGACGCGCATCCCGCCCACCTCGACCGTCGCCCGGTGGCGGCCCCGGTCGAGGGCGGCGATCCGGCCGTCCCAGCCGCGCGTGCGGCTTCGCGCGCGCATCCCGACGCGCCACGCGACCGCGACGGGAGCCTCGGGCTCCACGACGGGCTCCGCCGCCGGCAGCTGCGCGAGGTGCGCGTCCGCCGCCTGCTCGATCCTGTCGAGCGCCGTCGCCGTCACGGCCTCGCGCTCGAGCCGCTTCCGCGCTGCACGCACCTCGTCGCGCAGCGATGCGACGATGCGCTCGGTCTCGAGCCGTGCGGCCTTCACCGCCTCGTCCCGTTCCGCGCGAGCCTTGCGTCGCTCCTCGTCCGCCTGGCGGCGCGCCTCCGCCGCCCGCGCCTCGGCCGAGCGCGCCCGTGCCAGCGCCTCGACGGCCTCGCCCTCGTGGCGCCGGATCGAGGCGAGCGTCTCCTCGAACGCCACCTGGCCTTCCGTGAGGCGCGACCTTGCGGCGTCGACGATCGGCCGCGGGAGGCCGAGCCGCTCCGCGATCGCGAATGCGTGGCTCGTCCCGGGCAGGCCGATCGAGACCCGGTACGTGGGGCTGAGGGTCACCAGGTCGAACTCGACGGATGCGTTCCGCGCCTGCGGCGTCGCGTGAGCGTAGACCTTGAGCTCCGCGTAGTGGGTGGTCGCCGCCACGAGGGCGCCGGACCGGATGAAGTGGTCGAGGAGCGCCTGGGCGAGCGCGGATCCCTCCGTGGGATCGGTGCCCGCGCCCAGCTCGTCGAGGAGCACGAGCGTGTCGGGACCCGCCGCATCCACGATCCGCGTGATGGACCGCAGGTGGCCGGAGAACGTCGAGAGAGACTGGGCGACCGACTGCTCGTCGCCGATGTCCGCGAAGGCGTCTCGGAGGACCGGCAGGGCGCTCCCGGCCTCGGCCGGGACGTGGAGCCCGGCCTGATGCATGAGGCAGAGGAGCCCGATCGTCCTGAGCGTGACCGTCTTGCCGCCCGTGTTCGGGCCCGTGATGACGAGCGCCGTGAAGCCGTCGCCGAGCTCAACGTCGATCGGCACGACGCGGCCGGAGAGGCCCGGGTGGCGCGCGCTGCGCAGGACGATCCGCGGCGCGGCGGACGTCTCGGCGCGCGTCGCGTCCATCTCGCCGGCGAGCCGGGCCTTCGCGCTCCAGAAGTCGAAGCGCGCCAGCGCGTCGAGCGTCGCTCCGAGGGCTGACGCGTTCGCCCCGACGAGCGCGGACAGCTCGTCGAGGATCCGCTCGACCTCCACCTCCTCGGCCAGCTGGGCCTCGCGCCAGGCGTTCCCGAGCTCGACCGCGATCAGGGGCTCGACGAAGACGGTCTGCCCGCTCCCCGAGGCATCGTGGACGATGCCCTTCACGCGGCTGCGGGCCTCGGCTCGCACCGGGACGACGTAGCGGCCGTTGCGGAGCGTGATGATCGGCTCCTGGAGGGCTCCGCGGAGCTCTGACGAGTGCACGAGCGTATCGAGCCGCGCGCGCAGCCGGTCGTAGGCGATGCGCACTGCCCGGCGCAGCCCGCCGAGTCTCGGCGACGCACTGTCGAGGAGCTCCCCGGTCGGGTCGAAGCTGCGCTCGAGGACGCTCCGGAGCGCCGGCAGCGGCTGGATCGACCGTCCGAGGTCGCGCAGGAGCGGACGGCGCTCGGCGGCGAGCGCGTCGGCAAGTCGCGAGGCCGCCTCGAGCGTCTCCGCGATCGCCACGAACTGGGGGGCGTCGAGACGGCCGCCACGTGCGGCTCGACCGATCGCCGGGCCGATGTCGTGCGCGCCGCCGATCCCGACGCCGGGCCGCTCGCGCAGGAGAGCGCGCGCCTCGTCGGTCTCCTGGAGGCCGCGGGCGACGATGACCGGGTCGGGCGACGGCTCGAGCGACTCCGCGAGCCGCCGGCCCGGCGGGAACTGCGTCGCCTCGGCGAGTCTCGAGCGGACCGCCGGGAACTCGAGCAGGACGAGCGACTTCGCGTCCATCAGGGCGTCCGCCCGGCGGACGGCGGAACGATCCCTGCCCGGGCCTGGGCCGCGTCCGGGTGGGCGTGCGGCGCACGGGGCCGCGGCGGTCGCGGTCGCGACACGGCCGGACTGTCGGCGAGCGCGAACCGCCACGGCAGCGCGCCCCAGGGCGTGCCGGCGTACGCGACGCCGACCCGGGCTCCGGCGACGATCCGGTGATCGATGCCCGCCGCGGCGTTGGTCGTCTCGTCGCGGGCGACCGGCAGGCACAGGCGAAGCGGTCCGGACGCCGCGCAGAGGTCGGCGCCGCTCATCTCCGGCTCCACCGAGAGAGCCGCCGCGAGCAGCGCGGGCCCCGACGCCAGGCCGTGTTCCGGCAGGGCGTCGATCCGGG
>JAKAJU010000162.1 GCA_021813655.1 Chloroflexota bacterium | reverse complement strand
CGGGACACGTGGGCCAGGCTCCAGGCCCAGGGGCGGCACGACACGAGGTGACGGGGGCGCGCGGTACGGCGGAAGAGCTCCGCGGCGGCAGTGCGGCGCGCAGCGGCAGGGGCGCGCGGCGGCAGAGCCCGCCGCACGATCCGGCGATGGGGCGGCGGCGGCGCCCGGCTACGTCTCCTGCGTCCGCCCGCCGCGACCGGCGAGGGCCTCGGCGACCGACCCCGCGACGGGCTCGGCGACCGACCTCGCGCGAAGTCCCCGGTCCAGCGCGAGCACCGCGACGAGCCCGGCGAGCGTGAGCGCGCCGAAGATGAACAGGCCCACGCGGATCCCCCACGCCTGCGAGATCCCCCCGAGGAGGAGCGCCCCGATCGGCGTCGTGCCGCCCATGAGGAGGACGAAGAGGCTCATGACCCGGCCGCGGTAGGCGTCGGTGGCGAGCAGCTGGAGCCGGGTGTTCGCGGTGACGGTCGCGACGATGCCGGCCAGACCGGCGCCGACCATCAGGACGAGGCTCAGGGCATACGAGGACGAGGCGCCGAGGAGCACGAGGGCACCTCCGAGCGCCAGCCCGCCGGCAGCGAGCCGGCGGTCCGTCGCCTGCTGCGCCCGCATGAGGATGAGGCCGGCGGCGAGCGACCCCAGCCCGAAGGCGGACATGAGCGCACCGAACCCGCTGGGCCCCTGGCCGAGCGCCTCCGCGAGCAGAGGGACCGCCACCGACCAGTTGAACCCGAGCAGGCCCACGATGCCGAACAGGGCGAGGACGCGACGGATGGCCGGCGTCCCGAGCGCGTACCGCACGCCGGCGCCGATCTCGCCGGCGACGCGCGGTCGCGGACCCGTCCGCACCTTCGCGTAGGCGGGCCGGAGCGTCGCGAGGACGAGGATCACCGGCAGGTAGCTGACCGCGTTGAGGAACAGCGTCGCTGCGATCCCGAGCGTCGCGACCGCCAGGCCGCCGACCGCGCCGCCGAGGAGCCGGGCGAGGTTGAACTGGATGCTGTTGAGCGCGACCGCATTGCCGACGTGGTCCCGCCCGACGATCTCGGGGACCAGCGCCTGCTGCGCAGGGTTGCCGAACGCGTTCGTGAGCCCGAGGAGGAGCGCGAGGACCCCGACCTGCCAGAACTGGACGGTCCCGGACCAGACCAGCGCCCCGAGGAGGACCGCCTGCAGCATCGCGCCCGCCTGGGTCGCGAGCAGCAGTCGCCGGCGCGGGAGCCGGTCCGCGATGACGCCACCGAGGAGCGGGAAGACGAGCATCGGCAGGAACTGGAGCGTGGTGATGAGGCCGAGCGCCGCCGGGGAGCCCGTCAGCCTGAGCACGAGCCACGACTGCGCGATCGTCTGCGACCACGTGCCGACGTTGGAGACGAGCTGACTCGCCCAGTAGCGCCGGTACGCGGGCTGGCCGAACGCCGCGAAGGAGCTCCGCCGGGCGTGTGCCGCCGGCGCCCCTGCCGGCTGGAGCGCCTCCTCAGCCACGGCGCGCCTCGGGTGTCGGCCGGGCGTTCGCCCCGGGGGTCGCCTCGGGTGCCGGCCGGGCGCTGGCCTCCGTCAGCGCCGCCATCCCGCCCTCGATCCGCGCGAGGATCGCCCACAGGCGTCCCACGTCGTCGGCGCCGACGATCGACTCGAGGACCACGCTCCACTCGAGGACCCGCGACTCGACCTCGCGTGCGACGCGAAGCCCGTCGTCGGTGGGCACGAGCGCCCGCCGCCGCTGGTCCGTCGGATCGCCGCACGAGGTCACGAGGCCGGCGTCCTCGAGGGCGTCCGCAAAGCGCTTCGCGTTCATCGGGTCGGTCCCGAGCTTCCGGGCGAGCCCGCGGAGGGAGATCCCGGGCTGCTCCACGACGGCTCGGAGCGCGTTCGCCTGCGGGCTCGTGAGGCCGAGGTCGACGATGCGCTCCTCCCATGCCCGTCGGACAGCGCGGGCCGCGCGGCCCAGCCGGAAGCCCAGGCTCGTCTCGAGCGTCGAGACCGTGGCCGGCTCCTGATTTGTAGTCATGTCTACAATCTACCACGTCGGGCCAGGACGGTCCCGGAATGGCAGGCCCGGCGCCCGCGCGAGCGACACCGGAGCCCGCGCGCCGCACGCCGACCGCGTAGGCTTCGCGGGTGCGACCGGTCTGGGCGACGGGCACGCGGCGCCGGTCGGCTCCCCAGGCATCGCCGTCCCGGGACCGCGAGGCGCGGTCCGCCAGACACGAGAGAAGGAGTGCACGATGGCCGAGCGCCGTGAGATCGCCCCGAACGAGGATCCCGTCTGCGGGATGACACCCGACATCGAGCAGGCCCGCGCGAAGGGCCTCGTGACCACGTACGAGGGTCGGGAGTACGTCTTCTGCGGGAAGGGCTGCCTGCTCGAGTTCGGCGACGACCCGGAGAAGTATCTCGACCCGGCGTACGTCCCGGACATGTGAGGTCCCGCCCCGCGATGCGACCATGGTCGCTTCCGGGGCCAGGGTCGGGGAGACGCGCATGAGCCCGCTGGTGAAGGTAGACGTCCACGATTCGGTCGCGTGGGTGACCCTGGACAGCCCGCCCGTCAACGCGATCAACGGGGCGCTCATCGACGCGCTCTCCGGCGCCCTGGACGCCCAGGCGCCGCCAGCCGTCCGGGCGATCGTGATCCGGGCGATGCCCGGCGCGCACGTCTTCTCCGCCGGGCACGACGTCCGGGAGCTGCCGACCGACGGCCGCGACCCGCTCACGTACAACGACCCGCTCCGCAGGGTCGTCCGCAGGATCGAGACCCACCCGCTGCCCGTCATCGCGATGGTCGAGGGATCGGTGTGGGGCGGTGCCTGCGAGCTGGTCCTCGCGTGCGACCTCGTCGTGGCCGCGTCGGAGGCGACGTTCGCCCTCACCCCGGCGCGGCTCGGCGTGCCCTACAACCTCTCGGGCGTGCTCAACCTCATGAAGGTGGCGGACATGCACTTCGTGAAGGAGATGCTGTTCACCGCCCGGCCCGTCCCCGCCGGACGGATGGCGGCGTACGGGGTCGTCAACGCGGTGGTCCCGATCGAGGAGCTCGAGCACACGACGGCGGAGATCGGGACGGCGATCACAGGCTCGTCGCCGCTCGTGATCCGGATCATGAAGGAGGAGCTCCGGGTGCTGGCGAACGCGCACCCGCTGACCCCCGAGGCGTACGAGAGGATCCAGGCCCAGCGCCGCGAGGTCTACGACAGCCACGACTACCAGGAGGGCATCCTCGCGTTCCTGGAGAAGCGCCGGCCGGTCTTCCACGGCTCATAGGCGGCGGTGGCGGTGCCGCCGTCGGGGTGCCGCCGCCAGGGAGTCGCGGGCCGGCACGCGCGCGGGTGCCGCGCGATCCCGGGCCGCGAGGCCGGGTACGATCGTGGGCATGCGCTACCTGGCACTCGGCTCCGCCGTCGACATGTCGTTTCCCGGTCGCACCCGAGAGGAGGCGGCCGCCCTCGGGCGGGCGGAAGCGCGCCGAGCGTGGGAGCTCTACCAGGCCGGGATCCTCCGCGAGGCCAGCTTCCGTGCGGACGTCCACCGATCGATCCTCTTCCTGGAGGCGCCCGACGAGGCTGCCGCGCGCGCGGCGCTCGACTCGCTGCCGTTCGTGAAGGCCGGCATCCTCACGTTCGAGGTGATCGGCCTGATCCCCTACGACGGCTGGGCGCGCCTCTTCGCCCCCGAGGCCTGAGGGCCGCGAGCGCATGGCGGCCGCGGGGCACGTCGTCACGGTCCTCGGGCCGGTCCCGATCGAGGCGCTCGGCGTCATCGACGCGCACGACCACCTCCTCTGCGACTCGCCCGGCCTGCCCGGCCAGGAGTTCAC